>NZ_CP042913.1:2971826-3321255 GCF_008065115.1 Bythopirellula goksoeyrii | reverse complement strand
ATCGTTGGCATAGCCGTGTACTTCATTCTTGGTAACGATATAATCCTGTTGTGAACGCATGGCTCCCTCCTTGGAGAATGATTTGATTTGACAAAAACCATTGTCCTGAGGGACCTTGCGTTCACCTTTAGAAATCTCGCGTATTGGGAACTACTGAATTTCAAAACACGTTCTTAGACAACTAGGAACTCTACGTATGGCAAGAATCTTCGTTGTTTCACTCAATCTATTGCAATTGATTGTGTTAGTGGGTTTTCATTCGGTTGCTCTTGCGGATGAGCGACCCAACATTCTATTTGTCTTTACCGATGACCACGCAACCAAGGCGCTCTCGGCATACGATGATGGCTTGATCGAGACTCCGAATTTGGATCGACTTGCTAACGAAGGCATGAAGTTTAACCGTTGCTATGTCACCAATTCGATTTGCGGTCCGAGCCGAGCATGTATTCTCACTGGTAAGTACAGCCATAAGAACGGCTACTACCATAATGACCAGGAGTTTGACGGAACCCAGCAGACGTTTCCGAAGCTGTTGCAACAAGCTGGATATCAAACGGCCCTAATCGGCAAATGGCATCTTGGGCGGCAAAGTAAGCCTACGGGATTCGACTACTGGCATATCCTGGAACACCAAGGCTTCTACTACCAACCCAAGTTCATCACTCCTTGGGGTCAAGTGCAGTATTTGGGATACACTACCGAGTTGCTCACGGATCAGACGCTGGCCTGGTTGGAGCATGGCCGAGATCCCGATCGCCCCTTCTTGTTGATGATGCAGCACAAAGCCCCGCATCGACCTTGGGATCCTGCCCCAGATCGAGTTACTGACAACATGAATCAGGTCTACCCAGAACCAGAGAACCTGTTCGATAACTATGAAAACCGTGCATCGGCAGCCGCACAGGCGGAGATGCGTATCGCCAATGACAAGCATATGAGCATTCACGGTCCCGATATCAAGGCGTGGGATCAACCGGAGCTTAACGATCCTAACAACTCCCGAGCCCGCGATTGGTTTTATGGCAAGATGACTCACGACCAACTCACGACTTGGAAGGAAGCGTATCTGCAAAAGAACGAGAAGTACTACGAAGGGAAACTTAGTGGAAAGGACCTCGTGCGTTGGAAATATCAACGGTTTCTCCAGGACTATCTAAGTTGCGTTTCATCGGTCGACGACAGCGTAGGACAAGTGCTCGACTATCTAGAAGAAGCGGGGTTGGCCGAAAACACCGTAGTAATTTATAGTTCGGACCAGGGGTTCTTTTTGGGAGAGCATGGATGGTTCGACAAGCGGTTCATGTATGAAGAGTCTCTGAGAGCGCCACTACTGGTGCGTTGGCCGGGAGTTACTGAGCCCGGCAGCATAGAAGAAAGAATCGTCTCTAATCTCGATTTTGCCGAAACTTTTCTGGACATTGCGAATGTCGATATACCTGCTGAAATGCAAGGGGCGAGCTTGGAGCCCTTGCTCCGTGGTACTCCACCAAAGGATTGGCGTGATTCGTTTTATTATCACTACTACGAAGGAGGCGGCCACAATGTCAGCGAACATTATGGCGTGACGGACGGCCGCTACAAACTCATTCACTTCTACAAGCTCGGTGAGTGGGAGCTTTTCGATTTGGTTGCTGATCCGCACGAGATGCACTCCGTCTATGGCGATGTCGAATACGCCGAAGTGCAAGCGAAGATGCTGGCCAAGCTGCAAGACTTGCGAGTGGAACTCGAAGTCACAAGCGACGATCCTCCGACTCAAGAGTGAAGAATGATCAAATTCGTTTCATTCTGCAAGTTTCTTCAGTCGTAGCCGTTCGATTGCGAGTTGTGCGGACGGATGCTGCATAAACAATTTCCATACAAGTCCCGTGCGGGCGTTCTCAATTGCCAAAAGCATGGGCCCTTCGTCGATGCTGATGTAGTCAGGCGTTCCTTGCTGTTCATTGCGATCCAAATTAAAGCTGTCGAGCAAGCCGTATCCTCCCTTGGAGAATTCCCGCCAAACCACATAGTTTCCTTCTTCATCTTTCAAATTACGGAAATGACGCAGCGCTTTGACAGATAGCTCTGGAACAAACATGATCGCCGATCCAGCAGCATAAGGGGTAACTGTTCCGCCACAGAAATTATCCTTCTCCTCCAGGTTGGGTCGCACCGACTGCACGATGTAGCCCATGGTTCCATCGGGATTCACGTCAGCTGCCGGACTAAGCCCCCAGGAATTGGGGCCCATCGTCTTGAACTCATCCGACTTCTCGATACAACGCTGCCGATGGGTGAGCATCGCACGGCTTGAATTCTCGAACCAATCGATGCTGGGCTGATCGACTCCAAAATCGCTCGGACTATCTGCTCGCAACGAGCGGTAATCAATCCAGCAATGATTGAAAAAATAGGTGAAAGCAGGGCCCCCCCAGGAAACTGCGTAGGGGGCCATGTCTTTGTGCTGCTTCAGCACTCGGTGCAGTCGATAGTAAACTTCAGGAGGTACGGTATGATCCGCAACGGGAGTTCCAACCGCCAGGAAAGTTACAATCTGCTCTTCAGCGCTGGCATCGTGCCAATTCCAGGGTCGAAAATCGCCGGGCTTATCCAGGTCATGCCCCTCGTCGTCGGGTCGCCAACCGAAGGATACAAATCCCTCGGGCTGCGTCTGGTAGATCTTCCAATTCGCATCGGCCACCATCTTGTCTACCAAACCGGCGACTTCCCCATCAAAATAACTGGCCGCCGTCATTGCGCCTGCCTGAAGCAGGGCGTGATCGATAGTGCTAGCCTGCACTTGCAGACCCTTGTCTTGATGCATCCCTCCCTCGTTTAAGTCGACATAGTGCAGATAGATGCCGAATTTTTTGTTGTCTGTGCGAGGAATGATTCCTTGCAAAATCGCCAGCGCCCGATCGTGCCCCTCCTGGCGAGTAATCCAACCGCGCTCGACGCCAATGGGAATCGCTGAGAGTTGAAATCCGACTCCAGCCAGACTGGAAACCCGGTCGTTCGTGAGGCGGTCCTTTACGAGTGGGACGGGGCTACCGACTTCCTTCCAAAGAAAACGAAAACAGCCTTCTTGAATCTCATCAAGCAGGGCTTCATCTTCCGAGCTGAAAGCTTGGGAGATGGCCTTGGTGGTATCCGAGGAGCGCAACACATCTTGTTCGCCACTGACAGTTGAAGCAACGAGCATCATGCCCATCCAAAAAAATCGCGAGGCTATGCCACAGAATGACTGGATAATTCGCATGAGGTTCCCCAGGAGTTCGAGTGAGAATATACGGAGGAGCAAGCGACGATCCTTCCAACTTCTCGGCAAACCGAATAATTGAAAAAACCGTCACTCATGGCCATCATCAATTGTTGACAACGGCTTATATCGCAGAATATGATTGATTGAAAGCGCTGTCAATTACGATGGCTCGAAAAAGGGATTCCAGCGTAGCTAAGCGGAGAACTATATGCCTGCTTCGATTGAAGATGTTGCTCGGAAGGCAAACGTATCGATCAGCACCGTTTCTCGGGTACTCAACCGTCGCAATATCGTCAACGACAAGACTCGCAAGCGAGTCGAAGGGGCAATACTAGAACTCAATTACCGGCCCAATGTATTTGCTCGCGGGCTCATGCTTCAGCAGAGCAACATTCTAGGTTTGGTCTTGCCTGATCTTCACGGCGAATTCTACTCGGAAATCATACGAGGTGCGAACGCGAAGGCTCACGATTTAGGTTATCAACTGATGGTTTCATCGGTAGGAGGAAAGAACGATGGCCACGCTGTACTTTCCGCTGTCTCCAGCCATGGCTTAGTTGACGGAATCGTTGTGATGGTCTCAGAGATCGACTCCAAGGCCAAGAAAACTCTCTCAGGAGTCACGATTCCCTTTGTGGTGCTCGATGGCCAGGTTGATCGAGTGAAGCATGATAGTGTCGTAATCGATCAGAGACATGGAGCCGAAGAGATGATGCTGCATTTGATCGAGGATCGACAGGCAAAACACATCATCTTTGTAGGAGGTACCAAAACCAACATCGATACGATTGATCGACTTGCTGCCTATCGTGATACGATGAGTCAGGCCTCCTTACCTGTCGACGCCAATGACATTTATCATCTAGATTTTAGTTACGAAAAAGCTTTCGAGCTTGGCATTGAGAAGGTCAAAAGCTGGGCTTCCTCGGATGCCTTCATTTTTGCAGCCAACGATGAAATGGCGGCGGGCATTATTGATGCCGCTATCGAAAAAGGAATCTCCGTTCCGGAACAAATTCGCGTGGTTGGTTTCGACGACACACGAATCGCCATCATGACCAGGCCAAGGCTTACCACGGTTCACGTCCCAATGTCCAGCATGGGGGCCCAGGCAGTCGAGTTACTCTGCCAGCGATTGAAAGAACCTGAACGTGCTCCAGTGAAGATAACTCTTCACTCGAATCTTGTCATCCGTGAATCCTGCGGATCGAGCCAGGAAGCGTCTCTTCGTTGAGACTTGACACATCATGTCATCTAACCAGCGGCAATTCATTCCAGTAGAAGATCGCGTCCCCTGGAATCAATTGATTGCCTACGGCATGGGTGGTGTGATCCCGATTGCCCTGTTCAATATCGCTGGGCAGCTCATGGGGCTGCTAGGCAATATCTCGCTGGGGCTCAGTGCGTTTTGGCTCGGTACCATCATGATTATTCCCCGGCTGTGGGACGCGGTCTCGGACCCCATCATTGGGCACCTCTCCGACAACACCCGCACTCGCTGGGGTCGCCGGCGCCCTTACATCCTGATCGGCACACTGGCCGTGGCCGTTAGCTTTGTCGCCATGTGGTGGGTGCCTCGCGGCGAATGGATTCGGACGATTTTTGTAAGTGATACAGCATACAACTGGTTCCAACTCAGCTTCATACTGGCGGGACTTCTAGTTTTCTTCACTTCCTGCACGGTTTTTGAGATTCCACACGGTGCCCTAGGCATGGAAATGTCACCCGACTACCACGAGCGGACGCGCTTGTTCAGCGCTAAAAGCTTCCTGGGGAACTTATTTGCCATGGGCACTCCCTGGCTGATTGCGCTGGCGGGGATGGATTTCTTTCGCGGGCCTGGGGGAGACGTGGCCGATGGCATGCGCTATGTTTCGCTCCTGATCGCCGCCATTCTAGCCCCCATGGCTTGGTGGTGGTTCTTTTCTCTCCGCGAACCAGCGTTCTCGGCTGTCAAAGAACAGCAGAAAACAGGCTTCTGGAAAAGTATGCAAACGACCATGAGCAACAAGACGTTTCTCAGCCTAGTGGTGATCATCTTCACCTTGGCAATGGGATTCAACTTCGTCGCGCTGTTCAACTATTACATCACTATCTTTTATCTCTATGGTGGCAATGAGGTTGCCGCGGGCACTCTACTTGGCTGGGGCGGCACCGCTTGGGCCGTTACCGGACTCATCGCTGTATTTCCGCTGAATTGGATCAGCCGACGGCTGGGAAAAAACAAGACCTTGCTGATCGCAATCTTACTGATGTGCACCGCACAGATTACGAAGATCGTCTGTTACAACCCCGAGCTTCCCTACCTGGTACTCATTCCGACTGTGTTGCTTTCGGCAGGAATGTTGATGTTCTTCACCCTGGGTTCGTCCATGGTGGGTGACATTTGCGATGAGGACGAGTTGCGTACCGGCACGCGGTCAGAGGGAAGCTACTACAGCGTCTATTGGTGGTTCATTAAGATGGGAACTGCGTTTGCCAGTTTTGTCACGGGCGTACTCTTAGTGTTTACTAGTTTCGATGAACAGCAAAATGTTTCAGCAAATTCCCTACGCGGAAGCATAGAAGTCCTCAACGCAGATATCGAAGAGTGGGAAAAATCTACCGTTCCCCCATCGGAACGCCTTGCGGCCGTCAACAAACATATTGCAACCGTTCAAAAAGATATCACCAAGCTCAAGGATCACTTTGAAAAAAGAATCAATGATCTTCCAAGCCAGGCCGACAATACCGGGCAACTCAAACTGAATCTGGAAAAAACTGCTGAACTTGCGGCCGCGCTCGAAGCGCAAGCGGACGAATTAGTTACAAACCCTGCAGAGTTGGCAAGCCAAACCAGTGAAATGCTCGCTGTCGCAGCACTGCTCAAGAAACAGGCCCCGCTGACATTGTTCCGCCTACGACTGGTCGAGATCGGTCTGCCACTGCTGCTGAGCATCGTCTCGATCTGGCTCACTTTGCGCTATTCACTCACAGAAGAACGCTGTTACGAAATCAAGGAAGAGCTAAAAGAACGACGAAGAATAAGTGGCTAGTGGTTGGTTGTTGCTCATCACTTGACTTCAAGCGTAGCCGTGACGGGGAAATGATCCGACGGATAGCGACCATCGCGTTGGGTACGAACGATGTCTGCCTCCAACACCTCCCAGCGATCGTTTACGAAAACAGCGTCGATTTTCTCGCCCGAGGTGGTCCCCTGGAAACCATTGAAGGTGCCTATATTTTGACCCTCAGGGTGCAATACAAGATATGACTCTCTGAGACCCAGCACAGCGAACGGCTGCCGGGCTTCGTTTGCCGGGCCAACATTGAAGTCTCCCATCAAGATGACCGGTTCCTCGGGCGGTAGCTTGGCGATGTACTCGGCAATCAACCGACCGCTGCCAACACGGGCTGATTGAGATTGATGATCCCAATGGGTGTTCAATACATGCAGTATCTTCCCGGTCGTACGATCGACCAAACGCGCCCAGGTGCAGATTCTGGGAAGTTCATTGCCCCAGTTGTGCGAACCTCGCTTGTTGGGAGTATCCGACAGCCAAAAAGTCTCCCCCTCCAGCAGGTCAAACCGCCTGCGGTCATACAAGATTGAAGAGTATTCGCCGTTCCCATCGGCTTCTCGGCCGACACCTATTGCGACATACTGAGGAAACGCTACAGCGATTTCATCCAGTTGCCCGCGCAGTGCTTCTTGCAAACCTAAGAGATGTGGCTCAAAATCGCTAATCACTTCAAGTACAAGATTCTTACGATGAGGCCAGCAGTCATCACCATCCGGTGCCGTGCCATAGCGAATATTAAACGTCATCACCCGCACGGCCTCTTCTGCTTTCGCTAGAGACGTAGACAGCGCTAAACAGCACAAGAGAAACAGACTCGCATATAAATTCAACATTACAGATCTCTGAAGAAAAAGAAGTCGCAATTGTCAGTTTGTAGGTCACTTACAAGTCTCTCATAGTTTTCCGTGAACTCAAAGGGTAACAAATCCTTATGGTCGAACAGCCTCGCGTATTTCCTGCCGATTTTACCTGGGGAGTCGCCACGTCGGCCTACCAGATCGAAGGAGCCGCCGATATCGATGGCAAAGGACCGAGCGTATGGGATCAGTTCTCTGCCGAGGGAAAGGTGCGTAACGGCGATACAGGCCAAGTCGCATGCGACCATCACCGTCGCTATCGAGAGGATTGCGACCTGATGCGTGAGTTAGGAATCCCCAATTATCGACTTTCTATCTCCTGGCCTCGCATATTGCCCACCGGCAACGGGGATATCAACGAACGGGGACTTGATTTCTATGATGCCCTCATCGACGCCTTGATGGAACGACAAATCCAGCCATGGGTAACCTTGTTTCATTGGGATTATCCTCAGGCGCTCGAAGACCAAGGAGGCTGGCTCAACCCCCAGAGCCCTCGCTGGTTCGCCGACTACGTCCGCGTTGTGGTCGAGCGGCTTTCCGACCGCGTGCAGCATTGGTTCACGATAAACGAACCCCAAGTGTTCTTGCGGTATGGGCTGGTGGATGCCATCAATGCGCCGGGGCTTCAGTTGTCACTTGAGGAGCGGTTGCTGGCCAGCCATCACGTGTTGCTGGCACATGGCTTGGCCGTAGCCGCGATTCGCTCTGTGGCTCAAAAGCCTCCACAGGTGGGCTGGGCTCCAGTGGGGATTGCCATGATGCCCGCCACCCAGAGCGCTGCCGATGTTGAAGCCGCAAACCTGGCCATGAGCGGCACGCCTGACAATCTGTGGAGTAACACTTGGTTTAATGATCCCGTCTTTTTGGGTTCCTACCCCGAAGCGGGCCTTCGCGAATTCGGCTCAGCTGTCCCGACGACCACGCCGCAGGAAATGGAGACGATCGCCGCTCCGCTCGACTTCTTGGGGCTGAATATCTACACGGGCACGTACGTCAAGAGCACCGGCGCTAGTGCGTACGAGGAGTTGCCGGATCCGCCGGGAGCTGCGAGAACTGCGTTTGACTGGCCGGTGTGCGAAGATTCGCTCTACTGGGGCCCCCGCTACCATTGGGAGCGATACAAAACGCCGATTTACATCACAGAGAACGGCATGGCCAACATCGATTGGGTAGCCCTCGATGGGGAAGTCCATGACCCCCAACGGATTGATTATCTCGCCCGGTACCTAGGAGAACTCCACCGTGCGATCTGCGACGGGGTTGATGTGCGCGGCTACTTCCTCTGGTCCTTGTTGGATAATTTCGAATGGGCCGATGGTTACGGGAAACGGTTTGGCTTGGTGCATGTTGATTTTGCGACCCAACAGCGGATCGCCAAAGATTCAGCAAGGTGGTATCGGGAAGTAATCCACACCAATGGGCAGATTGCCTTGTTAGCCTCATCTCGATAGCGACCGGATTGTTGGAAAAAGCGGTTAGTAGTTAGCTGCAATGCTTTCCCCCAGCTCCCAGGCCCCCATCCCCAGACCCTCTAAAAAAATCACCCCACCAGTGCTTCAGTCGACTGGGATCCGTCTGGAAAAACCTGCTTGGGATTTCCAGCTCGAAGGTGGCGGACAAAAACTACCAACACACAAAAAGCGGCCAGAACATAAGCAACCCCCGCACCGACAACTGTCAGCATCGAGTACATCTGCCGGTCCAAGTAGACCAGAGTCAGAGACGTCGAAATCGCAAAGAAACAAAAAAACAGCACGCTGAATCCGATGACAAACGAATGATCCACTTCGCGAAATTCGGGATGACCTTCCAGCCAATGTTCCCAGCAAGTGATGTCTTTGATCTGGGGCTCGACCTGTTCACGCAGATACCGTCCAGCACGCGAAATGTTGTTGTCCTCGGCAATGAAGGACATCATTAGCCCCAACAGCAAAAAGGGAATCGCGGCATTGGCAAATGCCGTGGGGTACTCCGCTGCCAAAAAACCTGATACCAGCACGAGGGCCACGCCAATGATGACAAGCCAGAAAATCCGGGATTTCGATTCACTGATTTCCGTGCGTAAAGTAAGATACTGCTGTTTCATGAATTCGTCAGTAGACATGGCAAGACTCCCTTGAAAAGGTAGAACAGAGAGGCGAAAAGAAACTCAAACAGCCCGGCTGACCGTTTTGCAAATGATCCCTGAGAGCTAGCAAAGCAGCAGCAAGTGTTTTTCATGATAACTTGCTATAAATGCAGCTACAACCAGTATCACATAAGTTTTGCGAGCTGTGGCAACCACGTAATCCGATGCATCCGCCTTACTTATCAGCGTTACCGCTCGTTCCGGCCTTCAGATTTGTCCCGCTACTCCGCCTAAGGGATTTTGTACCACGCGCGAATGTGGGTACGAGGAGCAAAAAAACACCCGCCCGACTGCGAAGGGCAATCGGGCGGGTGGGTATTAAGCAAACTCAGTTGGTAGTGGGATCTAACGACGACGCATGTTCAAGAGACCAACGAGACTCATGCCGACTAATGCCAAGCTGGTTGGTTCGGGAACGCGAGTCAGACTGAACTTGTCCAGGAAAGCGGATTGTCCACCGGGAATGGTTGAGTCCATGCCGTTGACCATTCCACCTACAACGGAGATTGTGTCGCCTGCAGAAACACCTGTCAGCTTGAGGGAGAAGGGATTCCCTCCCAGCGCCGGAGAAGCTCCACCTCCAATGTTTCCCAATATCATCGGGGCAGTCAACAAATCAACGGAGGTCGAACCGCCAGTTCCACTGGAGCCCAGTGACGTGAAAAAATTGCTTGCCATAAAATTGGCCTCGCGCCCGGCTACAAAGCTAAGTAAGTAATCGCCTGCGGTTGGTACAACAGCTGTTTGTACGACAATGGCAAAGGCTTTCGGCTCAGCAGTATTCCCACTCTGCTGACCTTCGAAAGACTTAAACCAAACTCCATTGCCACCGTCTCCAGCACCTCCAGAACCATTTTCAGCATTGGCAAACCCACCCTGAAATTGAGCGGAAGTTCCAACTCCGTCAGGCTTGTTGATGGTAAGCACCCAAGGGCTATTGCTGGTCTGGCCTCCTGCAGTTGCCGTAGTGAAGCTGCCATCGACAAGACACTCCTGGCCAAGTTGCCCACATAGATGGGCTGCGTGCGCGAGCGTTGCCATCACAGCGATGGCCAAAAAAGAAGAACCTCTGAATAAGATTAGTTTCATTAGGAACACCCTCTCCCTCAATTGAGGCTAACTCAAGAAAAAATAGGATAGAACAACGTGATCATAACAGACTGTCTGGAAAAGTGGGATGCGTAAAAACTGAATTTGTCTGCAAAATCGCTCCCATTCCGGCAAATGAACAAGCCTTTGGGCGTTTTGCAAGGTTTTAATCGATCAAATCTCTGATTTCTGCTCGCAATTCGTCCGATCAAGCGAATCCACGCTATCAGGTAAAATAAAGTCTCCAAGAAAAAAATCACCTCTATACTGGCGGGCAAAAATCGCCATGTAAGCACTTGCTGACTTGCAGTGGGGTTGCATACCCGCCCGTTTGCAAATTGCAATCGGGCGGGTGCGGTTAAACATAAAGCTTGAGTTACAAGTTGCTAAATTCTAGCGACGACGCACTCCTAAGAGTCCAACAAGGCCCACGCCAATCAGCATAAGACTGGTAGGCTCCGGAACACTCAGAGTCCATAGATCTGTAACTAACGCTGCATCACCTGCCCCGACAACGTTCCAGGCATTGCTGATGGACATACGAGACCGCACACTTACTGCTCCAGATGGTGCAACTCCGGTGGCCATATAGCGCGCGTAATCACGATTGAATGCGGTGTCTTGTTGGAGATCAGCAGCGGTCAGGCTGAGGATATCGCCACCAAGAACGCCTCCACTACCATCAAGAAACTCGATGCCGAACTCCGTGACAGTACCATTGCTGTCGTCTTCGCCAGAGTAACCTGGACCCGCAGCGATCCAACCCAGTAGAGTGTACGTTAGACCCGGTGTCGCGGGAGTGTCCTGATGCAAGCTGGCCTCAAGTGTGAATGTTCCTTCGCTTGGTGCTTCCCCCCGAAAGGTCTTGAAAAACACGCCGCAACTATTAGCTGGATCGCGACAATCGCCAGTGTCTGTGTCTAGTTCAACATTGGCGAATGTTTCCGACGAGAGTCCATCGGAATCTGGAGGCACATTCGTGTTAAGATGATTAGAAGTCGCCACATAGCCGGTTGGCGTGGCCAGTAGCTGAGAGGAAACAGTGGCGTCGTTCATGCCGCCGTTAGTCAGCAAATTGGCGTTTGCTACGCCCGTCATGCAGGTCACAAGGCCCACCACAACGTACATTTTTAGCATCGTTTTCATTAGAAACTCCCTCCCTCGAATGAGGTTCACTCAGAAAAAACAAGTAAAGAACGCCTTTACTTCTGGGTTAGACGATTCGAAAAGAAACAACAGCGATTCATGGCAATCAACCATGAAAGCGCTTCCAGGATTGCATCCTAGTCGGTCCAGATACACCATGCAAGAAAAAACTTCAAAAAAAGTAGATGAAACTACTTGCCCACCCTGTGAGGGGATTCCTAGCTGGGCCTCGTTTCTTACTCCATCGGATTACTTTTCATCCTTCGGACCAATTGAGCTGGAGAGAAATCCCGCTTTAAGCAGAACCATGACCGAGTACTTCTAAACTCTTAAGAGTACAAAAAAATCTAAGAAAGCGCTTGCAGTTTGTATAGTGCTTGTCTACAATATGCCGTAGAGGGACCTTTTCACATTACTCGGCGCTGGCTGAGTTAGTTTCGAAGTCTATTCATTGATGCGATAGATAGGGTTCACGATTTTGCGAATCACGTTGTCTGTACATAATTGACTAATTGTTAGCCGAAATTCCATTCAGGCGCTACGATGCTAAGAGGGAGCAGTTGAGAACACGCTTTTGGACCTTCCTTACCGGGGCAGCGAAGGTCTTGGGCCAAAGAGATCTGCTTAGTCCATTTAAATGATGGGCTTTGCTGAGAGATCTGTTTGTTTAATCGAGGCCCGAAAGCATGGTAGTTTGCTTGTCTGCGATTTCATTTTCGGATGCTTGTTCGTGTGAACAAGAAACAAGAGTTGCTCTTAGTTACTAGCGGTAGTCGAATTCTTTTCACGAGGGAAAACCAACTATGAAAGTTACTGTCTCACTTTTAATTGCCTCTGCATTAGTCGCTTTGCCAGTAGGCCGCTCGCAGGCCGTTGAGCTCTTGATCAGCGGTGATTTTGAACCGCCCCAAACTGAATTTGGACAAGTCCCCGGCTGGCAGCTCGAAGAGTATTTCACCGGAAGTGCTGCAGAAGCAAATACGGCTGGTCTTGTTGGGGCCACAGACAGACGGCTTCAATTAAATGCCTTCGCCGCCGGAGGCCCGCTAACTCCCGGTCAAAGTAACTTTGATAATGACAATCCTCCAGCGGGAGACGTGGATGGCAATGATTTCTTCATCTGGCAAAGAAACTACGGGCTCGTGGGCACCGCCCTCCCGGAACAAGGCGATGCTAACGGAGATATGGATGTTGATGGAGACGATCTTGCAAATTGGCAAAGCAATTATGGTGCGCAACGTGCCGGAGTTTTCTCTAACGCCATCCTCTCACAAACTGTCCCCGGTGCAGCTGGCGAGACATACACTTTTCAGGGGACTTCGGAGTTTGAAGATAACTATTCTGGCTTAGTAGACCCGCTTTATGCCGAAAGCCCCAATGGCGCAATCCCATCTCCTACCATCACTCAGTTCAGGATGGAGTTTCTTGACTCGGGAGGGTCTGTCATTGGTCAGGCGACGCCCCTCGATCTTAGTACTGAAAATACATTTCCTGGCTTTCCCGTGGTCCATACTCCTTTAGTCGCCGTGGCTCCTGCTGGGACAACGAATGTGAGAGTGGTCGCCGAAGCATTGGATATGGCTTGGAATGGTAACTCGACCACGATGGGAGATTCCCAGGCGGCTTTCTTTAACGATTTCTCGCTCAACAGTGCTACGAACCCTGGCACCGACTTATTGGAAAATGGAAATCTGGATCTGGAGATTCCAACGGCTCTCGACTTCTGGAATCAGGTCGAGACTCCACCCGAAAAAGTGGAGATTCTCCGTGCTGGTAACTTTGGCTTTTCCAATCACACGCCAGGAGGAACGGCAGGTGTGTGGCTCAGTTCGTTTTTTGGTGGTAATACAAATTTCGCCACGCCGAATACGGATCCCGTAAGCGGAATTATTTCTCAAACGGTCGAAGCCGTCGCAGGGGGGACCTACACTTTCTCTGGTTGGACCAAGTTTGAAACGAACTTCTCAGGTGGCCTAGATACGATACCTGACACGTTAGGCGACAACGCGTTGTTTAAAGGAATGCCTTCTCCAACTACGGTTGAAATCAGGGTCGATTTTCTTGATATCAACAGCGTGGTGATTGATTCTGCGGTGATTGACGTGAAGCAGGCTCGCCAGGCTGCCTGCGGAGGCAATGCCAATGATCTTACATGTGGTCCTAACAGTGATGGCTGGGTCCAGTCTACTCTCCAGGCGGTGGCACCCGCTGGCACGATTTTCGCGCGCCTTACAGCCCAGATGCTTAATGGCGTAACAACTACAGGTCAACAGTCGGGGTTCTTCGACGATTTCTCTCTCGATGGACCTGCTCCGGGCATGTTCGCCGCCACGAATCAGGCGGTTCCCGAGCCCACTTCCTTGGTTATCTTAAGTTTGGGGACCCTGTTGGTGGGTTTGGGCAGGAGTCGAAGGTAGCTCGAACCTCGGATCAATTGAGAAGGGATTCTCGTTTCGTAGAAATTTGATTGATTATGTTTTTAAGGGTGGCCGCATGGAGCGCGCCACCGGCGGAAGGTCTATCCCAATACTAGGATAATACCATGAGATCAAACTCGTCACGCTTGAAAGCTGGCTTTACGCTTGTCGAACTCTTGGTGGTGATCGCCATCATTGGAATTCTAGTGGCCTTGCTGTTACCTGCAATTCAAGCGGCTCGCGAGGCGGCCAGACGGACTACCTGTCTCAACCAAGTCCGGCAAATGGGCATTGCCATGCAGAATCATGTGGATACCTACAAGGTTTTTCCCACTGGGGGTAATGTCCCCAATCCGCAAATCGAAGATTATACCACTGGGGGACTTAATAACCCAGGCAAGCCGAATGGACCCAACAAACAAGGGCTCGGAGCGTTCTATCAAATCTTACCCTATCTGGAACAGAATGCAGTCCAAGGGATTACTAATCAGGCCGCTCTCCAGTCGACTCTCATCCCGCTTTACAACTGTCCCTCTCGTCGTGCTCCAGGCACTGGGCCTGCAAGAGTTCAGCTCACTGATTATGCCACGGCTCAACCTGCCACTCTGTATTGCGGATCAAGCCCTTACGACCCCCTAGCAGCATGGCCCTTCAATGGACCAAACCCGGCATTTGCCATTCGCTCCTATTGGTGTGGAGATGGTGGTCCCGGATCCTGGGCGGTGGCAGGCCCACCGTTACCACCTGGAGCCTCACCGCCCCAAACTGCCATTAACTACGGTGGTGTGATCGTACGCACACCTTATCGGCGCATCACGGGAGCATCGGCCAATGCTCCAGCAGTCGGTGAGATCATCCCGGGTTACCCTAACGCCATCAAACCTGCCCAAGTGAGTGATGGCCTGAGCAATACTCTTGTCATTAGCGAGAAGTTGGTTCGCTCCGACCTGTACGAAGGTCAGCAGCCTGCCCCGCCGGATGACGCAGCTGGACGAGTATCTGACGATAAGGGTTGGGCTGACGGCTGGGATCCCGATTCAGTGCGATTTACTGGAGTTCCACCTCTTAGTGACGACGACCAAAGCGTCTGCCGGAGTTCAAATCCTGCTTTTCGCAGGACTTGTATTGGGTTCGGTGGCTCCATACCCGCACTTTTCTTTGGTTCGGCACATTCTGGTGGTGTCAATGCAGTCTATGCAGATGCGTCCGGTCATTTTATCACCTTTGACGTCGATCACCTTGTCTTTAATGCTCTAGGCACGCGGGATGGCGCGGAAATCGTCGATATGAGTCAGTTGTAAGTTTGTGGTCGGCGATTATCGCAGGTCAGATTTCTATGATTCCTGACTTGTGAGAAAGGTTATCGCGGCGTGTCCTGCAGGTATCTGTTCTTAGCCATTCTGATGGTTTTGTTGCACTTCTCGCCAGGAAAAGCTCAAGATTTCGACACAATTCGTAACGAACAGATTTTCCGCCTGCGCGGTTATGTGCTCAACGCGATCCGGTTCTCTGGCTTGGTGCGAGATTCGCTGGTGCTAGATGGCTCAAGCTTCCATCCCGCCACACCAGACGCAGCAGGCTTTGCCCTCCTTTCGCTGAGCGCATTTGATCATCTCGGCTTACAATCGGATGCCGATCAACGCGTCATTAAGATTCTTAATGCCCATCTCGGCCTAACGCCGGGAGTATCGCCTGAGCGCTCAGCAGATGGGCACTTTATTCATTTCATGAATGTCGATACAGGTGCAGCTGCCCCCTGCTGCTGGGACGATTCCTACAGCCCTATTGGGTCGGCGCTCCTTGTCGCCGGGGCACAGTTTGCCAAGCGACATTTCTCTGGCAACACGACGATTGCCTCCCTAGCCGATCAGCTCACGGCAAGCATCGATTTCAATGCGGCCATTCATCCCAGTCTCGATGGCCGGATTTATCTGGATATGACCAAGGAGGGGGGTGGTTCGGGTGGGGCTCTGCGGCCCTGGAATGAGTACATGTTGGTAGAAAGTCTTGCCCTCCGACAACCGAATAACGATCGGGCGTTGGCAGTGAAGGATCTGTGGCTCGACACGAATAGCTTACCCCAGATTTCTTACGAAGGGATTCCTACACTTACTGATAACGTTAACCGCTTTGCTTCCGGCTTTTGGGTGCAGCAAATGCATTTCTTCAATGGGGATTTTCGCCACAATGAAGAGTTCGAGACGTTCTTCTGGAACCAACGAGATGCGGACAAGATGTATTCCACGGACATCTTGGGGGAATCATATCGCTACGGTTTAACGGCGGGAGTCAGCCCACAGGGGTATCACGCTGATCGCATAGGAGATCATCCCGATAATGTGTTTTCTCCGGAGGCAGTGGCTGCCTGGGGTGACATGGACACCCTATTACAGTTCTACAATGAGCAGGTTTCTACTACGAGTCCCAGCTACAAGTTTGGAATGGTCCGCGTGTCGGCAACGGAGCCCAATTGGCTTCCGAATGATGCGGGGTTGGTCGATCATCTGTTTCTACTTTTTGGCCTGGTTGAGAGTATCGATCCGGACTTCTTTGCAGATCGCTTGTTTCCTGCGTTCGTTGAGGGGGACTTTGACAATGATGGCGACGTCGATGGCAGCGACTTCCTTGCTTGGCAGCGAGGCGAGTCGCCCGGCGGCTCGCTGAGTCCGATTGATCTCACAGTCTGGCACTCGAACTATGGAACCCCACCAGCAAACTCTGCTACTAACGTAGTTCCCGAGCCGACTACAATAAAAGTCCTCCTGGGATTCATGATCGTCTTATTAAGGAGGCTTCCCCGTTGTCAAATACGTGCGTGACACGAATCTGCTCTGTAATGATTCTCGGTTTGTTCTTCTTGCAACCAACTGTGGCACAGACTAGTTTTCACGATCAGCATGTGATCTTTGAGAATAGTGCAGCGGACGAAAGTTATTATCACAGCAATGGCACAGTCGTAGCTCCGAGCAAACTGGAACTATCGAGTGGAAAAATTCCTGTAACAAACGAGCATTTTGTAAGTCCTCCGAACGCACTGCGCCTATGCTGGAAATCGGTTACAGGTGCCGACTGGCGATTGACGCTCCAACTGCCCGAACGTTATGCAGTTGATAACCAGCTCGTTGGCGACACCCTTTCGATGTGGTGTTATGCAGAAGAGGAACTGCTCGAAGCTGTTGCCCCGCGGATCTGGATCGCTGATTCAAGTGGCGCAGGTTTACCTAGCATTTCGTTGCTGACAGGCAGGGATAGTTTGCAGTCGAAACAATGGATACGCCTGAACATTCCACTGAAAGCATTTGAAGGAAGCTACGGAAATACAAGGCCCGTGAGCTTCGACGCTCGGAAGCTCGCAAAGATTGTATTTGTCCAGGGGCTCGATGATGGGGCCAAACACGTTTTGACGATCGATGACGTACGAATCACAGACAGCACCCAAAGGGACCAGAATGCTCCCGCCACACCGCGAGGGTTAATAGCTGAAGGTCAGGACAGTCATGTCGATCTTAGCTGGCAACCTAATGAAGAGTCTGATCTTTTAAGTTATCGAGTTTATCGTGCGATTGAAGGTGATGAATGGCAACCAATAGCCACCCGCTCAGCCAATTTTACTCGGCATGCAGATTTCATCGGTCCGGACAAACGTGCTTCTTATAAAATCAGCTCCGTAGATGGGGAGAATAATGAATCTCCACTTTCAGAAGTAGCCTCTTCAATGACTCATCTGCTTGATGATCAAGGCTTACTGGATATGGTTCAGCGTGGCTGTTTTCGGTACTACTGGGATGCGGCAAACCGTGAATCGGGGATGGCATTGGAGGTGATTCCTGGCGATGAGAACCTCATTGCCTTGGGCGGATCAGGATTCGGCATTTCAGCACTTGTGGTTGCTACTGAGCGCGAGTTCATCACGCGAGAAGAAAGTGTCGAGCGGATGCTGCAAATCTTGCGATTCCTCAAGAAAGCGGATCGCTTTCATGGAGTTTGGCCGCATTTTCTCGACGGACGAACAGGAAAAGTATGGCCACTATTTGGCCCGTACGACAATGGCGGCGATCTCGTTGAGACTGCGTTTATTATGCAAGGTCTCCTGACGGCGCGCCAGTTTTTCAACGGCGATACGGAGAAAGAAGACGAGATCCGCGAGACCATCACCCAGCTCTGGCATGAAGTCGAGTGGGATTGGTTCCGCAAGACGCCTGATGGTGAGGTGCTTTATTGGCATTGGTCGCCCGATCACGAATGGCACATCAGCCATCCACTAGTCGGTTGGAACGAAACGATGATCGTCTACTTGCTGGCGATCGCTTCACCCACCCACCCGGTACCACCTGAACTTTATTACTCTGGCTGGGCGGGGCAGTCTGATTTGGCTGTCAAATATCGACATGGCTGGAGTCGCACCACCGAGGGTGATCATTATTCCAACGGCAATAGCTACTATGGGCACATGCTCGATGTGGGCTGCGGAACCGGGGGGGATCTGTTCTTTACCCAGTTTTCATATTTAGGTTTTGATCCTCGAGGGATCCGGGACCGTTATACAAACTATTTTCACAACAATCGGCAACTCGCTTTGATCAACAGGGCTTATTGCATAGACAACCCTCGCGATCGCAAGGGTTACGGCCCCAACTGCTGGGGACTGTCGGCTGGACTTCATTCCGGTGGGGGTAAGCCCCAGCCCCGTGATGATAACGGTACGATTTGCTGTTCAGCCGCACTAGGTTGTTTTCCTTATACACCAGATGAGTCGCTAGCCGTGTTAAAACACTTCTATCGCGAGCTGGGAGGGAAGATTTGGGGGATTTATGGATTTCACGATGGATTTAACGCCACAGAGGAGTGGTTCGATGAGTGCTATATGGGACTTAATCAGGCACAGATCGTTGTGGGCATTGAGAATCACCGTACAGGTCTCCTTTGGAAACTGTTCATGAGGAATCAAGAGGTGCAAACAATGCTCGACTTGATCGGTTTTGTGCCCGACGAGAGCAAAGCGCAGGATCCGTAGGTCCTGCTCGGCGGGGTCAGGAGACCCGCGCACCGTGAAGTCGGTAATAGAGCAGAGGCCTGAGACCTGCCCACAACATACCAATCAACAAAAACGAGATCACCATCCCTTCCGGTTCAGGCACAGCGATGGCACCAGAGAGCCCATTTACGCTGGAATGGCCCCTTTGCCAGCGAAGGAAATCTGCTCCGTCAGCGACGCCATCGCCGTCGGCGTCTCCTGCTAGTGGGCTGCCGATCGTAGGATTGCCGAAGCCGTTCTGCCACAACGAGAGGTCTGCATCATCGGTCACGCCGTCGCCGTTGAGATCGCCGTTGATGAAGACCTCGTCCAATGCAGAACTGATTCCGGCAAGTGCGGCAAAGAATTCGCTGCCACTTTGCACGCCGTTGAGGCGATCTAAGTATTCCAACAGCGCCATCGTCGAAAGGACCGTGTTCCAATTGTCGCCGCTGTTGGAGACAAAGTAAGGTTCACCCGCACCGGTGTTCCAGCGAACGGTGTCGGCAAGTCCCAACGGACCTGAGATGCCATCGACCTGCAAGAGCGCACGCAGGGCATCTTCTGCCCCGTCGGCACCGGCTAGCATGGCAAAAGACACGCTCCAAGGCATGAACAGATCGGGTTGGCCAAAATCATTGTAGAGACTGTATTGCTCGTAGCCGGAGAACGGCGCGCCACTCGCGGCATCGGGTTGAAAGAAATTTTCGCGTCCTAACTGATCCAACTTGGCCGCAACCTCACGCTGATAACGCAAAAAGTTTTGCCATGGGTTAGTGGCCAAGGAGCGGACCGGATAGTTGTCGACCCCCCGGTCACTCGTGTCGACGAACAGATTCAGGAGTGCCTGTTCAAAGGGGGCTCGAAACTGTGACAGACTGTGGGTCAGATGGGAATCGGCGGCATTCACCAAAAAATTTTTCGAGCGGTTGATGTCTGCATTCCAATGATCTTCGAGCGGCACGTGATGATCGTCGGAGGTTTCCGCCGCCAAAGAAATCACCTTCCCCTCGTTGGTGTAGCCGTTGTAGGTCCCTCCCGTGAAACCCGTTGCAGGGAAATAGGCGAGCCGGAATCCATTAGCAATGGCAAATGCATCGAGTTGGAAACGATTTTGAACCGCGTCAATCTGGGCTGCGAGTGCCGGGGAAGTTGCCGGCTGATTTTTGTAGTTGTGTAATCCCAGGGCGATGAATGAGGAGTCGATGCTCGACTCCTCGTTGCTCCCACCGGGAATGGCCGCTGTAACGGGGTTAATAAATCTGGTTGGTACATAAGAAGATTGATTGAGATTCGTATTGAGCGAGGTGGCAATCTGCGCGACGACACTGTCGGCCTCTGCTTGACTCACCCAACCTCGTTTGATCGCATTGGGAAGCATCCAAAGTACGCCTCCTGTGGTGTTCATAGCGGCGACACCCACGTCATCCTTGTGGTTGTAGATCAAGCCAGTCGTTCGATTACGCCCTGACCACAGGCCTTCGAATTGGCGGCGGGCAAGTCGCTCGGCGAGATCCTGTATAGGTGCTGTTTGGGGATCAACTGGCCCCCCCGGCTCGATCAGTGAAAAGTCGTCCAGATAGTAGGAACCCGAAACGGCAGTGGGTTCATTCAGAACGAAGCTCGCAATATAGGTGCGGCTAAGGTCGGGATCTCCCACGACACTCCATCCCGCTCCGAGATCGAAGTTCGAAGCAACCTGGTTCCAAGTCGCACCCGTGGGAATCGTAAACGTTTTTGATGCT
Organism: Bythopirellula goksoeyrii; assembly: GCF_008065115.1. Classification (NCBI taxonomy): domain Bacteria; kingdom Pseudomonadati; phylum Planctomycetota; class Planctomycetia; order Pirellulales; family Lacipirellulaceae; genus Bythopirellula; species Bythopirellula goksoeyrii. The sequence continues at coordinate 3,300,547 of NZ_CP042913.1, read as the reverse complement.
CGATGGCTGTTGCTGTCGCGATAGTCTTTTAGTTCGAGGCGGATATTTAGTGGAGCATTCGTGTCATTACGAAAGTAGGCTTGGAAACCATCGTAGCGCGTGAGATCACGCGTTTGACGTTGGGCTTCGGTGCCAGTTCGCTCGCTGGAAAAAGTCTGAAAAAAGCTCAAGGTATTGGCGGGCAGGCTCCCTAGATTCGCTTGATAGGCAGCATTGCCGCTGTGCACAACACTGGTTTGCTTGGTCATGCCAACCATATTGAGCGTACCGAAAGGACCGCCCCAATAATTGAGTGAGCCATCTCGCTCGCCGTCAAGCAGCGGCACAACAGAGAAGTCTGTGGCAGCGAGGAAATTACCCAGAAGGCAACTCAATACAATGGCCAGGACAAAACTGGCCGATAATCGTGGCGAGCGCATTGAAAACCGTCTGAGAAGATAGGTGGGCGAGTGTAAACTACTTACAATATTACGACCACATTATGTACGAGTCCATCTTGCTGGACAGGCACAAGCGCGCCGTTCTCTGCTAATTCTACGACCGTGCCATCCAGTAGGGCCGAAGTAACGCCCCGCTCTTTCTTATTGGGATTCTGAATATGGATCTCATAAACCGTCTTCCGATCAGACAGTCGGTAGCGAACACGGCATTCTGGCCACCTGGCAGAAATGCAAGGGTCGATTCTCAATTGGGTTCCATCTTCTAGATGTATCCCAAGTAGCGACTCCACCGCCACTCGGAACATCCATCCCGCTGATCCAGTATACCATGACCAACCAGCACGCCCAACGTGCGGGGGTTGACCGTACACATCTGCAGCCACGACGTAAGGTTCTGCCTTATAAGTATCAACGACCTCTGGAGAGTTACCATGGCTCACTGGCGAAATCATCTCCAAAAGCTGGCATGCACGTGTGCCCTGGCCCATCTCCGCAATCGCGCGGATAAACCAGAGGACACCATGTGTATACTGGCCACCATTCTCGCGCACGCCTGGTAGGTAACCCTTAATATAGCCAGGATCGTTCTTCATCTTGTCAAAAGGTGGATCGAGTAAACGAATGATGCCGGCCTGCTCGTCGACCAAACGCTGGTCGGCGGCAGCGATCGACGAAGCTGCTCGATCTGGAGGTGCGACGTTTGACATGACTGCCCAAGCCTGTACGAGTGCATCGATCTGGCATTCGTCAGCGGCAGCAGTTCCGAGGGGGGTTCCATCATCAAAATAGGCACGACGATACCAATTTCCATCCCATCCAGCGTCGTTCAAAGCAAGGCGCAATTGTTCTCGATAATCTCCATAGCGCTCGTACCGTTGCTTATCGCCATGCTGCTGGCAGACAGGAAGCATTCGCTCCAAGATGTAATCGATAAAGAATCCCAGCCAGACACTTTCGCCCGTGCCACCCTGGCCTACACGATTCATGCCATCGTTCCAATCGCCCGATCCCATGAGCGGCAGTCCGTTGAGGCCTCGGGTTAGACCACGGTCCAAAGCTCGGCAACAGTGTTCATAAACAGTCCCTTTCTCACCAGAGTCTCGTGGCGTGAGAAAGATTTCAGGCTCGCCTGCGGGCAGTGGTTCCGAGGTAAGGTAGCGGACCTCTTCTTCCCATAACGATTGGTCACCCGTCGCTTGGACATACTCGCTGGCCACCAACGGGAGCCACAACAAGTCGTCGGCAAAAGCGGTCCGGATACCGGTGCTGTGCGGGGGATGCCACCAATGCAATACGTCTCCTTCGACGAATTGGTGGGCAGCATTGCGGAGAATCTGTTGTCGCGTGAGTTCTGGCCAGTGGTGAACCAAGGCTGAGCAGTCCTGAAGCTGATCGCGGAACCCAAAGGCACCTCCAGACTGATAACTGGAGGAACGGCCCCAAAAGCGGCAACTTAGGTTTTGATACAGGAGCCAACCGTTAACCATCAAATCAATCGCCGGAGCGGGGGTCTCGATCTTCACTGCCGTGAGTGTGTCTACCCAGAACGATTTCACGTCGGACAGGGCCTTTGAAATCGTTTCGGTAGACTGATAGGCCGAGACTAAATCTTGAGCCTCACTGTGAGCTCCCGTTTCGCCGAGCAAGAAAGATCGTTCAACGGTTTCCCCTGGTTCGATGGTGAACGTCGATTGAATGGCTGCACAGGAATCGAGACTCACCCCAGCACGTCCATTCAGTTCGCTACTATGCGACAGAGCCCGGGGATTACCGACCGTCCGTTGCACGCCTATGAATTCCGAGCGATCGGTTGTCAGAGAGCAATCACCCGATGAACCAGCAATTGCAGCGAAGGCCGTATGATCGGCATACTCTGCGCGGGCCTGATTGCACGCGAAGATCGTATTCTTCTCGGCATCGAGTGAGGTCTCAGTATGGAGAGGTCCGATCGGACAACCATCCGAGAGATCCCATTGCACATAGCTAAAAACGCTCAGTCGGCGCGGCTGATCACCAAGATTGGTGATCTTCACTCGCGAGATCTTGACAGGGTCTTCCCGTGGTACAAACTGCAATAACTCTTGTTCGAGTTGATCGCTCGAATGTCGAAACGAGCTATAACCCCAGCTATGACGCACTTCGTAGGTAGCCACTTGAGGAACGGGTCCTGGTGTCAGAGACCAATATTCCCCAGTATCCTCATCACGAAGATAAAAAGCCTCAGAGTGGGGGTCACACACGGGGTCGTTTTGCCAAGGCGTTAGGCGATTTAATCGGCTGTTGCCAGACCATGTGTAGCCAGCGCCAGTTTCTGACGCAATAAAACCGAATCCGGGATTGGATACAACGTTATTCCAAGGCATTGGGGGAAGTTGCAGCGTGCCATCCCCCTGAGGGCGCAGTCGCATTACGTATTCCCGCCCATCCTCTGTGAACCCCCCGATCCCGTTATCAAATAAAAGCGGTTCTTCGTATTCACCGAGTGCAAGCTTATGGGGCTTGCTACGATCATCGGCCTCAGTGAGAGGTCGGAAGGGCGCATTCACCGAATTGAATCGAGCCAAAGGCGATTGTGGAGCCACAATCCCTAAGTGATTCAAGTAGTCGGCTAGTTTGTCATGTTGTGCCTCGGTCACATCATGGTCAGCCAAGTGATTGCAGATTGCGTCTGACTCATTCTTGGCCGAGACCACCTTATTGGGCTGGTCATAGTCGGTAAAGCCATGCAGCCTACGTGTTGCGAGTTCTAGTAATTGCGGGATCTGCGTAGGTGTCAATTCGAATTCTGATAGCCGCTCGATCGCGGTGTTATCTGCCGAGAGAAATGCTTCATCTACGGTCCCGAGATTCTTCAAACTGGCAGCAGACTCCAGGAGTTCGGCTTGAGAGGAGGCGGCACCCAGGCAAAATGTAGTTTGAACGGAATCGCCCGGAGCCAAAACGTAAGTTCTTCGCAGAGAGAATACCGGATCCAGGACGCTGCCAACAGTGCCTGTCAGAGGAGCATTTGTATTCAGAGCCAGCGGGCTGCGAAGACTCCGAGCGCGGCCAATGAAGTTGTTGCGCGATGTCTCCCATTCAATTCGAGCCGATCCTTTCTGATCGTCCGTGAAGAAATGAGAAGCAAATAAGGTTTTCTCGTTGGAACCACGAGGTCTGCGATGAGCTAGCAGCATCGCACCGTCATGAACCTGTGTTTCTACAAACAACTTCGAGAAAGCGGGGTGCGCGCGGTCGGCCTGAGAGTCTTGCAGAACGATTTCGGCATAACTCGTGAGTTCCAGCGAGCGTGTCTCTTCGCTGTTGTTTGTGAGAGTGATACGACGTAGATCGCAACTGAGCGTGGGATGAATGCATACTTCCAAGCTTGAAGCAATTGCTTGATCGACACGCTTGGCAACAAAAGTTCCCGGAGTCAGAGTAACTTCAAATTCGTCGGGCACGATGCAGGTGGGCTGATATCCGAGTGACCAATAGAAGCCAGATTCCAAATCTCGGAGGTAAAAGAAATAGCCCAGAGCATCGCAAGTAGGGTCAGGCTGCCAACGGGTGATGGCTTGGGAGCCATCGAATCGAATCCCCCCGGTACCTGCCACCGAGAGAAAGCTGGTGATTCTATTGTCAGACAGTATCTGCACGACAGCGGGGGACTGAGCGAGCGCATTTAGGCCATGGTGAACCAATTGCTGCGTGGCAGATTCGAGTGTCTTAGAAGTCATTCGTACCTACTTCGGAAATATCAAACGTATCCATCTTAAACAACACGCAGAAATGAGTTCGAAAAGCAATTGAGGTCTTAACGATTGAACACGGAATTCCCTCCGCCAGAATCCACTGTTCGCAACGTAGCTTAATGAGATCTATCTGATCCACTCTTCCCCTTCTTGTGACAGCGCTTTCATTGTATAGTAGCCTTGAATTGCAGTGTTTGTCTAGCGTTTTGCCAAGGGAATCTCTAATGTTTTCAGCAATTTTCATTCGTCCCTGGCCTTACCCCATACGAATTCAAGCCTGAAGAACCGAAATCGGGGTAAGTTAATCATCATCATGAGTCCAGTCGTTACTTACGTCCTCCCGATTTTCTTTCTAATACTCTTGGGCTGGGGACTGAAGTCGAGCCATTTCTTAGAGGACAATGGTTGGAAAGCACTTGAGAGAATTACCTATTTCGTACTCTTCCCTGCTCTGCTCATTTCTACGCTAGCCGAGTCAGAATTGACCTATTTCGCAATTGGGCCTGTTGCTGTCTCAATTGCGGGTGCGATTCTATTTATCAGTGTCCTGTTGCTTTTGCTAAGAAGGCATCTACCGATTGATGGTCCAGCTTTTACCAGTGTCTACCAAGGCTGCGTCAGAATGAATACCTTCATCGGGCTTTCAATCGCGGAAAGCCTGTTCGGCGAGAAAGGACTTTCCGCAGCCGCACTGGCGATTGCCATTATTGTGCCCCTTGTGAATGTCTCCTGTGTAATGATGTTGGCCTGGTTTGGGTCAAGCACGACTTCCCGCAAGAAGTCGATACTCATTATATCCTGCCTGAGGAATCCCCTCATCATTGCTTCGGCAATAGGATTGGCTCTAAATATCACAGGCCTGGGAATGCCGTCAGTGCTAGGCACGATGACGAGAATCTTGGCCTCTGCGGCATTGCCGGTAGGACTGCTTGCGGTTGGCGCCGCCTTGAATTTCGAGGCACTACGTCTCGCTCGAGGGATAGCGATGGCATCTTCAGTGGTAAAACTAGTCGTATTGCCATTGACCACGTACTTCCTGTTACGACTATTCGATGTAACAGGTTTAGAAGCATCAATCGCCGTCTTGTTCAATGCTCTTCCTACAGCAACTAGCGCATACATATTGGCGGGCCAGTACGGCGGAGATGCCCAATTGATGGCAAGGTTGATCACGTTTCAAACTCTGATTTCGATGATTAGCCTTCCGATCGTACTCACTTATCTTGACTTCTCTTAAGTTTGCGATGGAAGTCCCTGACAGGAAAGCTGAAATGCCATTCTCGGCAGAAGGCTCTTGCTCGATTCGCTGCGGTTTCTCTTCACCCAAACAAGCACCCCAGCCCCTCCTCCAAAAGTAGAACCGCCCTCCACGCGGCCGAGTGACCATTTACCGCCACACCACCACAATTAGTGCGATTCCGCGGACTCTTGTCACTGCGCGTATCTCCCACTCCTTGAGGCGGTTTCCAATTTGCCCTGCGAAGCCAAAGTGAACAAAATGTTGTAGTCCCAGGGGGCTGTGTCCCTGGCAATCGTGTAGTAGAATCTGAAAATCACTCGCGGCTTGTCCTGAAACGTGTTCCCACCTAATTGCCGCGCACTTGAGGGAGATGATCAATGCTTAAGAAGATTCTGTTGTTGCTCGTTGTTATCGCTGGCTTGGCAATCGTCGACACGCCCACTGCTGAAGCCTGGGTTTATCGCCGGGCTCCGGTCCGTCGAGTGTGGTATCCGCGGCGGTATTACCGCCCGGTGGTTACACATCGCCCAGTGTTTGTGCAGCCCGCCCCCGTCTGGGTCCAACCTGCCCCGGTCTTCCACGGCCCAGTGGTTTGGGGTTGGTAATCATTTGGCTTCATAACCGCGACTGCAATTGGTCCAGAACGCGCCCGCCAGCAGCAAGCCTGCTCGCGGGCTTTTTCATGTTGCCCTCCCGCTCGAGACACGAGGCTCTCCCAATAAGCCGTAATTTAGTGAAGCTCGCCAGACCGGAGCAAGCAAGATCAGGTCGTTGTAGGGGTGGCGTCTCCTTTCTGCCGGTGCATTTTTGGCGAATAGTCCGAGCATAGCCAGCGACCACCCGTTGAAAATCATATGAATGCCAACGAACTGGCCAACGCCCCAGATGCTCGAGATGGGCCATTGCCGCCAGATCGAGAGCCCCAAGACCAAGCTGACCAATCAGCAAACCAACCAACATTCACCCCCGTTGGGGCAATCGCGCCACCAAAGCACTTTCGATGGGGAAAAGACCTTCGAAGATCAAGAACATTGTGATCAGAGGAGTAAGTGTGATGGCAGTCGATTGGGGATTGGCGAGGATCATGAAACCGACGACCGTGTAGAGGAGTCCCATCAGCAAATCAACGAAGAATCCCCCCCCAGCCCCATTGGCGATTTAGTTTTTGAAGCCCATTGTGCTCGATCAATACACTTTGAATCATCGGGAGCTCCTCTCCCCGTGGTTTGTCTGACAACAGAAACGAATACGCCACCCCTATCATCCTGAAACCTACAATAAATTCTGGACGGGGGAGTGGTTGTGCGGCAAAATTGTTTTAGAATGAGTTGCAGCAATTCGAGGCAGTGGCAAGAGGTCACTCTCGGATCCCGGCAACGAATTGAACGGGCTTTTCCGCGATTCACCTGAGGGACTGTGATGAAAGCCACGCAGAAGGAGCTGACGCTCACCCAGCGTCTGTGCCAATCTTTTCTTACAGGTCTATTAGGTTTTCTTCCCCTCGTCCTGACATTGGCTGTTCTAGCATGGCTGGTGGTGTTTCTGCACGATCTCGTAGGCCCTAAGAGCGAGTTTGGCAAAATTTTGTCTTCGGCCGGGTTCAATTTCGTCGCTTGCGAGACGGTCGCTTACCTTGTGGGACTAATTGGTACATTCGCCTTGGTCTACGGCTTTGGCCTGCTCATTGAAAGCGGAAAGGCTCGAAGTTACCAGGGATTGTTTGAAAATGCCATGAACCGCGTCCCCCTCGTGGGGTCCGTCTACGATGCCTCAAAACAACTTACGAGCATGTTCGATCGCAATAATGAAGACGTCAAAGGCATGCAGCCGGTGTTTTGTAGCTTTGGCGGCGAAGGCGGAACAGTACTGCTTGCCTTGTTGCCCAGCCCCAAGACCGTTCGCATTGGCGATCGGGACTACCACATCGTTATTGTTCCCACTGCGCCGGTCCCTTTTGGCGGAGCGTTGATCTGCGTGCCGATTGATTGCGTCGAACCGGCTGGTTGCAGTTTAGAGGGAATGGTGAATGTCTTCATGACGATGGGAGTTAGCGCACCCAGTTGCTTGGGAGCTGGTACACAAGAGAAGCCACCGATTGACGACGCAGTGCCAAAACAGGATAGTCACTGAGTAAAAAACATCCACCGTTGTTCAAGTCCAAACTTCAGGATTAAACTTCCCCCAAAGAATGAAAGTCCCTTTCATTCGTCTCCTAGATGCCAAGCATTTACCATGTTCAAAAAAATCGCCCTATTTTCCTCGAAGCCACAAAAAATCGCCAAGGTGTTTTCACGTCTCGGTTGGATTGGCTTCTGGTTGCAACTCGTGTTGGCAGCCTTACCGATACTCTTGATGATCTACGTCTTGTTCTTCTGTGAGTCTGCTGCCTATCAACGTGGCACTATGGGGATCAGCGAATACCTGGGATTGGTTGGCTTAGCGATTCTATTTTTCACGATCTTCTGGTCTTATCGCTACACACGGTTAGCGAAGCGGATTGCCGACCCCGATAGGCGACCTCCCAAGTCTTCGGTGGAAGGAACGTTGTGGATCGGCTTGTGGGCAAGTTGCCTGGGAATCCTGTTTTCGATGTTGCTGATGGTCTTCGAGACGGGACGTCTGTTGTTCATCTTTCTGCGAGCACCCCAGGGGGGCGTTCCGGTGATGCGCACGGAGACTACAAATCCGTCGAATTGGGTATCTGCGATCGATATGGTGGGACTGCTGGCCGATCTCTCGGTGCTGGCTGCTGAACTGGTAGTGTTGGCCTTTACGCTGTGGCTTCTGTTTCGGATGACCCAGGCAACGGAGTACGACCAGAGTGTGGATTGATGGAATCAGATTACAAGCGGAAGCAGAGGAAAAAGATTTGGGAGACTGTGTTGGCTGAGCATGAATAAATCACCTTCCTTTCGGTCACTCGTCGCACAGCTTTACCGAGTTTACACATTGGAGCGTCCGACGCATTTCGCAGCCTCTCTTGCCTATTACTCTCTGTTTTCTTTGGTTCCAATCATCTATGTCGCCATTACTGTGGCCGGATTGTTTGTCGACAATGATTCGGCCTCGAAGCAATTGATGGAGAATATCGACTCCGTGTTTGGAGCAGATGTCGCAGAGATGGTAGTGACGACACTCGAAGAGGTATCAGAAGGGAATGACCGTAGCTCCGTAATGCAGCGTACGGTCAGTTTTATTGCGATGCTTGTCGGTGCATCGCTGGTGTTTTTTCATCTCCAACACGCATTGACATCGATTTGGAAAATGCCACATCCCACGAGCCGCGGGACAAAACAAATTGTGTTGAACCGACTCCTGGCATTCGTGATCGTGCTATTCATCGGTCTGCTGCTAGTCCTAGTGACTTTCACCAACTTCGTAGTCTCCTTTATTCATTCGAAATTTGATATCGAAGCGGTAGGACCCCTTATTGGTTTGGGGACAACCTTGTTCATCGGAACGGTATCAATGGCCTTAATGTTTAAGTTTCTGACGAATGCCGTTGTCGGCTGGAAAGATGTTTTAGTGGGAGGATTGACAACCACCTTACTGCTGGTGGGAGGTGCTAATCTGTTGGGTCGGTACGTGGCACAGGGTAATTTTGGCTCGGCCTTTGAGGCAGCTGGCACCGTCGCTGTTTTGTTAATTGCCGTCTATTTTTTGGCCCAATGCTTGGTGTTTGGGACAGTATTTACGCGGGTCTATGCTAATATGTTCGGCAGTGGAGTACGTCCGCGAGTAAAAGCAGAGCAACATAATATTCCTAAGGAGAGAGCATGATGGTGGGGAAGCATTTGTGCGTGTTTATAACTGGTAGTTTCTCGGTATTGCTTATGACTGGAGACGTCCAAGGACAAGACCATTCGAAAATCGAGTCAGCCCCGAAGCCACTTGTAGTACGGGTTTTGACCAGAGAAGAGCAGGAGAAACTAACCCCTGATGATGTGATCGAGTTGTTAAAGAATGGAAACAAGCGATTCACCGCAGGTACGCTGACTAGCCGTGATCATTCCAAGATGATCCGTGAGGCAGCGCTAAATCAGTTTCCCAAAGCAGTCATCTTGTCTTGTCTGGATTCACGCATTCCCGTGGAGGATGTTTTTGACAGGGGGATTGGCGATATCTTTGTGGCCCGTGTGGCAGGCAACTTTGCCAACACCGACATCTTGGGAAGCATGGAATTTGCATGCAAGGTATCGGGTTCAAAACTTGTCTTTGTGCTCGGCCACGAGCATTGCGGCGCTATAAAGGGTGCTATCGACGGCGTCGAATTGGGCAACATTACCCCGATGCTCGCGAACATTTCACCCGCTGTAGATCATTTTGCCGCTTACGAGGGAGATAAGTCGAGCGAGAATGAGGAATTGGTAGACATGGTGGCGGAGAAGAATGTCCGAATGACCGTCGAAAACATTCGAAGACACAGTCCGATTCTTAAAGAGATGGAAGCCAACGGCGAGATCAAGATCGTGGGGGGCATGTATGACATGAATTCGGGGGAAGTCCACTTTTTTGACAAGTGACCATGCTATAGTAGGGTAGCTGGACAATACCAATGCAATTCGGCATACTTTTTTGCCTTGGTGGCGAAGTTGTGATCGGTTTTTTCCGGCGAAGGATATGATTTACTGTTCGCGGCATCGTGCCGTCTCAGGCAATTTTCTAACAAATATCGGAACGAAGTATGCGAGTTCAGATGGCAACGAGGAAATATCTTCCTGTTCGGCTTGCCGGCTGTTTGTCGTGCGCAGCTATCTTGTTCGCGAACGGGTGCCGGCCAGAGGAGTCGCCACCTGTTCCCGGGGTTCGTCCTGTGAAGACTATGGTCGTGACTGCCGGAGACGGAGAACGATTGCGCTCCTTTCCAGGGACGGTCGAGGCCTCGCGACGTGTGGAGCTTGCCTTCCGGGTACCGGGATTGCTCGCCGAACTGCCGGTGAAGGAAGGGCAAAAGGTTGCCAAAGGGGACTTAATCGCTCAACTTCGGCAGGGGGAATTTGAGGCTCGACTCAAGTCGCTCCAAGGAGAATTGGGACAGGCTCGTGCAAACCTTGCTGCTTTGCTAGGGGGCGAACGTCCTGAGGAAATGCGTCGCCGAGAGGCCCAAGTTAGGGCGACCGAGGCCAGAGTGGCTAATACGCGAATGATATTGGCTCGCAACCAGCAATTAATCACCCAGAGGGCTGTCTCGCAGCAGGAATTAGAGAAGTCGGAATTAGACTATCAAGTCGCCCAGGAGGAGAACACTGCAGCAGTCGAGTTATTGCAAAAAGGATCTCGCGGTCGAAACGAGGATATCGAGGCATCCGAGGCTCAGGTGCGGGGATTAGAAGGTCGAGTGGTGGAAGCACAAATACAACTCGACGACTCCACCCTGCTGGCTCCTTACGACGGAGTCATTGCCCAGCGGTTTGTCGATGAGGGCCAAAACATCACTCCGAACACCCCTGTTGTGCAATTTCAAGATCTTAACGAGATCGACATTGTTGTGGATGTCCCCGAGGCAGTCATGGTGGGCGAGATACAGTTGGCCGACATCGTGGATATGTCTGCGGAGATAAGCTCTGCTCCGGGAGTTGATTTCCCTGTGCGAATCCGGGAGGTTAGCCAGGTAGCAGATCCTGTGACGCAGACTTTCAAAATTCGTGCAGCAATGCAGTCTCCTGAAAATTTGCGTGTACTTCCTGGCATGACCGCCAACGTCAACGTCCGCTACCACCGGTCCCGCGCTCTAGCAGTGAACCATATTTGGATACCCATTGAAGCCGTTGGCGTGACACCCGCCGGGGAGCAAGTAGCATGGGTCTTTGGTGAAGAGGATACGGTTTCCAGACGCCCGATCAAGCTGGGAGCAACGGCAGCTGGTCGAATCGAGATCGTCGAGGGGCTTGAGCCGGGGGACCGCATTGTCGTCGCGGGTGTGCGATTTCTCCGTGAAGGGATGAAAGTCCGAGATCTCGGGGATGCGTTGGGAAGGGCTACGCCATGAATCCTGGCGTACTTTCCGTCAAACATAATCGCGTGGTTTTCGTCGCGATGGCGCTGTTGATCGTGGGAGGCGCTTCAGCCTACATGTCATTGGGGCGGCTGGAAGACCCTGAATTCACCATCAAGCAGGCGCTCATCATTACGCCTTATCCAGGTGCCAGTGCGGAAGAAGTTGCTCTCGAGGTCACCAACCACATCGAAACTGCCTGCCAGCAGCTTGGCCAGCTCGATCGGGTGGAGTCGGAGTCGGTGCGCGGCCGTTCCATTGTGAAAGCCTTCATCCGAGACCGGTACGACAAACATCGGATGCCGCAGGTGTGGGACGAGTTGCGTCGCAAAATAAACGACGTCCAACCACAGCTTCCTCCCTCGGTCCGCGGACGGACGATGGTAGTCGACGACTTTGGTGATGTGTATGGCGTGTTTCTTGCAATCACCGGCGAAGGATTCACCTACCCTGAGCTCCGCCGGTATGCCGAGTTTCTGCGCCGTGAGTTGAAGCTCGTTGATAACGTGCAAAAGGTCGATCTGTTTGCAGAACAGCAGGAGCAAGTGTTTCTGGAAATCTCCCGACAGCGGCTCGCTCGATTCGGTATCAATGAAGACCATATTTATCAGCTCCTGCAAGCCAAGAACGTGGCTGCAGACGGAGGTCGAATCCAGGTCGGCGACGAGCATCTGCCAGTCGATCCCGCAGGGGGCTTTCGCGTTCCTGAGGAGATGCTCGACATCGCCATCGGTTCGGACAAATCCGGCAGGCAGCTCACGCTCGGCGACGTAGCTACACTTGAGAGAGGCTACAGCGATCCTCCTCGGCGAATTCTTCGCTTCGATGGCAAGCCAGCCATTGGAATCGGCATTTCGACAGTGCCTGGCGGTAACGTCGTCTATATGGGCGAGGGTGTACGCGAGGCATTTGCGCGACTCAAGCCGTATCAGCCCATAGGTATCGAGATCGGCGAGATCAACTTTCAGCCTGAAGCCGTCACCGAAGCTACTAACGACTTTGTATTCAATCTATTTAAGGCGGTAAGCATCGTTGTTTTGGTGCTCCTGGTGACTATGGGTCGCAAGACAGGCCTGATTATCGGTATGGTGCTGTTCCTCACGATCATGGCAACCTTTTTGGTCATGTCCATGAAAGGCGACTTGCTGATGGAACGTATTTCCCTCGGCGCGCTGATCATCGCCCTCTGCATGTTGACCGACAATGCCATCATCGTCATCGAAGGGATCAAGGTTCGCATCGAAGCGGGTGAAGACAAGCTACAGGTCGTCCGCGATGTCGTCGCACAAAACCAATGGCCATTGTTTGGTGCAACGGCCATTGGCGTCCTCGCGTTCGCCGCGATTGGTCTCTCGGAAGATAGTACCGGTGAATACACCAATTCACTTTTTTGGGTGATCCTCATTGCGCTCAGTTGGAGTTGGGTGACTTCCGTCACAGCGACCCCCTTACTCGGAGCGTTGTTTTTCAAGCCAATCCAAACAGCCGGCGACGGCAGCGCCCCGGCCGATCCCTATGGCGGCCCAGTCTTTCGTGCCTATCGCTGGCTGCTTGTCATGGCGCTCCGCTATCGATGGCTCGTGATGGCGGCATCGGTCGCACTCTTTGTGGCGTCTCTCTTCGGTTTTACTAAGGTTAAACAAAGCTTTTTTCCCCCAGCGACTCGGCCCCAATTTATGGTGGATGTCTTTCTCCCCACCAGCACACATATTCGTGAGACAGAGGCGTTTGCTGAAGACATCGAAAACTTCATCCAGGAACAGTCTCACGTTACGCACATCGCATCCTTCGTCGGTGGCGGGGGACTACGCTTCCTTCTGGTCTATTCACCTGAATTGGAAAACCGCGCCTTTGTGCAGTTCCTTGTCGAAGTGGACGATCCCGACGCAATCGATGATTTAGTGGATGTCGTTCAAACTCAATTGGACGAAAAGTATCCCGATGCCAACGCCGTTGCCAATAAATTCCTGCTCGGACCAGGCGATGGTGGTCGTATCCAGGCTCGAATTCGCGGACCGGATCCCGACATCCTCCAGCAACTAGCCAGCGAAGTCATTCAGGTCTTTGAGACAGACGGCGGTGCGAAAGGAGTCCGTCATGACTGGCGCGAACGCGAGAAAGTGATCCGTCCGACTCTGTTCGAATCACAGGCCCGACGCAATGGTCTCACCCGTATCGATGTGGCTCAGGCACTGGAAACGAGCCTTGAAGGCCGCGTGGTTGGTTTTTATCGTGATCCGGGGCACGGCGGCACCGGTACCGGCGACTTTCCGCAGGAAACTCGCTTGCTGCCGATCATTGCTCGACCTCCCTTGGGCGAACGCAACGACGTGGCCTCGATCGCCAGCATGCAGATCTGGAGCCCTGTAGCGGGGCGGATGATCCCGCTTAGTCAAGTTGTTTCCGGCGTGGATGTCTCTTGGGAATCTCCCGTGATCATGCGCCGTGATCGTTTTCCCACCATCACGGTCCATGCAGATCCACGATCCGGATTGCCTAGCCAACTCTTTGGCCGAGTCCGCTCGGCCATTGAAGCGATCACCCTGCCCCCAGGTTATTCGCTGGATTGGGGCGGCGAATACGAAGACTCCCGCGATGCACGTAAAGCGTTGGCAGCACCACTGCCCTATTTTCTCGCGTTGATGTTTTTTATCGTCGTGTGTCTGTTTAACTCCATGCGTGTTACAGCACTTATCTGGCTGATCATGCCAATGGCGATCATTGGTGTGACGGCTGGACTGCTGCTCACCGGGCAGCCCTTTGGATTCATGGCCTTGCTGGGAACGCTGGCGCTTTGTGGCGAACTGATCAAGAGTCAGATCGTGGTACTCAGCAAAATTTTCACCGAGATTGAAGAGGGCAAGTCACCTTACGAGGCGATCCTGTACGGGGGCACCAGCAAAATGCGGCCAGTTTGCATGGTCGTTGTTACAACGGTTCTCGGCATGATCCCGCTGCTGCAGGACGCCTTTTTCGGCTCCATGGCAGTTTGCATCATGTTCGGCCTCTCGTTCGCTGCCGTGTTATCACTGCTTGTGACTCCGGTGCTCTATGCGATCATGTTCAACATTCATGAAGATTCTACTCGAGATAGCATAGATCCAGTGTCTGTGAAGGCATAATTCCTGCAATCGTTAAAGTCAGCCCAGTTTACACGACGATAGGACCCGAACAGTCCTTTTCTATATCTTGTCAGGGTGACTTCATGTACGACTGCATTCGCACTATTTGCGCTCAACTCGCGATTGCACTGCTTGCACCTGCGCTGTTGGCGCAAACTCAATTGCCTGAAGTGCCGGAATACAATCTTCCGGAACAACAAGACGCACCCGGCGTCTATTATCAATCCACGTCTCAGCAGCTACCAGACTACTTTTATACCCAGCGCTACTTTGACGAAACAGATGGAGATGGTGCCCGACCGATCGCCGATTACGGCCCACCAGGGTATATGCATCGGGACTATCAAGACGCGCCCGGCGAGCCTGAATGGACGAGACTAACTCCACCGGCGCGGATCAGTGTGGAAGAACGAGACCAGCTTGTCGTGCGTGGCCTCTACCCCGGTTCGTTTCTGGCCCCGGGGACCAATACTTCTTTCCGCTTACGTGGATTTGTGCGATTAGCTTCGCTTTACGATTTCGATCCAATCGGGAGCACCGACTCGTTCGTGACAAACACGATTCCTGTTCCCCAGTTGGACGGGCAGAACTACAACATGAGCGGTCGCATCAGTCGCTTTGCGTTGGAATCCTGGACACCCACTTCGTATAGCGACTGGAACGTGCATACATTTATCGAAGGGGATTTTTTCAATGGTCCCGCCCAGGCAGCTGGTGGCGGTGGCAATCCGTTTCGGCTGCGGCATGCCTTTTTCGATTTTGGTTACTTTCGGTTTGGCCAGCAGAATTCCGTATTCATGGATGGCACCAACTGGCCAAGTCTCGTCGACTTCCAAGGCCCCAACAGTTGGATCAACCAACGTCAACCTTCAATGCGGATGACGCTTCAACTACGCGATCGCCTCTTTTGGGCGGGGAGCGTCGAGAGATGCTTCTCGGACATTACGACCAACGGACTAGGAACAAATGTGCAAGAAGTTCCCGACCTGGCGACGCACTTACGTTTCGAGGCAGATCGAGGACACATTCAGGTGGCGGGGCTCATGCGTACTATTGGATATCGACCGACGGGGGGAGACGTTACTCAGCAGACTGGGGCAGGAATCAGTGGCAATGTCGTGTTTCACCCCTGGGCAATCTTGTCTGGCTGTGACCCCGTCCACGAAGTAAACCCATCCGGTTTAACTCGCAGCCGAATACTGTTGCAAGGTACGTGGGGCTCGGGTATTAGTCGATATATAAACGACCTGGCCGGGCAAGGATTCGACGCTCAAGTCAATCCGATCACGGGTGAATTTGAACTCGTGGACGCGACCGGTTGGAATGCCAGTTACGAACACTGGTTCAACAAACATTGGCTAATGAATTTCACTTATGCCAATGTGAACGTCGATAACAACGCCAACCAACCGGCTACCACCTATGATGGCGCTGAATATCTTGCTGCCAGCCTATGGTGGATTCCCGTGCCGCGACTCTCTTTCGGGGTCGAATATATCACGGGTGAACGTGAGAACTTGGATGGTGAAAGTGCCCGTGCCCAGCGATTACACGGCCTGGCGCAATACAATTTCTAAACACGCGGCTTGTATCGTCCCACACAGTGCATTAGAACTACAGACATGGTTGCCTGCGTATCTCTGCAGGTTTTCTGGCACTGTGTTCTCTTGATGCTGGTTATTGGTGTGCGATGTCTTCTGAATTGGCCGTAGTCCTCGCCCTCCTAGTGGCCGCGATCGCGATGTTTGCGATCAACAAGCCGCGGATGGACGTGGTTGCGCTGATCATGCTGACGGCCTTGCCGCTAACGGGTGTGATCGATGTCTCCGAATCTCTAGCGGGATTCAGCGATCCAAATATTGTTCTCATCGCTGCGCTGTTTGTAATAGGTGATGGTCTTGTGCGCACAGGTGTCGCGCGATCCTTGGGGGACTGGTTAACCGTCAAGGCCGGCAGCAACGAGACCAAGTTATTAGCGTTACTGATGGCGGTTGTCTGCGGGTTGGGTTCCATGATGAGTTCCACCGCGGTGACTGCGATCTTTATTCCCGTGGCGCTACGAATCTCTCAGAGCACAGGCACGCCATCGAGTCGGCTAATGATGCCATTAAGCATGGCAGCCCTCACAAGCGGAATGATGACCTTGATCGCCACCGCCCCTAATCTTGTCGTGAGCAGCGAACTGGAGCGGAACGGTTTCGAAGGCCTTCATTTTTTTGCGTTCACCCCATTTGGTTTGCCAGTCTTGGTGCTGGCAATCGTCTACATGTTGTTTGCCCGGCGCTGGCTTGGAGGGCATGAAGAAGTTGCGACGGACTACACTGGGGTACCTACCTTGGCTAATTGGGTCAAGGAATATAACCTTGTGGCGCGAGAACACCGCGTGCAAGTCACTGATCAATCTCCATTCATCGGCGAGACAGTTGAGTCGATTCGACTCCAAGACACATCCGGCGCGAAGATGATTGCCATTCAGCGTGGAAAAGCGCTTATTCACCCAACCCCGAAAACTCAAATACAGGCTGGCGATATTTTGCTCGTGGATCTGATTGCAGAAGAGACTGCAGTTGAGGCTCTGCGACAGAAATTCGGTCTGGAAGCCTTGCCTCTTACTGGAGACTATTTCACGGATCGATCCCAGGAAATCGGCATGGCGGAGGTAATTCTACCAGCGAATTCGAAGCTCATAGGCAATTCGCTCGTGGAAACCAGTTTCTACGATCAGTATGGTGTGCGGGTAATTGGTGTTCGACGCGGCCTGACCACTATCGAATACGATCTCAAGAACGAAGACCTCCAGATCGGAGACACACTCTTGGTCCTAGGACCCTGGCGCGAGATTCGCAACTTGCAATCCTATGGCAATGACTTGGTCGTATTCAATTTGCCGGCAGAGATGAAAGATGAACTGCCTGCCCATGGCAAGGCTCCTCAGGCAATCTTCAGTCTGGTACTGGTCATCGGGCTGATGGTAAGCGGTGTGGTCCCCAACGTGTTGGCCGCATTGATTGGGTGCCTCTTGATGGGCGCTCTACGATGTGTAGACATGAATAGCGCCTATCGCTCGATCGACTGGAAGACTCTAGTGCTGATCGTGGGAATGTTGCCATTTTCAATTGCCCTGCAACGCACTGGTGGTGTCGACCTGGTGGCAGACGGGTTGATGACGGTGATTGGCCAGGCGGGGACATATATAGTGCTGGGTGTTTTGTTTGCCATCACCGCAATGCTCGGAATGTTTATCTCCAACACGGCGACGGCCGTCCTCATGGCACCTGTCGCTATCGCGTTAGCGAAGGACTTGGACGCTTCCCCCTATCCGTTCGCAATGATCGTCGCCCTGGCCGCCTCATCGGCTTTCATGACTCCAGTCTCCTCACCGGTCAACACGCTCGTCGTAACGCCGGGGAACTACACTTTTGGCGACTTTGTAAAAATCGGCGTGCCGTTCACAATAATAGTTATGATCGTGTGCGTCGTCATGGTGCCTTGGTTATTACCACTATGACCCCAACGGGAATAATACCCTAGCAATCGGAAGGTACTAAGAATGAACCAGTCCAGTGATGCCCCAAAAGGTATGATGCAGCGAATCCTCGACGTAGTCGAACGAGTGGGAAACCTCGTGCCACACCCGGTGCTGATTTTTCTCACCTTGATTGCGATCGTGATCGTGCTGTCGCATATTCTCTACTTAGCTGGAGTTGGAGTTGGAGTCACCTATGAAGCCATCGTACCGGAAGCAGCTGCCGAGGCGGAAACTATCGACGGCATTGACCAGGTCTACGACACAGGAATGCACGTCGACTACGAGGTCATGGACGAAAAGAATTACCACATAGCAGAGCAGTCAATCTCCGTCCGGAGCTTGTTGACTGCCGAGGGGATTCGCTTCATTTATGTTTCCCTGATTCCGAACTTTATGAGTTTTACGGCAGTCGGGTTGATGATTGCGGCCATGGTGGGGGCTGGCGTGGCGGAAGAATCCGGATTGGTCAATGCAATCATTCGCAAACTCGTGATAGTTTCTCCTCGCTGGGCGTTGATCTACATCCTTTCATTTGTGGGAATCTTATCGAGTATTGCAGCCGACGCGGGCTATCTGGTTTTGATTCCACTGGCGGGGATCGCATTCATGAGCGTAGGACGACATCCCCTCGCAGGGCTGGCTTTGGGGTTCGCAGCGGTGGCGGGTGCATTCACCGTCAATATGCTTATCAAACCATTGGATGCCGTGTTGGTTGAATTTACTAACGATGCGATCCATCTAGTTGATCCCGATGTCTCGATTGGCCTCGCTTCGAATCTGTGGTTTTCTATCGCTTCGGTTGTCGTACTCACGTTTGTCCTGGCCATTATCACGGAAAAAATAATCGAGCCGCGCCTGGGAAAATACGATCCAAAATTAGCTGGGGACGACCAACCCGACGTTCAGCAAGGTGCACTTTCTGCCGATGAATCGCGCGGCCTTAAGTTTGCATCGATTGCACTGTTAATAACGCTAGGTGTTTTCGGGTATTTGACTTTGCCGGCTAACGCCATCCTTCGGAGCCCGGAGACGGGTGAATTGATCGGGAATTCCCCCTTCATGAACGGCTTGATTGCATTGATTATGATTCTGTTTCTGGTGACCGGTTCTGCTTATGGGTTCGGGGCCAGAACAATCACAAGTCTCACCGGCAATATTAAAGCGATGGAAAAG
The DNA here is from genome assembly GCF_008065115.1 of Bythopirellula goksoeyrii. Classification (NCBI taxonomy): domain Bacteria; kingdom Pseudomonadati; phylum Planctomycetota; class Planctomycetia; order Pirellulales; family Lacipirellulaceae; genus Bythopirellula; species Bythopirellula goksoeyrii. Next base: position 3,281,314 of record NZ_CP042913.1, on the reverse strand, counting down.
GCAATGTCGGGATTGGGGAGCCTCATTCTACTGTTTCTTGTCCTCAGTCAGTTTGTGGCCTATTTCAATTACACCAACATGGGCACGATCTTGGCTTTGAAATTGGCTGAAATTCTGAAAGCCGCTAATTTCCCGGCGTTGCTCTTGCTCATTGGTTTTATTGTCGTGGTCGCCTTGATCGATCTCTTGATTACAGGTGCGATTGCGAAGTGGGCCTTGTTCGCCCCGATATTTGTACCGCTACTGATGACTCTCAGCGTGGCACCTGAAGCAGTGTTAGCCGCCTACCGTGTTGCTGACTCGCCGATGAATACGATCACACCGCTCAATGCCTATTTCGCACTGGTGGTTGGCTTTGCTCAAAAGTACGACAAGAGTGCGGGGGTTGGGACGGTTGTATCACTGATGCTCCCCTATGTGGTGGTCTTGTTCATTATTTGGACTGCGCTCTTTGCGGCATGGCAATGGATGGGACTTCCCTGGGGTCTGTAACAAGGACTTGCTAGTATTGCTCGGAATGCGAACAGCATTGAGCGGACAGAATTTAATTTCGAAAGGTACCAGACCATGAGTAACGATGTCCCCAATATCGATGTGAAAGCGGCTGAAGAACATCTAATGCGGTTTCTCTCAGTAGAAGGTGTCACAGGAGAAGAGGCTGCGATTGCAGAAGCGGTCTCCGAGGAGCTGAAAAAAATCGGCGTGCCTGCTTCGGCGATCAGGTACGATTCGGTGAACGAGCGAATTCCTTTGCCAACTCAAACTGGCAATTTGTGGGTTGATTTACCTGGAACTCGTAAGGGTCCGCGGCTTTTGTTTTCAACGCATCTCGATACAGTTCCCCTCTGTGCCGGTGCCAAGCCGAAACGCGAGGGGGATCGCATCGTTTCTGATGGAACAACCGCATTAGGGGGTGACAACCGAACTGGTTGCGCCGTCTTAGTAACGATGGTCGAGACGCTTCTCAAGAACAACTTGCCCCATCCGCCGATCACACTTCTCTTCACGGTTCGCGAAGAGAGCGGACTGCATGGGGCTCGTGAACTCGACCCTGCTGATCTGAACGGTGCAGTCATGTGTTTCAACGTCGACGGCAAATTGGCTTCTGAGCTGATCACTGGCGCGGTGGGTCAAGAGAATTGGGAAGTCGAGATCAAAGGAAAGGCGTCCCATGCCGGTGTGGCACCAGACAAAGGGATTTCGGCCACGCTTGTCGCCTCTTTGGCACTCGCGGAAGCCCACCGTGGCGGATGGTTTGGCAAAGTCGTCAAGCCAGACGGCAACGGCACCAGCAACCCCGGTGTCTTTGGCGGGAAAGATGGCAAAGCAGCTGGCGACGCTACTAACGTCGTGACGGACTACGTGCATATTGTCGGAGAGGCGCGAAGCCCCGATGTTGCATTCGCGACGAAGATTGCGGCAGGCTATCGAGAAGCGTTTGCGAAAGCTCAGGCCGAGGTAACCGACGTGGATGGCGAAACGGCTGAGGTGAATTTCGTTAGCAAACCTTCCTATCCTTCGTTTGAAGTGAAGGATGACGCCCCAGCGGTAAAGCACGCCAATCGAGCTGTGGAAATGATCGGTCTAGAGCCTGTTACCTTGTTCTCCAACGGCGGACTCGATGCCAACTGGCTCGACAAGCATGGCGTGCCGACGGTGACTATCGGTGCAGGGCAGTATGAGATTCACACAATCAAGGAATACATCGACCTGCCCGAGTTCGCCCAAGGATGTCGCCTGGCAGTGGCCCTGGCGACCCTGGAATAGCGATTTATGGCTGGTGATCCTTTGAAAACTTCTGGTTACGTATCGACTGGCCACTTGCCTGCACCCGATGTGGTCCAGGAACTTGTTCAGGAAGCATACCAACAATTCAAAGCAAACTCCGATGGTATGAATTCCCAGGTTTATCCCGCATTGGCTCAGGTGCCAGCCAACCTGTTTGGCATATCTGTGGTGGGAACGAATGGCGATGTTTTTGCGGTTGGGGACTCAGATTACGAATTCACGATAATGAGCGTCTCGAAGCCGTTTGTGATGGCGCTTGTCAGCGAATTTTTGGATCCCGACGAGGTCCGAGAGAAAATCGGCGTGAACGCCACTGGGAGGGCGTTCAACTCGCTTGAAGGAATCGAACGAGGAGACAATGGCCGAACGAATCCGATGGTCAACGCTGGTGCGATCGCCACGACCAGTCTCGCTCCGGGCAAATCGTTCGAAGAGAAGTGGCGGTTTATTCATGAAGGATTGTCGCGATTTGCGGGCCGCACGCTATCGATAAACGACGAAGTGTATATCTCGGCATCGAAGACGAATTACCGCAACCAGTCCATCGCCCGTATGCTGCAAAGTTTCGGGCGAATCTACATGGATCCCGTCGAAGCGGTCGAACTTTACACAAAACAGTGCGCGCTAAATGTTTCGGCAAGAGACCTGGCAGTGATGAGCGCCACGTTGGCGGATGGAGGGGTCAACCCAGTCACGAAGCAGAGGGTAGTCGATCCGATGGTCTGTCACTATGCACTGGCTGTCATGGCAACCGCTGGATTGTACGAAACTTCGGGAGATTGGCTCTACGAGATTGGTTTGCCAGGGAAGAGCGGCATCGGCGGAGGAATCGCCACGGTCTCACCTGGAAAAGGCGGACTAGGAACTTTTGCCCCGCCGCTGGACAAAGCAGGCAATAGTGTCAAAGGCCAACTTGTGGCCAAGTTTCTCTCACAGCAATTAGGCATGGATCTTTTCGTATCCAAGCCTGAGGTCTAGCCTACTCAAGACACGATAGAGTTGCCAAACTAAGGCCGCTTGTTTTTTTGCCATAAGCTTCGACTGGCTCGCCCAATTTGAAATTGCCACCAGCCTAAGGTATCTGACAGCCATTTGTAGAGTGACGCGCCGATCAAAGTTCCCAGTGCGATGGAGACGATGGCAAACAGGGCCGTTACGAGTCCGTCGATGCCAGCCTCCCGATCGCTCAGCATGGTTTTCACACTCACCAGGCTTAGTGCTCCTGGGACAAGAATCCAGAAACTTGGGAGAAACGTAACCATCGCCGGGGGGCCTTTAAAGCGGAATTGAATCAGATAGCTGAGTGGGGTTACGACCATCATGCCAAAAAATCCACTCGCTGTTGTGCCGACCAATGTTGCGGTGTAATGCTGTGTCGCAAAAGCCACGAGCATGACCAGCAGCATCCATGGCAACGAACCTGGAGGTGCTGAAAAGTGCAGGTAGACGCCGAGTCCAAATACGGAAACACCCAACCAACCGGCCCACCAGAGGTCTGGATCTTCTAACGTGGTTTGAGTTACATCGACTAGATCGGCAGCGGTGTAACCCACAATCACGGCCCCTGCGACGAGTCCAATAACCAAGAGAAGCAGTTGCACGAAACCAGTGATTAATCGGCTTGATCCGCTGACCATGTCTCCAAAGGCCAACTCCACCATCCCAAGCGTAAGTCGGGCACCAGGGAGGAATGTGACTAGCGGAGGAATCAAGACGTACAAAGGATCAATCTTGTATTCCCATTGGATTGCCAAGAAAACAAGTGTAGATACCACGCCTGCAGCCACGACAGGCAGAGGAACAGACAACACAGATTGCCCGTGATGAAAACTCTTTAATGCTCCCACGATGGCACCAAGAAGTGCGGCGGCTGCCAGATTTGGCAGCGCGGTCGTTAGCACCATCGCCAATCCAACTGATAGGACAATATGTCCCGCTATTGCACCAGCGATGCCAAAGCGAGCGGGCTCCTGAAGTATTGCTTGGAGGTGCTTCAGTCCTTCCTCAGGGTCCACATCGCCTCTCTCCGCTGCCTCTCCAATCTTGTAAACCTCGCCGATCTGATCCAATCGCAAGTTTTTCGTAGGTCCTTCTGCGAGCGTGATGTGTTCCTTTTCTCCATCGTACAGGCTGAGAAAGAGAGCCGTCGGAAATGCAATAACTTTCGATTTCTCTGCGCCATAAGCGTTCGCGGAGCCTCGGAGGATCATCTCCACGATCGCCGTCTGTTCGCCACATGCCAAATGAGCCTGGCCCAACTGAGATAAGAACTCCAATAGGGGGAACATTTTGACAGAGGATGATTTTTCATTCGCCATCAGCAAAGGTACCTGTCATCAGGTCCCAAAGGGAAGATTCAGCCAATACCAAACAAAGAACAGGAGCACCCAAGTTACCGCAGTTGCTGCGGCATAGGGCAGCATCATCGCCACGACGGTTCCGACGCCGGCGTCGTGCTGCCAACGACGCGCGAAACCAACCACGAGCGCGAAATGGGGTAGCAGAGGGTTGATGACATTGGGTGGCGAATCACTCACGCGATATGCTGCCAAAACGACGTCGGGATCAATGCCGAGCTTTAAAAACAGCGGTACAAATACCGGGGCGAGGATCGCCCATTTTGGCAATATGTTGGGGACCGGAATACTCATGACTAAACCAATGAAGAGAAATGCTAGTAGCAGGGCTGTGCTGCCAAGGTTGGCTTCTCCTAGGCCATCGGCCAGTTTCACCGCTAGAACGGTTCCCAGATTCGTATAAGTGAAATAGGCCACGAATTGCCCGATCACAAAGAACAGGAAGAGGAGCCCCGCCAGATCGGCAAACGTTTTCGTGATCGCGTCAAAAGCACTATCGGCCGATTGGATTGTTTTCGCACCCATTCCGTAGGCGATGCCAGTGACCAAGAAGACCAACATGATCAAAAAAACCAAACTGTTCATGAATGGCGAATCACCGATGATCGTGCCGGTCTCCGGATTTCGCAGCGGCGCACTTGACGGAAGAGTTAGTAGTAAGATTACCACTACGAACCCAAGCAGTGACCAAAAGGCGTATTGGAGGCCGCGTGATTCTTCGGAGGAGAGAGCTTGGCTATCGGGAGATGGGGAATCCCCTTCGTACTTGCCAAGCCGTGGTTCCACAATCCAGCTCGAGATGAATGTGCAGACCACGATCAACAAGAGGCTTGACGCTATGCCGAAGTAGAAGTTGGCCGTCAGGTCAATCGACCGGGAAGGATCGACGATATGGATAGAATCGTTAGTCATTTCGGCCAGGATGCCGTCGATAGGTTTGACAAGGAAGTTTGCACCGAATGCAGCGGCCACTCCCGCAAACGCAGCGGCCAATCCTGCCAGCGGATGTCGCCCCAGGCTATGAAAGGCGACCGCACCCAAGGGAATGAGCACCAAGTATCCAGCATCACTAGCAATGCTTGAGAGCACACCGAGAGTCACTAGGATGGCAGTCATGGACTGCGGTGGGGCGACCATGACGATCTTTCGAATCAACGCCCCGATCAGTCCCGACCTTTCGGCCAGTCCGACACCGATCATCGCAACCATGATGATCCCGACTGGACCGAAGTTGATGAAATTTGACACGACCGAAGTGAAGATGAATCGAATCCCATCGGCGGAAAGCAGGCTTCTTATGGAGGTGGTCGCTTGCTCTATTTCATGGGTTTCGGGATTGATCCGCTGGTAGGAAACGCTGACTCCCATCCACTGAAACAAAACCGAAAGCAATGTGACAAGCAGGATCAACGTGAGAAAAAGTACGGCGGGATGAGGCACCTTGTTCCCTCCCCACTCAATCGCATCCAATATCCTCTGAAAGAGCCCTCGAGGCTCCGCCTGAGTCTTAGCCATGAACCATTCCTCTTAATATCGAATGACCTGAACTTCTCTATAAAACTCACCTATCTTAGAGGAAGTGTGCTCCAGCCTGATAGAGGACTTTTGGCAGAACTTTCGAGTCCAATCGAAACCATTAGGTTCATCAATTAAATGGAATGGACAACTCGCGTCATTCGGCAAATAACTTCTTCAACCGAGCAGTGTCTTCGTTGTCCCATTCTTCGGGGGCCGTTACGGCGAACCATGCATCGATATAGCTCGCGGGTGCAAAGTTGTGTCCATAGCCGTGCGGGGTCGTCGTTGCCATGGGGATATCGAAAGCTATTTGCAGGAATGTTATGATCGGATACCACCGTAGATATGGTGAGACATCGGGTCCGCGCTCGCCGACCAGCCAACTTGGCTTTCGGTACACCAAATCAGGTGAGAAGAAAGTCATCGGATCGCTCGCATGTTGTATGTACACACACCGCATTGGACCCCAACGCTTACCCCAGCGATCCAAGGCATTTTCGCGGGCCGTGAAGCGTACCATCGACCCATCGCGAAAGGTGGGAAGCCAACTAGGCGAGTCGGCGTTTCGATCGCGCGTAATCTGATCCCAAACGGTACTGGGAAAAGGAGGGCCACTCCACACAGCGCCTTGAATCGGATCTTCAAAAACTGTGAAGAGATCGGCGCTAGTTTCTGACCCTAGTGATCCTAAGCTCAGTCCTTGTAAATAGAGTTCTGGTCTGTCGTCATGAGGAAGAGCGGTCCAGTAAGAATAGATCTCCTCAAAAATCGCTCGTCCCGCAACACGTGAGCGTTGCGGGTCTACCAGGATAGTGATCCAACTGGGAAGATAAGAATACTGAATGCAAGCAATCGCTGTGTCCCCGTCATGAAGAAATTCTACCGTATCGACCGCGCCCGGATCGAGCCATCCGGTTCCGGTCGGCGTGGCAACGATCAAAATCGATCTTTTGAACGCTCCAACGCGAATAAGCTCATCAAGTGCCAGCTTGGCTCGTTCCTCTGGTGTTTCCTTCGTACGAACACCCACGTAAACTCGTAGCGGTCTTTTTGCTGTTTTTCCTGTGAACTCACTAATTTGTTCCTGTGTGGGTCCAGTAGTGATAAAGCGCTTTCCTTGCCGTCCAATCGAATCCCAATCAATTAGCGACTCGGTGCTTCCAGAGGCGAGCGCATCAACTGGCGCCTCGATCGCTTCCTCTACGTATTCATCAAGTTGAAGGAAAGCGTTGTCCACAACATCCAACGCCCACTTGGCAATGACTTTATTGGCCACCAATAGCACGAATATAGCAATGGCAATTGTCGTGAGGACGTATGAAACGCGCCGTGGCACCACGCGATTCACTTGGGCGTGCAAGTAAAGCCAGCCTCTTCGCAAACCGCGGATTGCCAGGATTAGGATCACGGCCGTCACACATGCGATCAGGGCAACCCGCCAAGGATATGCCGTCGCCACGGGATTCATTTCCATGAGTTGACGGATCGAGTTTTGCCAAATCGTCGCGCGCCAGAGAAAGAGAATTGCAACCACGGCGACTCCAGCCACTGTAAGTTGCTTACTCAAGCGATCGAGCGTGGCATTCGGTCGAGGGAGTTCGAGATAACCCCAAAGCCAAACAAAAAAAACTCCCATGCCATAACCGACAGTAAGTGCTAGCCCCGAGAGCAAACCTTGTACGGCAAATTGTCGCGGCAAAAGCGAGGGAGTTAGCGACGCTGCAAAGAAAAAAGTCGCAACAACCAATCCCCAGAAGGAAAAAGCAGAGAAGCAACTCTGAAGGAAAGGCCTAATATTCAACGATAATCTCCAGAGATGTTTCAAGACGAGAACCGAGAAAGAAGAACACTTGGCGACGACCTCGAGGTTATGAGCCTCCCACCACTAATCGAGCTAAGACACTCACACGTAAGCAGTTAGAGCATTTTACTACTTCTTTGGCCCATGGCAATTGCTTGCTTGTACTGGCTGACCTTCGAGAATCGAGGCCAACCGCAGCTGTTCAGAAAGCTCGTCACCTGGGTTTCCTCGCACTTTTTGCCAGAAAGCCTACTGCATGTCAAACTGATTCTCTCCGTTGCTTTTCCTGTTGGCAGCTTCTTCGGAAGACGACCTCCGTCGCCAGATTGAGTTCTTGAAGGCCGAAAACGAGATGCTGCGTAAACGAGTACTTAGGTGAGTGATGCAGTTCAGGCGAACGCATTTCTTAAAGTCGGCTTTCACTTCATAACAAAGCGCTTACTCGATGTTGGTGCGTGCGAACATCGCATTTTTCGCCTTAGAACGTGTTTTGAAATTCAGTAGTTCCCAATACGCAAGATTTCTAAAGGTGAACGCAAGGTCCCTCAGGACAATGGTTTTTGTCAAATCAAATCATTCTCCAAGGAGGGAGCCATGCGTTCACAACAGGATTATATCGTTACCAAGAATGAAGTACACGGCTATGCCAACGATTGGCTGGCTAGGTCTTTGAAGTTGGAGTACAAAGGGACTAAATGCACTGCCAGCACGTTATTCGAGATTCTGTTGATCGCAGCGGCGCGGATGACCAGCGTTTTCGCTGTGTGTCGCGACTTGGCCGATGCACCGTGCGACCAAACGATTCGCAATGCGCTCGACTCATCGCTCCCCGATATCTCCGAACTGGAGCGTCGACTGAATCGCTCGCTGGTAACCGAACTTCCCAAAGCCCTGTTTCGCAAGCGGCGGAGAATAGCCGTCGATCTAACGTTGATTCCCTATCACGGTCAGCCACTGGAGCACGAAAAGGAAATCTATCGCAGCGCACCCAAGAGTGGCACAACACACTTTCATGCCTACGCGACCGTGGCGGTGGTCCACAAAGGCCATCGTTATACACTCGCTTTGACCCCTGTGGAGCATGGCGAGAAGCTCAAGGCAGTGCTCCAGCGGCTGCTGGTCATCGTTCGTCGTCGGCAGGTGAAAATACGATTTCTCCTGCTAGACAAGGAGTTTTTCAACGTCGAGGTGATGTCTTACTTGAAGCGTGCTGGGCACGGTTTCATTATTCCAGCGGTCGTGCGGGGTCGCAAACCGAAGCGTGGCAAGCAGGCGACGGGTCTGCGTGCGATCCAAAAGAAGAAGAACGGTTACTATCGTTATCGTCATCAAGGCAAGATCGACGGCAAAACTCGCCGTACCCAGCTCACGATCTGCGTTGCCAGCAAGAGGTATACGCACAAGAAGTCCGGCAAGCGTCGCACCAAGAAGCTGATGTACGCGGTTTGGAAAGTTCGCCTGACCCCCAAAGAGATTCGCGAAACCTACCGCACTCGCTTTGGCATCGAGACCAGCTATCGCCAGATGAACGAAGCGCGGATCAAGACCTGTACCCGGGACCCCGCCTTGCGGCTGCTTTTTGTTGGCATCGCCTTGGTGCTGCGAAACGTTTGGGTCTGGCTGCATTTCAAGATGGCCAAAGGAAAATGGAGCGACCAACCGCAACTATTCCTAAAGTTACTCCGCTTCCGAGAAATGCTGCTCTGGATCAGCCAAGTCGTTGGAAAGCACCTCGGAGCCGACCGCAAGCAAGGCATCGAATATGAAGCCTATCAAAGACTTACAGAAAACTACTGAAGCATGTCGTATTGGGAACTACTGAATATAGTAATTATCACATTCCAGAAAAGTTGAAGTTTGAAGTAATCGCTCCTGGGACCCAAGTGGACCGCTTCTATCCCTATGATGGCTGGAAGTAACACTTCAGCCATCTGAAGAGGTTTTTGGTAGCGGTGGCAGTTGATTAGCAAGTATTAGCACCTTTTAGCATGTATTAGAATTTCCACAGTGCCAAAGAAGTAGTCGAGAATCGATAGCCAATTGTCAGCGAATCTCTGAAGGCAATTGCTTGCTTGTACTGGCTGACCTTCGAGAATCGAGGCCAACCGCAGCTGTTCAGAAAGCTCGTCACCTGGGTTTCCTCGCACTTTTTGCCAGAAAGCCTACTGCATGTCAAACTGATTCTCTCCGTTGCACCATATGGGAAGCGAATCGACAGATGAAAGATCTTCTTGAATGCCTCCGACGGAGCATCAGCGATTTACTCGAAACGTCGTGATGGAGGTTTATCTCTGTGATCCGTACGCTACGTGGCGAAAAGGGGCCAACGAACGCACGTACGGTCTGCTCAAGCAGTTCTTTCCCAAAGGCCCCGATTTCATGCAGGTCAGTCACCGCGAGGTGGCCCGCGTAGAACAAGTACTCAACGAACGTCCAAGAAAGCGATAAGGTTATCTAACACCAACGGAAATCTTTCATGAATACTTGTGTCGCAATTGATTCTTGACATCACCGGTCTTTTAGACGGGATTTTTTTATAAACATCCTAAACCAAGAGAGCATAGTCTGATTTTTGTCTTGCCGCGATGGAAAAGTATACGAAAACTAAAAGAAGAGCTGCAGTTGCCGGTTCGGGAATGGCTTGAGATGCAGTGATATCTCCACCGGTTTCACCGTATTGTAACTGCCATATTTCGAGATCTGAGGTATTGACGATTCCGTCAGAGTTGGCGTCGCCCGATGCGAGTGAACCAGGGGAACCGTAACCTCGCTGCCAAATGAGAAAATCAGATCCATCAATGCAGCCGTCGCCGTCAAAATCGGCATTCGCCTTGGGTCCCACGATCGCCCGAATCATGCCATCCATTTTCGATAAGACGTAAAGTTCTCCATCATCGTCCATGGCCAGCCGCATGTCGGCCCGACCGAATGATCCTGTCACGTTCGCTCCTCCAGGCAAATTGGGGTCCAGACCCCCGCGATCATGATAGGCCGTTTGGATGATTTGATGCATTGGCCCCAGCAAAGCGTTCGAGGGTGAAATCGTGGTATAGAGTTCGGCGCCTGCTTGAGCGTCGTTTGGATTGTCCCAGAGTACATCCAGCGATCCGAACGAAGCGAGCGTACTCGGGTCGCCATCGTCGGCGAGCAGCATTTCTTCAAAGTCTGCGTAAAAGAGTTGCCCCGTCGTAATATCGCCAAATACGTACTTACCTTTGAGCAACGGAACACGACTACCTCGGTAAACAAATCCGCTGGAGATAGCATCACCCTTGAGCGGGTCGCTAGACTCGGCGTGGCCATACTGAATCACCGGGTAGATGGGCGAAACCATGCCGTTGGTTGTCAGGCCATTTATCTGAATCGGAATCTCATCCGGGGTGGGGAGACCGGCGGTTGAGTTGTTAGGTAATAATTGCTGATTACCCTCGCGCTGCGAATACCCGTAGTTAGCACCCTCGTGGACGATGTTCACTTCTTCCCAAGTGTGGAGGCCGATGTCATTGACTAGGATGGAGTCAGACTCTGCGTCCCAGGAGATGCGGTGGGGGTTGCGAAAGCCAAGAGCGTAGATTTCGCCCAACACTCCGGTGGTGGATGTGAAAGGATTGCCGTCGGGGATCCGATACCGGCCATTGCCGCTGACCGTACTTGTATCCGTATGTTCCCCAAGGTCCGGAATGATTCTCAGAATTTTTCCGGTTGGCAGGTCGAGCCTTTGCGGAGTTAAGCGGGCAGAGCCGCTTCGTTCACCGGCACCTCCATCGCCGACCGCCAGATACATAACTCGCCAATCGTCATCGCCGGGCTGCGCGTTGGGGTTAAACACCATATCTCCCATAGGATGGATTCGTGTGTTGTGCTCTATTCGCAACAATTCGCGAGCTGAGCCTTCAAACACCGAATTGGAAATATTCGTATCGGTCCACTCAATCAGCACCGCCTCTCTGGGATTACTGGTACTACCAACAGAAGATATAGGCGATGTTGACGTGTAACCCGAGGTGTCGAGTCCCGGCACGTTCGAGTTGTCGGGGATCTGAGATCCAAAGCCAGTATCCTCAAGATGGATTGTGTAGAAGACACCGTTGTTCTCATAGTCTGGATCAAACTGGAAAGAAACCATGCCGTTGGCATACCCACCGTCATAGGTCATCTTGCCAAACATTCCAGCTGGATTTGATCCAATTGGATCACCATTGAACTGAAGATATGTGGTGAACTGTTTCGTAGTTTTGTCGAGCATGTAGAGCGGACCATTGAGATCGTTGACAAATTGGCGATCTGCATTGCCTGGCTCTGTCCTCATGAAATTGACTCGGGCGAGCGATGCGGCATTGCTGCTACCGCTGACCGAACCAGTGATCGGCAGAATCGCAAAGTCTTCAAGTTCAATGGTTAATTGTGCGATTGCAGATAGTGATGCAGTTATGACGGTACCGAAGATTACAGCAACTCTTAGAGAACAAAAAAATGACACTCGCTGGGGTGTGCTCATCACTAGATATCTCAATCGTGTGTACGCCAAAACCCGTTAGAGTTTCCGGGCGGAATTAGCTTGGAGAGGGACCGTGTTTGCATAAAGATGCCCCGAGGAAGTTTCGAGCGCCCTCCCCGGGGCATAAGTTGTTCACTATAAAAACTCACAGTCACTTAAGCGGAGCGGCGACGACGAATCAACGCCAACCCACCAAGGCCAAGCAGTACCAGGCTGGAGGGCTCGGGCACGGTGACTACTGTACCGGTCATGTCCGCATAAGTAGTACCGACACGAAACTCGTCAAGCGCCAAAACGCCTGTTGGTTGAGGAAAGCCACCTGAAGTACGACCCGCACCTACGAAAGCGCGAACTGCCTCAAGAGCATCCATGTCGTCCGTGTTGTTGGAATCACCAGCAAGGAGTGTGATGTCGGCATCTGCATCGAGAGGCACGACATTTGGATCAGGACTCAGCCATAGACGCATATCGTCCATGCCTGCTAGGTGATCAATGCGAAGGACAGCCCAATGGGTATCGTTCCAAGGGAATGTAGCAGCACCTGGTGTCTCAGGGCCTCCTCCAGCAACACCACCAGCAGGATCATAAGCACCTTCTCGATTGCCGCCACCACCGTCGGGAATAAGCGACCAAGTGTTGTCAGCTGCACTAGAAGAGTTTCCAATTCCCATGAGCTCATCATCAGAAGCTAGACTAGCAAACAAGCTAAAATTCACACCACGAGGATAAGGATTGTCAGGCCATCCGGAAGTATCAGTTGCCCCTTGGCGCTGGGCGATGAAACTAATCCACGTCGTATTCCCGGCACCACCGATCTTTGAAATCGCATAGCTACCAAATGAGCGGGCTGGTTGCGATGTACCCGCAGTTGCGTCAATTAGCAAAGAACCGCCGATTGTGGTTAGTCCAGCAGCTGCTAGGCTCGAACCCTGAATTACTGCAGTGTTCGCAGGAACATTAGAGTCCATGTTCTCACGCCCGGTCCAGTCTCCTCCCCAACCGCCACCACCATTCAAATTGGTGAGCTCTGACGTCGCAGCATAGTCAAAAGGTTCGTAAACCAACAACTCTGCGTCAGCGTGGCGGGTAACACATACCGCCAATGCTATGGCCAAAGCGGCCAACATGCCTTTCTTAAGACAACTCATTAATGTTTCCTCCCAGATGAGAATGAAGAATAGCTCGCAACGGACTCGCCAACGTGACGGGAACTGGGTTCCGAACCTGATGCTACGGGCATCGTAACAACGCCTAAGGGTACTAGCAACTTTCTGAATCTATATGTGCCGCGCTTTTGCAACATATGACACTAAGTTGCGTGCATCCTGAAATGCCGTGCGTGTTTGAGGTAATTTACTTTCTTTCAATGCAAACCACATGGCAGTTCGCGATTCCTTAAGGTCCTGAATAAAAAACATTAGAGTGGGCTTAGTGCTCCCCGTGATTGAGATCGCCAAGACGTGTTTCCGCTCCGACAAAGCGGTTGACGCATAGCGTCAAGTCCTCGGTCTCAGACAGAGATCCGCGGCATAGTTTCCAAAGGTTCCTCACCAGGAGTGAGCAAGAATAAAGGGGCGAATAAAGACAGGAAATGGCCCTTTACCAAGGGGTAGAAACAGTGCGATATCGAACCCTTGCGATTTGGGGTCTCTAAATGTCAAGCGGATGAGTTGATATTATACCGTGCCGTCCTTGAACACATCTTGCCTAAGAACCTCACCGCTGAACTCGCCAGGCGCTCCAGGCATACTGCCGACGGCGTAGTACTCTAGAATTCGTTTCATTTCCTAGCGATGAGCTTCAAACTGTTCCTCGAAAGAGATGTGCTTCCCATCCCTGCTGGCCAAGGGATCTGGCATATCTGTGTGAACCGGCAAATCGCTGGGCCCAGGCAAAGACTAGAGCTGAATTGAAATCGGCGGAACAGGAAATTCGGGAAGTTCTTGAGCTTGCAGAAGAGGATTCGTAACTGTAGTTAAGCGTCGAGCAAATGCAAAGAGAGAGGGCGAATAGTGACTTCACTTGGTAGGCTCGTTGGTAGTTATGAGTGGTGTGAGTGTTACCGGCCCGGCAAGCCCTTGAGGAACTATGGGCCAGTTGGTTGCGTCAAACGGCTTGTAATCGATGTTTACTAGATTGATGTCATCGAAGATCCGCCACTCAACACCTCTCCGATCAAGGTCGCGTATTCGGTTAGCAGCGACTCCTGTTACTTCAATTTCAAGTCGGTTGCCTGTGTCTTGAAGATTGCTGAGTTCCAAGACATACGGTGGGGCTAAGAGCGTGGCGATGTATTTGTCGTTGACAAACACACGTGCACTGCCGTGCACTACTCCTAAGTCGAGCAGTGACCTCCCTTTGCTGTTAGGACAGTCGAGTTCAGTCGAGTACGTTGCCGTACCGGCAAAGTTCTTGGCTGCGTCGTCCGAGACCTCAGTCCAAGCCATTGGGTGAGGAGTTTCAAATTGCTCCGGCAGCTCTGGTCCCCCTGCGATGAATTCCGTTAGCCAGGGCCCGTGAAGCTCGACTGCCTCTCCACTTGCCTTCTGATATGACCACGTTTCGTTGGTAAATGTTTGCTCGGCACTAGCACGAACAAAGATAGTCTGTCCAGAGGCCAACTGCAAATGCACCGCAGAATACCCTGTATTGCCAGAACGCGTTTCTGCGAGACCAATTTTCCCCGAAAGCGGATCCATGAAAATGGCTGAGCTAAAATCGCTACCAATCGATACCCACTCATCGATGCTCGTTTCATTATTGTTCTTAAGATAGTAAATGACATCTCGCTCCCACGACTTGCGCAAAAAGTCGATGCCATGTCGAGTAAGATCTGATTCTGATCGCACCTTCGCTTGTTGGAGAGTTTCGATCAGATCGTCGCCTGCGAAACTCTGACCTTTGGCGATTGCCTCCCGAACTCTTTGGATCGCAATTTTCCATTCTTTATTGTTGATTTTTCCCTTCATCCCAGGGGGACTGTCGGGCAACTCGCCCCAGAAAACCACTTTTGAACCTGCCTCAATGAAATCAACCAGCTTCTTCAAAGTAGCCAACGGCATGAAATGGGTTTGGGGAACGACGACTACGTCATAGTTGCCACCTCGCGTCTGTAGTTGCCCGGCCCCGTCTGGTCTGCTCGTAGCCAGTCCGCGATCAGAGACATAGTCGAATGCGAAGCCATTCTCGTGCAGTATCTTAGCTGCATCTCCGAGAGGCCGACCGTAAAACCAGTCACCTCCATTGTGAACTCGGATTTCCATCCGCAAGCCCTTCGTATTTTGCCAAGCATCGTGAATGGGCCAATAGAGCAAGACATCATTGCTTGGTTTGCTGTTCTGCAACACTGATTGGCAACGAGTCACGTAAGTATTGAGTGTCGAGAAATCTCTCCAAATTGGGTTTTGGGGATTGAGCTGCGTCGAGGCGTAAAACAACCAGCCAGGCCATTCTGCATCCTCTGGGGAATAGGCAGTGCCATGGTAGAAGATGTGATTGACGCCCGCCAAGATTTGCCGATCGATGATTTGCTTCACTTGGGCTAGCGTCGTTTGAAAGTGTTCGTTGAGCCACGTTGCCGACTCCGCCGAAACGAGCGGATGTCCCGCTACGTTTGCAGCCGAAGAGGCAAATTTGAGCACCAACTGATCAGCGTCATCCCCGTGCAAACGACCAAAGCTCTCAGTTTCGGGAATGTCGCAAGCCGCATACAGATCGAGCCAATTTGCTGGAGATCCGTGAGACTGGTTGCGGGACAGTTGGCCGTGTTCGTGGGCCCAATTAACCCACGGCACAACTAAGTTTTCGAGGACCATGTCGGAAAGCGTCTCACGATAGTCGCATTTCACTCGCGCGACCGTGTCGGACTGTCCATCGCCAGCTAAAGCCGGGAGAAACTGTTCGAGCCGATAGCCACGTCGATCGGCAAATTCCTGGAGAAAGTTGGGCTGCCAATCGCCTTCGTATTCGAACGAGTCGTGGAATTGCGCACGAACTCCTGGCAGTCGATCTAGCGTCTTGCCAAATTGCTCAAGGAAATTGCTGACCGATTTCTTGGAATAAGGATTGATATTCAGTCCCTCACCCCCCGGCCCTGGTCGTTTCACGCGATCTCCCGCCCACCGGTATGCAAGCGTGTATACCGTCCAATCACCCTCTGGCGCTTCCCATTGGATTTCATTTGTCGACCCTCGATTAGTGATATCGATTTGTCTGCCTTCGGCATTCTGGGCGATCGCCTTTTGTAAAGTAGATCTGTCGAACGCTCGATGAAATGTCTTCCCTCCGGCGACTTTCGTCTTGTCGAGTTCAAGTCGATTGTTGGCATCTTCTTGGGTTACACCTGGCCCTCCCATTCGCCAGCCGGACCCTGCTGGTAAATCAACCCCCATACCAAGCCGTTTCGCCTCGCTTAACGTATGCTGAACGGCATCGACCCATTCGTCTGAGCGGTACTCACGGTTCCGCTCCTCGTTGCCCTTCACCCCATAAATGCAAGTGATTTCCACTCCTCCCAACCCAACCTTCTGATATTCTTCGAGAAGTCGGGAGAGGTTATTGTCATCAACAGCGGACCCGTGCCACCACCATCGAGTCCAGGGTCGTGAAGTTTGTGTAGCCGTCGGCCAGCTTACTTTATCAGCAATTGGCGTTGAGAGTTCTGTTTCTGCAGCGACAAGCGGCAAGGCTCCGGGGATTGTCGCAATCAGTAGAAAAGCAAGCTTGATCCAACCTGCTCCATGGACGGATATTATTGTTTGCACCAACTGAATGCTTCCTTTGGTTAGAAGAGATATTGGAACACCAATTTTAGTCTGGTAGCTCGGCCTCGGACTGTGGCTAACAATGTGCAAATCAGAAGCACGAGGGAACTTGGCTCAGGGACTACCGATGTGCTGGCAGCCAAAGCCGATCCCGGCGCACCATAGTTACTTTGCCAATCGGCGAGGTTGCCTACCGAAGGATTACGCTGCCAGATAAGAAAGTCGCGGCCATCGACGTCGCCATCGCTATCGAAGTCGCCTGCGATTCCAGCCATGAAGTCCGAAAGCACTACTTGATCATTGAGATAATCATAATCGATCGCAAACGACCCAATTCCATTCACAGTGTTGATACGTGAACCATCAGGTAGGCCCGCAAAAGTATTGATGAGATTTCCAGCCGAAAGAATTGTAAAGTTGTCGCTTGCTTGGGGGATAAAACCATTCATCAATTCGACCGATAGATTTCCGGCCAAAGTGGCTGTAGAACTGACTAGCAAAGTGTTTTGTTCACTACTGCTGAGTTGCATTTCGAGGAAAGAATTGGCTTGCTGAATGTAGTTGCCAGAAATCGTCATGCCTGTACTGGTTCCTAGGAATGTCGTGCCCGCAACAGCCGAATCGAGTTGCGCTGCAGTGAGATTCGTCGTTGACAGTACGAAGGCATCTAACACGGTGCCAATCTCGCGAGCCCCGATAGCAAAGGTCTGGGTTCCAGCCGAAAGATTGTAGTCGATTCCATAATCGAGAAGGGAACCGGCTACGCCGCTAAGCGGTGAAAGTGTTGGCGATACCACAACCCATCGCGAGTCGTCGCCACTATTGTCGGGGCTTTGGACGGGATTAAAGTTGGAAGGGGTTGTTTGCAGCGCGCCAGAATTATTGGAAACATAGAAGCTGTTGTTGCCGCCAGGATGTGTGGCCGTGTCGCCCGTCACACCGGAAACGGTGGGCTCAGCAACCTTAGCAAACAGATACCAAGTGCCCCCGACGGGTAAGTCGACTATTGTCGTAGCCAATCCACTAGCAATTGGGGCAGCCAAACTTTCATTGGCAACCATCACAATTCCTCCAACGTCGAGATCAGCGCCGTTGTACGATCCCCCGTTGCCTGTGCCGTGGCTGGCGTTGTTAAACACAGCCCAATCACTCCCTCGCAACATGCTTTCCGCTTGGATACCGAGCATGTGGGCAGTGACAAAGAACTCACCTCCCTGGGGTCTGAGAACTGACCCGGAGGTCGTAATGAGACTACCAGTGATTTGTCCAGCGCCGCTGATAGTTTGCCCATTACCGGTGGTGTAGCCACCTGGTATGTCATTGACATTCAAGGTAGTTCCTTCATGCAGTTCGAGGGAAGGGGAACTCGACAATGCACTCGATGCACTGGCAGAGAGAGATCCTCCTGCAACCACGGTTGGGCCTGCGAAAGAATTCAATCCAGTAAGTCTAAGGTCTCCTGCTCCCTGTTTGGTGAAAGCACCTGATCCAGTAATCGCACCAGATACGACGCCGGAGTATCCAGCTGTGTCGATCGTACCGCCGGCTGCACCTAGTAGCGTGGGGACCTGGACCGCTGGTGCGCCCGTAGTGCGGAGAAGTCCGCCGTCTAGAAGAAGCGCGGCAGATCCACCGGCACTGGCGATCGTGCCTGTCTGGAGCGTGGCACCGGCTTGCACCGTAAGTGCGCCGGATTGACCAGTCGAAGCGATCAATGTTCGACCAGCCGTAACGGTACCACCGGTGATCGTTATGGAGTTGGCGATAGCCGTGTCGAAGACATCAACGGTTCCACCGCTCACATTGAGCGCCCCTCCCAGATTCAAACGCCGCGCGAAGGCATGACCCGATGCGACACTGAGGTTGCCAGTTGCAAGCGCATCGTCGGCAAGCGTTGGCACACCACCCGTCCAAGTGGCAGGAGTCGTCCAGGTACCGCCAGTAGAAGTGACTGTGGTTCCATCCCCCCCGAGTTCGTTGAGATACTCTTCGAGTTGCGTATATCCTGATGAACTGAGCCCTTTCCAGTCCGCAAAATTAGCGGGGCTAAGTCCATGGGCGGATTCCCAATTGTCGGCGATGCCGTCGTTGTCGGCGTCGGCAAGGCGAGCACGCGGGTTCAAATAGCTGGGATTGGTACCATAGCCGGGGAACTGATCGGGATCGGAATCCCGAATGATAACACCGCCGAGTGTGCCGTAACTGCCAACCTCCTGCATCAGTCGAGTATCGACGGCATCGCGGATGATCGAGACCCCTGCATTATCCATTACATGGGCCACGGCCTGCTGAGCGGTCATCGAAGCAGTGGTAGGGAAGGCATGAGGAGTGGCGACAACGTCCGCGCCTGGATAGCTTGTAATGAGTGTACCGTCGAGTATTCCATCGCGGTCTGGATCGACCCAGTTATCGTTGGCGTAGATGTGGAACGTGGGCGTGCCGCTATTGAACGGGGCGCTACCATCAATTGGACCTTCAATGAAATAGTTGCCCATGACATTAGCGTGGGACGTGCCGGAAGTGTCGCCCATGATATAGCCGGCCGATTCCCAGCCGTAGACGACATTGTTGATAAACTCGTTCTCACCACGGACCTTGGGATTGCGGGTGACGTTGTCTATGAACAGGCTCTTGATGATGCTGAAACGTCTCCCATCGCCGGGCTGCATCAGGCCACCAGTGCTATGGCCGACGACGTCGAGACCTTGGCCAACGATCGAGTTCTGAATCGTAAGGTTGTCGATAATCTGACCGGAATCGGGATTGATGTCGAAAGTGCCGTCCACACCCCAGGTAATCGACATGTGATCAAACATCATGTTTGTACCGCGGACGATTGAAGCAGCATCGGCTCGGCCTTGGCTCGTGCCGAGACGAACTGCCCAATGGCGGCTGACCAAATTGTTGGCACCATGAAAAGCGGCCCGGTTGCCGTACACGGCGAATCCTCCGGGCGCGGTTTGACCAGCGATCGTAATATTACTAGCAAACGTCAGAGGGCTGTTCGGCTGGAGGATCCCACCCACATCAAAGACGACGAAGCGATTCGACTGACTCACTGCATCGCGAAAAGAGCCAGGACCGGAATCATTGAGATTGGTGACATGATAGACGCTGGCCGCTGCGAGATTGGTGCGGGCACCCGAGGCATATCGCCCAAATCCTTCTGCTTCAGGAAACGCCAAAAGTTGAGCACTCACAGAGTTGCCCAACACTCCGGACAAAATCTGCAACATGACCAAGGAATAACATGAATTCAGTAAGACCGCACGGGACATTGTGGAAAAATCTTTCATGGAAAGTAAATTACGGAAGAGGAAAAACTAACAGGGTATGACCGCCGACTCATCGCAGTTAAATTTATCGAATGAGCATCGCTCAAGTACACATCCTGAGTTACTGAGTTAGAAGATTCTTGTTCAGCGCACGGAACACTTGCGCCAGAACCCCAGCCAAAGCCGAGTTCTTGCGAATACATTGTTAAGGGCAATACTTGATCATAGCCGGCAGCTATCATCCCAGAGCCACACTCAAATTTCCAACTCGTTTGCTCAACCTTTGCTGGAGTTCGAGATGGCAAGAGGTATTGTTTCAATGAACAGTCTTGGAGACTCTTAATTCCTTCGACCACACAAGCCGCATTCACCTCGGCACCATCTCGCGTAGTGTGGGTCCAATCTTCCTGGGTAAACAGTTCCTGCCCGACTTTTTTTTCTCCAATTTCTTCGTAACGAAGGGAAACGATCTCGTTGAGATCTATGAAGAGAGCATCTTCCTGCTCGGCGGCCTCAGACGCCCATTTTCCGTAATCGCGATTGGAACGGATCACTCGCCCTGCTTCCCACCGATCGCGTGGCACCAATGAGAGGACAACTGGTGTGGCACCTTTCGCTTTCGCATCAGAGATGTATTTCCTCAAATACCAACCATAGCTGTGAACAGCTTCTTCCTTGCCGGAGATTTCGACCACTCCATTAACGGTTTCCTCGCCATTTCCCTTGATCGAGGCGCGGGGTCGGTTTCCCTTGAATTTGTCACCCCCGTCGTTGTGACCAAACTGCATGAGAACGAAATCACCTGGTCGCAATCGTTCAAGTGACTTTTCCCAAAGTCCTTCGGTCAGATAGGTTCGACTACTGCGACCTCCCAATGCCCGGTTTTCAATCTCAATCCGATCTAGGTCAAAATGATCGGCTAATACTTGGCCCCAGCCCCAAAGGCCTCCTTCGCCCTTACCGCTGCCGTTCTTGACCGTAGAATCTCCGATCAATACCAGCCGCACGCGAGCTGGGTCCTCCGCTTTGAGAAGTCGCGCATGATCGAGTGCCAAGACTACGGTCCAGATGGCAATCAAGGCGCGGGACGGGAATCCCATGGAGTTGAACCTTCGTATCTGGAGGACCGTGTGAGAAAAGCCCTCCGACTGAGGACTCCTTCTATCTTAGCCATGACTCCGTGAAACAGGCAATAAACAGGACTAGCCATCCATAGACGCTCTCTTTGCAAAAGTCCTCCAACTTTGCGAAATGCATTGAATGATTTGGGGTTGATAGCGATACATTACTTGAGAGTAAGAAAAGGAACTTGGCCAAACTCTATACCGGGAAAATCTGACCGATGTTACGTTTTGTTGCAAAAGTCATAATCCTTATTTCGACAGTGTCGTTGTCGAATACTACGTCGGGTAAAGATCTTTCCATCGACGCTTGCGGAGCCGTAGCCGGCGGCGAGTCGCTTTGCACCGTCGCGATTCAATCAGCGATTGACCAAGTCTCTTCAGCAGGCGGCGGAATTGTTCGTGTTCCTGCTGGAATCTTCAAGACAGGCTCATTATTTCTTAAACCGAAGGTTGAATTGCATCTGGAAGAGGGCGCTGTCCTGCTCGGTTCGATATCATTGGAGGACTATCCCAAGATGCGAACTCGAATCGAGGGCCACTTCGAGCCTTGGACCTCTGCATTGCTCAATGCCAAGGATCTTTCAGGGGTTAAGATCACCGGTAGTGGTACTCTTGATGGTAATGGCAAACCGTTCTGGGTGGCATTTTGGAAGCGGCGGGCTGAGAATCCAAAATGTACTAATTTGGAGGTAGAGCGCCCCCGTCTGATGTTTTTTGAGAATTGCTCAGATATTCTAATTCAGGGTGTTCGCTTAAAGGACTCCGGATTCTGGAACCTTCACCTCTACAGTTGTCGGGATGTGATAGTCGATGGCATCACGATTACAGCCCCACATGGCGATCCTCCAAAGATCACTGGTCAGAGTCAGCCTTGGGACGAAATCTCGGTAGATCGCGCACCGAGTTCCGACGGCATCGATATTGATAGCTGCCAGAACGTTACCATTCGTGATTGTTCAATTTCTAATGGCGATGACTGCATAGCGCTGAAAGGATCCAAAGGCCCTTTGGCCATGGAAGATGAAACAAGCCCCCCGGTTGAGGATATTCTCATAGAGAACTGCCTATTTGAGAGCGGACACGGAATGTTAACATGCGGCAGCGAAGCCACGGTTGTTAGAAACATCGTAGTGCGAAATTGCGAAGTTGGGCCCGGAGTGCCGATCATTCGCTTGAAATTGCGACCCGATACGCCTCAGCTATACGAGAACATGTTGTTCGAGAATATCAAAGCGAACAACGCGCAAGCAGTATTTGATGTGAAGCCGTGGACTCAGTTCTTCGATCTCAAAGGACATGCTCCTCCCCAATCACTTGTCAAAAACATCGTCATTCGAAATCTGACCGGAAGCGTTCGTTCGCTTGGTGAGTTGCGCGGAAATAAAGGAGATAGAATCTCCGACATCAAGCTTGAAAACTTCGACATCTCAGCAGAACGTGCCAACTTCAAAATTGATCAGATCGAATCACTCGATTTAAACAATGTCGTTGTCAACGGTACGGACTTCGCCGTCGAGCAATGAGAAGGCTCCAGGAAATCGTGGCAAGTTGCAATCGTTGGTTTAAATGTTGGTTATATTTGCCAGCCCTTACTATACTAGTTTCAGAGCAGTCTCTTCCAGTTGGGTTCTGTTCTCCTGAAAAGACAAAAACGCTCACCCAACATCTGCATGTTGCATCAGATGTACTATCTAAGATTAAATCCTCAATTCCATTCTGGGATTATTCCAGAAAAAGTTATAGGAATGGTCTCGAGAAGAGAAAGCAGAATAGAGAAGAGATGGGAAATAGTTTATTCACCAGAAAAGATTCCTGGAGTATTCGATCGACTAAACGAAGCAATTGCCTCGTAAAGCAACTCCATTTTGAGTCACTCGAATCGCGTCAACTACTAAGCCTCACCCATTGGTACACTTTCAACGACGGAACAGGGACAGACCAAGTCGGCTCGGCTGATTTAGATTTGATCAACGGTGCCAAAATCGTGCTCGGAAAGGCAATCCTATCCAACATAGGAGTTGACAGTGGGGAATCTGGCTCTGTGCAGTACTTGGACTTGCCGCCTGGTGCGTTGCCGAACAGCGGACCATTGACGGTTGAGGTCTGGTTTACCACCACCGCAGCGCCAAATTGGACGAGATTATTTGATTTCGGCAATCAGTCCGGTGGAAACGGAGATAGCTATTTCTTCTATTCACCTCAGACAAGCAACAATGACTCCCGCTTGGTACTCAGCCCTGGCGGAATTTCCAACGAGCGAGTTACTAGCGGCGCCACAACCGACGATGGACAGCCACACCTAGTCTCAGCAGTTATCGATACTAACAACGACCTGTTGCGATTGTATCTCGATGGAAACCAAGTCGATACAGCCTCGCTTGAAGGCACCGATATCAGCTCAATCACCAAGGACTTGGCATACTTTGGACGCTCTCTTTACAACAACGACGACGGTTTTACGGGAACAATTGACGAAATCCGCATTTACGACGAGGCACTTTCTGCTGTCACGGTCGCTACCCATGCGAATGAAGGCCCTGAACCCAATCCTGCTCCAGAACTGTTTGCCCCTCGCCAAGTCGAATACTTAAACCGAGGGGTTGTTGCTCTCAGACGCGCGAACTCAGAGGTCTACATTGGTTGGCGGATGTTGGGTACCGATCCTACGGACGTATCTTTTAATCTATACCGCTCGACCAATGGAGGTTCTGCCGTAAAACTCAACGCGGCACCCCTCATCCAAACGACTGACTACGTCGATACTTCAGCCAACATGTCCGTCGACAATGAATACTTTGTCAGGCCGATAATCCAAGGGATCGAACTTGCCCCCAGTGAATCTTTTATCCTGGCAGGTAATACGGCGGTTCAGCAGCATCTCACTTTGCCACTGCAGGTCCCTGCGGGTGGCACTGTTTCACTTCCGCCCGGTACGCAGGCTCCGCCATCTGGCACTCTGAATTACACCTACAACGCCAATGATGCCAGCGTGGGAGACCTCGATGGTGATGGACAATACGAAATCATTTTGAAATGGGATCCCTCCAATTCAAAGGATAACTCAGAGGAAGGGTTGACCGGCAACACTTTCGTTGACGCTTACCAGCTCGACGGGACTTTTCTGTGGCGGATTGATATGGGCCGAAACATCCGATCAGGAGCCCATTACACTCAAATATTGGTCTACGATCTCGATGCGGATGGACGTGCTGAAATCGTGATGAAAACAGCTGACGGTACAATCGACGGCCAGGGCACGGTCATTGGAGATCCCAACGCGGACTATCGTGACGGGTACTCGGGTTTAGGCGACAACCGTTGGGGCCGTGTATTAGGGGGGCCCGAGTTCTTCACCGTATTCGATGGATTGACCGGGGCAGCCGTCGACACC
The DNA here is from genome assembly GCF_008065115.1 of Bythopirellula goksoeyrii. Taxonomy (NCBI): domain Bacteria; kingdom Pseudomonadati; phylum Planctomycetota; class Planctomycetia; order Pirellulales; family Lacipirellulaceae; genus Bythopirellula; species Bythopirellula goksoeyrii. Next base: position 3,256,799 of record NZ_CP042913.1, on the reverse strand, counting down.
ATTGCTTTCGAGCCGGAACGAGACTCCGTTTCGTCTTGGGGAGATTCTTATGGCAATCGGCAGGATCGATTTCAGGCAACCGTCGCCTATCTTGATGGGGTTACACCCAGCATTGTCTGGGGCCGAGGCTACGCTCCACCTCAAGGTGGGTTTAGTGCCAGAAATGAAGTCGCCGCCTACGACTATGACGCAGGTGAACTTTCGGTACGCTGGGTCTTTGAAGCGGCCACCAACGGTGACAATCCTGGGTATGTGGGTCAATCGGCGCACAGCATTACGGTCGGTGACGTTGATTTCGATGGAAAGGACGAAATCATCACCGGTGCCTCGGCACTCGATGATGATGGTACGTTGCTTTATAACACAGGCCTCGGCCACGGCGATGCTCTTCATCTGACGGATATGGATCCGTCGCGTCCTGGGCTAGAAATCTTCATGCCTCACGAATCGCCCGGCAGCTACGGCAACGCCGGTGGTGAATTTCGGGACGCGGCTACTGGCGCACTGATCTTTGGCATCCCGGCGACCAACGACGTTGGTCGAGGGGTGGCTGCTGACATTGATCCCAATTCTCCAGGTTATGAAATGTGGGCGACGACTTCTGGGGCAGGTGACCGGTATATTTACAGTTCCACCGGCCAGCCACTTTACGAACCCCCAAACGGCATGTCTTACAATTTCTTGGTCTGGTGGGACGCGGACCTCTCGCGAGAGCTACTTGATGGCACCAAGATAACCGAGTGGACAAACTCCGGCATTGAGGAATTGGTTTCCACCGATGAATCTGGAATCAACAACTCATCGGGATTGTCCAGCAATAATGGTTCGAAGAGTACTCCTACTCTGTCCGGTGACATTCTCGGTGACTGGCGCGAGGAAGTCATTTGGCGACGCAGCGACAATTCGGCGCTGGAAATTTGGAGCACAACGATCGCTGCGACTTCACGAATGGTTACCCTGATGCACGACACCCAGTATCGCGCGGCGATCGCCTGGCAGAACAGCGGTTACAATCAGCCCCCCCATCCTAGTTTTTACTTGGGAGCAGGGATGGCCGACCCGCCTACTCCAAATATTTACACAGTACCGGCCAACCCTACGATTCCTGGAGATTTTGATCTAGACGGAGAAGTGGATTCTCAAGATCTAGGGGTTTGGCAACAGACTTATGGCTTGTCGCAACAGCATGGCTACCTGCCTGGAGATGCCGACGAGAGTCAAGATGTCAGTGGAGCGGACTTTCTCATCTGGCAGCGGAATTTCGGGAACTCACAAACTCAGCAAGTAGCGACTCTGAGTATTAACGACGATCTGCCATCAGAATCTGTTGAGGAGTTCTCAGCGGTTTACATCCTACTAGAGGAATCGGAAAAGGCTGACGTAGCAATAGTTGCACTAGCTGGAACTGGAGAAAGCGACCCGAGTTCAAATCCTACTTCTTGGTTCCTCGTCTCTGAGAATCAAGACACGAGACTTCATCCTGAATACGAAATCGAAGAATATTTCGAGTTAGAGTACCGTGAATTCGAAATAAGTAGCTCCGATGCAGGAGTGTCGCTGACAAATCTGGAAGAGAGTACATTGCAGTCTCTCCATGGGGAGGAAGAATCAACTAGGGAGTTTTTCCACGACCTGGTTTTCCAAGGCTGGAATGACTTGGAGTAGGCATGAGCACTCCATGTTTCAAGGGCGAGGAAGATCAAAACCTAAGCTTGCAATTATCGATAGTGATCTGACTAATCTCCAACAGTAAGGTTTCTCATGCAACGAAGAACTTTTCTGCAATCAATGGCAGCGTGGTCCGCATTACCAACCCCGGTATGGTCCAAAGAGGGGCAGACCAAGCAAGCTCCCTCTGGGGAGGAAATCTCGGACTTCTGCAAGCGGCTTCGGCCATTGGGGCGAATTCTGGAGTTGGAAGGTTACTATGTTTGGTGCAATTCGCCGATTGTGGACGACGATGCTAAGACGCATGTCTTTTACTCAAGGTGGCCCAAAGAAAAAGGAATGGGAGGTTGGATCAGCTGCTGCGAAATTGCTCATGCCGTAGCAGATTCACCCACGGGGCCTTACACCACGCTCGACGTGGTTCTCGCACCCCGCGGCCCTGGACATTGGGATGCGACAACGTGTCACAATCCCCACATCCAAAAGGTGGGGAACCAGTACTGCCTGTTTTTCATGGGGAATTCCAATAGTAAGACCAACACGAAACGCATCGGCTTGGCAACATCCGATTCGCTAAATGGTCCATGGACTCGCTTCGATCATCCCTTGCTTGAGCCTGGACCTGAGGGGGCGTGGGACGATCACTGTACGACAAACCCGTCCTATATCAAGCATCCAAATGGAGAAAGTTGGCTCTACTACAAATCCTGGAATTCAGCAGATTATCTCAACGATAAGCCCCCGATACGCGGAAACCGAAAATACGGATTGGCCATCGCCGACAAACTAACTGGGCCTTATGAGAAACACCCGTACAATCCATTGATCGACTTTTCTGGGCTAGGCGAGAATCGCCAATGTGAAGACGCCTTTGTCTGGCTCGAAGATGGAGTTTTCAAGATGATCGCACGCGATATGGGTGTGTTCAATCATGAAGTCGGACTCTATATGGAATCCAAAGACGGTGTCCATTGGTCCGAACCAACGATTGCTTTCTACGACCTGGCCCATTACGTCAATCAGCCCCCTGCGCCGAGACATCTCAAACGGTATGGCAGGCTAGAGAGGCCGCAGTTGCTCATTCAGGACGGGCGCCCTTCGCACTTATTCGGGGCATCGCAGGGAGGTCGCTTTGAAACGGCTTCTGGCTTCGTATTCGAGCTCATCTCATGACGCGATCTAACTTCTTAGTCTCTCTTGCACTAGGGATTATTCTCTCAGCTTGCTCGATTGGACAAACTGCTACAGCCGACGATTCAACTCCTCGGCAGATGAATGTGTTGTTGATCATTTCCGATGACCTGCGAACCGAACTGGGCTGCTATGGGAGCGAGCTAGCCAAGACGCCTTGTCTCGATGCACTTGCCGCCAAGGGCGTCCGATTCGATCGGGCCTATTGCCAGTTTCCCCTCTGCAATCCTTCCAGGTCGTCGATGCTGACAAGTCGCCGCCCTACTACCCTTGGTGTATTCGGAAATCGAACCTGGTTTGGCACCGAGAACCCTCAGATTGTTAGTTTGCCAAAGTACTTCAGACAGCATGGCTATGACACCTTTCGCGCAGGCAAGATTTTTCACGGTGGCATTGACGATGCAAAAGCCTGGACCAGAGGAGGGCAAGATCGCTATTACGGCACAGGTGCCACCGCAGAAGTTCCTCTCCGACGGCTCAATCAGGCATCAGCAGAGGAGGGGCTAGGTCCAACCCTCACCAAGGCACAGCGTTCCGACCGCTGGATCGTATTGAATGGCGATGGAGAGAAAAGCGGTGATTATCAGGCAACGGACCGAGCGATCGCCTACCTGCGCGATGCTGGCGAGCAACCCTTCTTCCTTAGCCTCGGGCTGAGCAAGCCGCATAGTCCCCTGGAAGCACCCCAGCAATTCTTCGATAGGTTCGATGTCGACCAGATTCCCTTGCCTGTTGATTTTGCCCCACGGCCAACAGTTCCAGACGGTTTTCCATCGGGATCTATTCGCCCAAAGAATGCCGATTTGTTTATTGGTCGCGATGCATCACCTCAGGAAGCGCGGGAGATGATTCGAGCGTACCTGGCGTCGACGGCATGGGTGGACTGGAACGTCGGTCGTCTACTTGACGTACTCGAGGAGAGTGGAATGAGCGAGAATACAATCGTAATCTTCTGGGGCGATCACGGATACCAATTGGGCGAAAAAGGGAAATGGTCCAAGGCAGGGTCGCTTTGGGAACAAGGTATCCGCGTCCCTCTGTTGATTTACGATCCACGCGTTCGTGGAAATGGCGAAGCGTGCCCACGCGTTGTTGAATCCATCGACATCTATCCCACGCTTATTAACTTGTGTGGGCTTCCCGCCGACGACCAACTCGAAGGGCGCAGTCTCTCCCCCTTATTGAGCAACCCTCAGTCTGCGTGGGATTATCCTGCCTACAGCGTCTGGAGTGAAGATGGCAACCATGTTACTGGTGTTTCGGTACGTACCGAACGCTGGCACTACGCAGAGTACTACGGACGTGGAGCTGGGGCCTTTCTGACCGAGCCGGCAGTTGACCCTCACGAAATGACAAATCTCGTCGAACAAATGGAGTACGCACAGATAGTCAACGAATTATCACGTCTTGCACGTGACCATACTGCCAGCCATCGGCCTCCTGATTGAGTTGACGAAGGACAATTGCCAGATTCAATGGCTACAAGTCGAGTAAGCAATACATAAAACTCAAAGTGAGGCCACCAACACCATGATGAAGATAAACTGCACTCAAACACTGGCTATCGCAGTCGTCGCACTTGTATTCCAACTGACTTTTGTGTCGGCGGAGCCCGTCTTGCTGTTCCCATATTTCGATAGCAACGGTGAGAACGGTGTCTATCTTGCTTGGAGCGCAGATGGGCGTGACTTTCGCCAAGTCAATGATGGCAAGCCCATATTCACTCCGCCACAATGGAAGGACCAGAATCTTACCCGAGATCCTTCGATCGTTTATCAAGATGGCAAGTTTCACATGGTGTGGACCTCGAATTGGAATGGCCCCTTCTTCGGTTACGCTTTCTCTGACGACCTTGAGACATGGTCGGAACCAATCAAGATTCGCCCCTTTCCAGAGGGATCAGAACAACCGAAGAACGTTTGGGCTCCCGAACTGTTTTGGGACCATGTTGCCGGCAATTTTAAAATTGTTTGGTCCTCGACGTTGCCAAGTGAATTGAGCGACAGCGATGGAAGCGAGGACAGCCACGGCTACGATCATCGCATGTACTATGTGGAAACAAGAGATTTCAAAAACATTTCTGAACCCAAACTGATATTTCAGGACCTGGATTACAGTGTGATCGATGCGCAGATAGCCTTTGATCCCGGCAAGTCAGATCCTGAAGTCGAGGATCGGTGGGTGATGGTGCTTAAGAAAGAGGTTCCCCCTGACCAGGGTGGGAAAAACATTCGCCTTGCTTTTAGTTCTCCCACAATAGAAGCCGTATCTTTCCGTCATCCAACGGAGCCAATGGTCGGCTTTGGGACGGACATTCAAGGCCAACACTTAGCGGAAGGACCCTCGCTCGTTTTTTGGAATGGAGAGTGGCTCTTGTATTGGGATAGCTACCAAGCCCATCACTACTCGATGGCGTCATCGAGTGACTTGAACACATGGACGGACCAAACACAGGAGTTGAGATTCCCGGTGAAACATCCCCGCCATGGAACAGTTTTTATTGCCGACAATCAGGTGATCTCCTGGGATCTGGGTATCTCACCAACTAAATGACCCCGATCACGCAATTGAGGTTTCGTTTGTCCGCAATTTGTTTCACTTAGCAGATCTGCGGCCAAGGGCGGTTCCGTATTTCTCCTCTATGGCATCTTCTGCAGACCTTCGTGTTTGACGTTCCATGAGCCATCGTTTGGAAAACCAGGGGATTGGTCCGTTGACTCAACACCATCCCAGCCTGCTGCCATCATGGCAACCGCCGCCAGCAATCCGCCATTGGCAGGTAAGTAGACCGGCAACCGGTCCTCCTGCCGGCAATGCCCGTTAGGCAGATATTCGTTCTTGGGTGTGTCAAATAGAAGAAGATCAACCGCCTGTTTCCGGTTACCAAGCCGGGCTGCGGTCATCGCCATCATAGGATAATCCCATCCCCACGTTTCATCCCACTGCCAGTCATCCACAACATTCTTCATCGTACGCCGCATGACTGCAGGATCTACCAGACCCACGTCGGGAAGCACGCCCCAAGATGCGAGCATTGAAGGATGGTCGTGGCGGCGCAGGAAAGGAGGTGACTCAATTGCAGAATAAGTTCCGTTCTGAATATGCGGCTTGGCGATTCGCTGAGCCACGTCCGCCCAGTGGGGATCACTTTCTAGACCGAGACGCTCGCGCCATTGGTTGGCGGTTTCCAGTCCCCACCGCCAATAAGCGAGTTCAAAAGTTGGGTTAAGCACTCCTGGAGGAGTTCGGCCGTCATAGCATTCCTGGGCTGGGACCAACACAGGCCCCAAGACATAGCGCTGAGTAGCTTCGTCGAAATAGGCATAGTCGGCCATGAACCTAGCGGTCTGTTCGACGATTTCCTGATAGTGCTGCAACGCCTCACGGTCGGGTTGAGCTCGGTATGCCAATTCCGCGAAGTAAATTGGATGAGGCTGTTGCCAAATAAGAAGTTCACCAACTTCGCTAGGACTGCTGATGCCCGCGGGGCCGGTCATTTTTGGCCAGCGGACACCAGCATAGCCTTGCCGTTGGGCTATGTTCTTCGCTGCGGGAAGGATCTGCTGATACCAATCAAGGCTACGCTCCAATAGTTCACCACGACCCCACAAGGGAAAATGAGCTGCATGCCACCAGTGCATTTCCAGATGGCTCTTGCCAAACCAACTATTGCAGACCAATCCCGTCTCTTGGGGAGGCATCGATCCGGCGCAGTGTGAAGCGGTCAGAAACTGCGAGAGGACGATACGCCGCTCCAGCTCACGCCAGCGGGGATCATTACTGCCCGACAGGTCAATTGCTCCTCCGCTCGACCAAAGGGCTGCCCATGACTCCGCCGACTCCGCTCGGACTTGCGCGAAACTAGGCATCTGGGACTCTTGGTTGCTATTCTGAGTAAAATGCAAAGCCACTTCCAAGGTATCGTCGGGAGGGCTTCCGATTGCACAAGTATGGGGTGTCGCTTCTTGCAGCAGGGTACCGTTGGTGAGGATTTCTACTTGGTACCGAGTATCGTCAAGCGTACGCGATAGTGAGATATGACCTTCAGCCTCTACATATGTCGTCTGGTGATTTTCCGGCAAATTCCAATCGTCAACTTGAGGTCCCCATACGCCTGCTGGATAGGCAAAGCTTACTTCAACAGCAATCTGTCCCGTGGCTACAAGTGGTGAGTCGATCGAGACGGCGAGGATATCCTTCTCTGGATGGACCACCGTATGAACGTGCACCGGTTGACTCTCGAACGTAAACTGGCTGATCGCTTCTCCCGACCAGAGAAAAACCGTTTGCCTCGTATCGTCAAGATCTTCAATTGTCGCCCTGGTATTGTCTGAACGCATCAAACGGAGTGCGACGCGGGCAAGGTTGAATCGATGAGGGTTAGCTCGAATCGCTTTCGCAGCATCACTTTGCATATCGGTTGCATAGCTGACCTGCCGGCCATGCACGTTGTAGTCGCGGAGCGTTTCTTCGTAGCAAAACTTTCGACTCTCGGGAAAGGAGTGCCATCCCCACTGGGCCATCGTGCCAAGAGGAATTGTGCCGGGTTCCCTGCTAGGGAACGATTGCAAGCCGGTAATGTCGAAATTAAAGGCAAATTCCCCGTTGCCCAAAGAGGCAGGCGATCGGGGAAGGTATCGGTCAAATTGCATGTTATGCCGCTCAACAAGTGCGCGACGGTCGATCGCCTGTGCACGGGCAGATTCGGAATTGGTCCAGAAGTGAGCAATAAAACCGAGAAGAAGGGCTAACAAGCAAGTGATGTCGCGAGGAAACAACAACGTGGCGGATTGTCCGAAAGCATTGCTCATATCTTTTCCAACTTCAGCAAGTTAATTTCGATGCCGTTGGCAAAGAGTTTTAGCCCGTGGGATCTACAATCGCAAGAGCTCCCAAGATGATCAGTTCATGTTTCAACTCGATTCTTAGTTTGCTTCGATTGACTGTTAGGTATCACATAGTCAGTTTCGTTGCAACCAAGGACTCATTGTCTGCATTTTGCAGCCAATGTATTGTTGTCTCTTGCATGTCGTTAATGCATGTAAAAGTTGCCAGGTTCACAATCGCCATCTATAGTCGATGACACAGGAGCATTCTTCTGCATTTGTTTCTAACGATCGGAACACATTATGGGCATGTATTTTCAGCGCGGTACGTTCGTGCTCTTTGTAGGGTTACTCGCAATTAGCCAGGGAGTGGCGAGTGAATTCTATGTTTCACCGACAGGAAACGACAATAACACCGGCACACTTGCGGCGCCGTTTGCCTCAATTGCTCGTGGTCAGCAGGAAGCCTCGCCTGGCGATACTGTTTGGATTCGCGGTGGCACTTATGAGTATGCGGCCGGCGCAGGTGCCAGTGCTAATGCCGTCTTATTCGACAAGAGCGGAACGCCTGGGAATCGCATCAACTACTGGGCATTCCCAGGAGAAACGCCGGTATTCGACTTCTTTAATTACCAGCCCGTCGAACGAATTCGCGGGTTTAGCGTGGTAGCTGATTATCTTCACTTCAAAGGATTGGAATTGCGTGGAGTTCAGCAAGTGATCACTAATGTCAATGAGTCCTGGGCGATCCGAGTTGAAGGCGCTGGAGGCGACTTCAACGTCTTTGAACAACTCAACCTCCACCACAACGAGGGACCAGGATTGTTTATTGCAAATGGCGGCAACAATTTGGTACTGAACTCCGATTCACATCACAATTACGACCCCGACCGGGGCGGTGAAAATGCCGACGGGTTTGGGAGCCATAGCGATGACGATGGAAACGTCTTTATCGGGAACCGCGCTTGGGACAACAGCGACGACGGCTATGACTTCATCAATTCTCGTGGGCTAGTGGTGATCGAGGACTCGTGGGCCTGGCACAATGGCTTTCAACCGGATACCAACACTCCAGCAGGCAATGGTGCGGGAATCAAGGCAGGCGGTTTCCTGCTGAATCCCGACAATTTCCCCGCCCCTGAGAACGTTCCTCGAAACATCGTTAGCAACAATGTGTCCTTTGACAATCGGGTGCAAGGCTTCTATGCCAATCACCATCCCGGCGGCATCGATTGGTTGAACAATACGGCTTTCGATAATCCAAGGGGATTTGACCTGCTCAACGATGTGGAACCAGAGAACTGGCCTGCGGTACACTACTTGCGTAACAACATTTCTTATGCCAACGGAAACAATCTTTTCAATGCCAATCACGCTTTGATTGACGATGATTTCAACACTTGGAATTCTGGTTTCGCGGCTTCAGCTGCTGACTTTCTGAGCCTGGTATCTCAAGGTGTGGATGGTCCACGTTCGGCCGATGGCAGCTTGCCTGAGCTTAATTTCTTGAAGCTTGCTGCTGGAAGTGGCTTGATCGACGCCGGCATCGATATTGGCAAACCATTTGAAGGCAATGCGCCCGATCTTGGAGCGTTTGAGACCGCTTTTGAAGTGGGATTGCTACCGGGAGATGTCAACGGAGACCTGCGAATCGATTTGGACGACTTCCAGATCATCGTCACTAATTTCAATGATGTTGTGGTCGATCGGGTCTTTGGAGACCTGACCGGAGATGGAATAGTTGACCTATTCGACTTCCGACAATGGAAAGCACATTACACGCCAAGCTTGGTCCCTGGCGCTGCAGTGCCTGAGCCAAGAACTGTGGGAATGGCCTGCTGTTATTGCATGATTGCCTTAGGAATTCACCGATATCGCTAGCAAGCCATGGACTCAATACTTGCCATGAACTTGGCATGTCGAATGAACTGCTTTTTGACGGCTCGCAGGCGTGTAGTTGGACTAATGTTCGCATACTGCATGTGAGCTTTCTCCAAACCTGTATAACAGGGAGATTTTGAATTGTGTGGTACGACAAAGTGTCGCTCATTTGCGTTTCGCCATCAAACCGCATGTTATGACAGAAGTCACTGTGAATCTCAGGAAATAAGATCATTTGGTTAAGATGAGAAGTTCGCGACTTCGTCATAGACATGTTTTTTGCAATTTCACTACATCGATACTTTTCTGATCTCCGAGCCATTGCAACTTTGGTCCTATTTTGCGCAAACTGTTCTGCGCAGCCCAAAACAGATGGCAATCGCAAAGGATTATGTTTAAGCTGCTGTGGAGTTGGCGATAACTCCAACGACTATCGTCTTTTCTCAATTGCTTTTCAGGTTGGCACTAATCATTTCGCACAGAACATTTTTCTGTGGTCACGTAAGATAGCAGGCTTTATTTTTCCCTGTGCGATAAAGTGTCCGATTGGTAAAGCACTCAGTTATCGATTGAAATTGCTCAGAATTGAAACAGGGCGGGGCGGAATAAAGTGCTTGATTTGTGTCAACTCAACTTGGAATTTACTGACTTGTTTTTTTGGAGGTAGAACTAATGTTGCTATTGAGTCGTTTAGTCGCAGTTGCTGCTCTTCTGGTTTTTTCGGTAGCTTTGATTTCGGCCAGGAGCCGTGCGGATGTCATCCCGACCGCCGATGTTGTTCCGCCAACTGGTGCTGAAGTGTTTACCGTAGATCCGAATGGCCGAGGTATTTCTGGTTCTGCTGGACGTGGTGTAACAGCTGATCGTCTCCTTCGCCAGACTTTCCAAAGCGCAGTGAGTTTTGACGTCAGAGGTATTTGGGTATCGCAAAAGGTGAATTCAGGTGGAACCGATGGTGGCTACACAATGACGATCTACGAAGTTGCCGACGTCTTGGCAAACCCGATAGATCTTTCCGGTACTCAGGTCGCCCAGATAGTCATTCCAGCCGGAGCGGGTTCCATACCTGCAACTACAAATCAAAGCCTTGGGTTTTCTCTTAATGGAAGCGATGTTTTTACCCTTGCTGCTCGAGGCGATCTGGCGAACGGCGATGCGACCGGTTATGCCTTTGAGATCTCTAATTCTGATGGCATTACAGAAATCGGAGTTATTGGGCATACCAACCACGCGGACGATGACTATTATGCGCCTGGCGTGTTCTACACGGAGAGCGGTAGCATTTCGGGTCCACGTCGCGACGCCGGGGTTGGACTGTCCAGCGTACCATTTGTTCCGGAACCGACTTCCTTGGTGCTTCTTTCGATTGCCGGTTCATTGGCAGTCTTGAGGCGACAAAGTCAATTGCTTTCTACGCAGATACAACACTAGATGAACATGAGTAAGATAATTTCCCATCAGTCGGGCGGTTTGTTAATCAATACTGCTTGGGTTGGGTGGGCGGATGGCTATTGAGCGTGTATGAAACAAGCACTCTAACAAAAATAGTTGATTTAGTTATCGGCTGAGAAGTTCTTGGGATTCACGCCGCGGTGCGATTCCTGATGAACCCGAGCCTTAACCCCAGGCTTCCCAAGAATAATTGTGAAGGAGAAACAGCAAAATGAGCACGCTACCACGGCAACTGAGATTCGGAGTCTCCCCTTTTGGGATGGCAATACTTTCCGCTGTGATCTTTGCGAGCAATTCTGGTACAGTCTCGGCTGCGATCAGTTTGACCAGTGATCCAGCACTTGACTTTGCCGATGTTTACACAACGAATCCCTCTGCTTACAGCACGGCCGAGCACGCTTTCGTCGAAACCCGAATGCTGCGACAAACTTTCAAAAACGATGCCGCATTTGATATCGGTCAAGCCGTGTTGAGCTTGCGACTCAGTGGCACCGATGGCACCGCTAACTCAGGCGCTGGTGAAGGGGGGCTGATGATCAGTCTCTATCAAGTGGACGACGTAAATGCCACCACTTGGACTGCAGCTCTCGGAGCCAGCTCTCCTACACCGTTTCACAGCTGGACTATTCCCCAGACTACTTCGATCCCAGCGACGTCTGACAGATTGGGTCTTACTTTCACTGGTGCAGACGTAATCAACCTACCGGTAAGAAATACCGGAACGACAGGTTATGGAATCGAGATTTCTAGCCTCGACGGGGTAACTTCTATGGGGGGCTTGCGGGTGACTGCGTCAGGTATCGATGACTATGCAGATGGCGTCTTCTATCGGGAAGACGGAACGATTTCTCGTCCAGAGCGTGATGCTGGACTAGCTTTGATTGCCGAAGGCGCATTGGCTGCTGTGCCAGGCGACGTAGACAACGACCGGGAGGTAGACTTGGACGATTTCACCATTATCAGCGACAACCTTCGTAATCTAGTTGGAGGCAGACTCCAGGGTGATCTTACCGGCGACGGAGTCGTCGACTTTAACGACTTCCGCGAATGGAAGAGCAACGTCCCTCCGCTGATTGCTGCGTCCGCTGTAGTCCCCGAACCTTCATCTTGGATGTTGGCTTTGGCCGGTTTCTTGTTGGCTGGATGGCGGAAACGTCGTGATTGGAAAGTTCCTACTTTCTCCAGGTGTCGTTTCGCCAGTTGCAAAGTTCAAGCTGGTGCACTGGTTTCTACTTTGTTCATCGCGCATTGCTCAATCGCACAGGCTGCGATTACATTTACATCTGACGGAGGATATCCACCATCTCCAACAATGGGAACTCCTCTGGTTGATCAAGCTGGAGTCGAGGGTACGTTTACGCTCGATCCTCAACAATTCAGCGTAGCTGGGCGTGGCATTAGTGGCACGCGACAACTGCGGCAATCGTTTCAGGTTGCTGAAACCTTCTACGTCGGCGGGATCATCCTCTCGCATGCCCACGGTGCTGGTCAAGGCGGATATATTATTGACTTCTATAACGTTGACGACGTTACTACCAGCACGTGGACACCGAACGGGGCACCATTTAAGACGATAACGGTCCCCAATACCGTTAACGTTCCCTCGAGTTCAACAACACTTGAGTTTGTATTGTCCGGTGCCGACTCGTTCACCCTCGATGCCCGCGGTGACGTGGGTAATTCTGATAACGCCGGATATGGGATCGAGGTTTCCAATTTCGATGAGTCAACGAACAACGGGAACTGGTTTCATAGTAACAACGGCACAGACAATTACACTGCTGGCCGGTACTACATTGAGAATGGAAATACATCGAACAATCGTGATTTCGGTTTTGCATTGAGAACCACTGACGTTCAGCCCCCCGGGCCTGGTGATGTCAACGAAGATCAAGCAGTCGACTTGGCCGATTTGCAAGTGATCCGGAGCAATTTCGGACAGACCCCGGCGACACGCATAGAAGGAGATTTGAGTAGCAACAATTTGGTCTTCTTCGAGGATTTCCGCGAATGGAAAAACAACTATCCCCCGGCAAATCCAATCGCCGCGCTTTCAACTTCAACTCAAGTGCCCGAACCTAGTACTGTCCTACTGGCAATGTTGGGATTTGCCGGTTGGGGGTCCTTAGCTCGTAGGCGGAGCTAAGCTTTTTCACAACTACATTTGGACTCTTCTCGTAGCTAGACAACCGAGCTACTTACAACTTGAAAACGTCAACGCCAGCATGGCGATTTTAAAACCTACTGAAGGATAACTCACCATGAAACGATCTTGCTTATTAGAATTAGGAATAATATTGATCTGTCTGACGGCCAGTTCGTCTGTCGTCTTCGGTCAAATAGATAATTCCTTCCAACCAACTGGGACTGCTACCTGGAATCTGAATGGCAACTGGTCCGATGGAACGTTAATGAATATTCCTTCTTCTCAGTTTGATGAGCGGGCAGTCATTAACTCTGGTGGCACCGCATTCGTTGACGTGCCCGTCCTTGAGCCAGGTGCGATTTTGTTGGGGTCATCCGCAATTGGAAGTGGTCACTTGGAAGTCCGCAGTGGAGGTGATTTGAAGGTAAACGTCAACAGTCCTTCCGCTCTGCAAAACGGGGGAATCATTGTAGGTGGCACGGGAACGGGCTCAGTGACAGTGCTGCCTGGTGGATCTCTTGAAGCCGCTGGCCCTTTGACGACCGGAACTAATTCCGCGAACTTGGTTACGGTTGGTTCAGCCTCGGCAGGGACTGCTATCATGACCGTGGGATCTGCTTCCTTTAGCTCCAATTTTCACACTTTCTCCAATGCTAATTTTTCGTCTAATGACTTTATCACTTTCAACGGTTCCAATAGCTATACAACTGAGATTAGCGGATCCAATTCGGCGACCCTCAACGCCACGAATGCTGCCAACCTGGGTGGCTCGCTTCATGTAAATTTCGCAGGCGCGCCAACAATTAATTCAAGCTGGCCACTGCTAGAAGCATCGGCAGTGAATGGCAATTTCAGCTCACTATCGACCAACGCGTCCCTCACATCAGGCCAAAACCTATTCGTATCCACTACCAGCCTGGGTGGTGGTCGCGAGCGTCTCGATTTGAATCTGAAAGAAGTGTTAGTACTACAGATTGATCGAAATACTGGGACCGGCACAATTACTCAACCGGGGGGGTCGTCGATCAATCTTGATGGGTATTCAATTCTTTCCTCACAAGGCTCGCTGGTTAGCGGCACATGGAATAGTCTTGCCACTAGTGGTGGACTAGGTGGAGGTTGGACAGAATCCAACCCAAGTGCTACGAATCTTTCAGAACTCAAAGCGGCCGGATCTGGCTCTCTCGGCTCCGGTAGCAGTGTTTCCTTGGGTTCAATCTATAATCCGTTTGCAGGAACCTTTGGGCCGCCTGCGGGAGATATTTCCTTTGAGTACACGACTCCTGGTGGTGAGATTGTTCCTGGGCTGGTAGAGATCACTGGAACCTTCGTAAATAATCTGATCCTTCACGTCGATCCAAATACAGGCAAAGGGAGAATTCGCAACTTGTCTAGCACTGCAGTTGATATTGATGGGTACGTGGTAAATTCGGCATCGTCTTCACTCACTTCCGGCAGTTGGGATAGTCTCGACGATCAAAACAGTGCTGGAGGCGAATGGCTTGAGCTATTGAATGTCACCAATGGTCAGATCGGCGAGGTTGATCCCTTGAATGCAACTAGGCTTGGTCCTGGTGGAACGGCTACTCTTGAGTTAGGCAACCTATTCAATACCGCTGGTTCGAAGGACCTGGTGTTTCAGTTTCTTCAGGAAGGGGCCGTTGTGGCTTCTCAAGGCACGGTTGTCTATGAGCCGATCGTCGACCTGACTGGCGACTTTAATGTCGACGGACGTGTGGATAGTGGTGATTTCTTGACTTGGCAAAGAGGCAATTCGCCCAATCCACTGACTGCTGGAGATCTCAATACTTGGCGAGCCAACTATGGCAATACGGGATCGATATCGGCGATTAGCAGCGTTCCTGAGCCCTCTAGCATATTAATCACGATGTTTCTCGCTTCGGCGACGATGCTTTCATTGGGTCGTTTTCGGTAATGGCGGACCGAGAAACGCAAAGACAAAGATTATAGGAGTGACGAACATGAAGCGCCCCATGAAGGGTCGTACACTGGGTTTCACCTTGGTAGAACTGCTGGTGGTCATTGCCATCATTGGTGTACTGGTAGCCCTGCTCTTGCCCGCGATACAAGCAGCACGTGAGGCCGCCCGAAGGACTCAATGCCTAAACAACTGCCGACAGATCGGTATTGCGGTCCACGGCTACCACGACACTCGGAAGGAGTTGCCGCCAAGCCGGATCATCGATGGTTGGATGACTTGGGCAGCGGTGATTCTTCCTCATATTGAACAGACGAATCTTGGTCAATTTCTCAACATTCAAGATAAGTTTGTTAATCAATCGGAGACTTTTTTGACCACTCCGGTAGAAACATTCATTTGTCCCAGCCGCTATCACGATAGCATCAACGCCGACGGTTCGGGTACGGGACTACCTAATGCGTCGTATCGAGGAATACGTGGTGATTTCGCCTGCGTTTCGAGTACCTGGTTTGCAGTAGGTGGCAATGCAAACCTTGGCAATGCCCAGGAGTACTTCGACGGTGCGATTATTCCACCTAAACTCATCGAGATCCCTGGAGCTCCATCCAATTTAACCGACTACAAGTCGCTGACGAGTTTTCGTACGATCACTGACGGGCTTTCTAACACATTCATCATCAGCGAAAACTCTTTCTGGATGTCAAAACGCTACTCGATCTACGACGGTGGTGACAATCCAGGAATCATTCTTGGAACGAGCGATCTGATTGCTAATAGCTTGCCCCGTGGTCTACCAATCTCCAACAAGCAAGGGGGCAGGATTTCCCAGAATGAGATGTTCGAAGGGAATATCGGTGCTTGGGCAGGGTCTGCCCATCCCGGAATCATGAATGTCATACTCGGCGATGCAAGCGGTAGATCGGTCAATAAAGATATTGACTTGGCAGTTATCGAGCAGCTTGTTACTCGAGCGGGTGGAGAAGTTGTAGGTTTGGACGAACTTTAGAAGCTCATGCCTTCATTGGTAAGTCTGCAAGGGAGCAGACCTTTATATTTGCCTGTATGAGAAAAGGATTTGCCAGTTATGCCAGCCCGGCCATTTGACAAATTACTGGGGCAGCAATTTGTCAAAGTCACGCTACTCCTACTCTGTGTTGGCTGTGGCGGTGGGAATGATACAACCGTTCCTGTTTCCGGAACCATCACACTTCAGAATGGCGAACCGCTGCCGTCGGCTACCATCATGTTTCGAGGGACAGACGGAAAGACTTTTACAGGCGGTGCTGATGGCAGTGGTGCCTACGTAGCGCGTGCCAGTGAGGATTCGAGAGGCATTGCACCTGGCGAATACATTGTTGTTGTGCAAGAATCGATCGGCGACGATCTCGATAAACCCTCGCGTCCTAAAATCCACCCAAGGTATGGGCAAGTGCGCACATCCGACCTGAAAACCACGGTCAGCGCAGAGCAGCCCACTTATGACTTCACGCTCGATCCACCTGGTAATACTCATCGCAAGTGATTTACAAAACGGTCGATTCCTTAGATTGCTAGCCGATTTCGCAGGATTGTAGAACGGCGGCAAAACTGTCAAATGGTCCATCTCCAATGGCCACCTTGTGATGACGATTCGGACTTGGCGACAATGTGATGCTCGTTGACAGTGACTCATTTTATTATGGCAGTTTTCAACTCGATGGCTTCTCCCTTGCCGACTAAGTTCAAGTGGGGGCGTGTTGGAGTTTTCATCCCGTCTCCCAAGTAGTAACTGGGATAACACGGTTTATTGTAGACAACGTTTTGCCACGCGAGTCCCAATCGATATTGAGGATCGTGTAACAGAGTGGGCAATCGTAAATCGGTAGGAATAGTCGTCGTGTAGAGTCGTAGCGACTTGCCGTCAGGCGACGCCAGGAGTATCTCCTCTCGCCAATCACCAATTAGGTCCCCCATGATGCTGGGGCCTCGGCTAAACGAAACGCCATCAAGCTCTACCAGCGGATCCATTTCTTCCGTATTCCAATTCCACTTAGAAATCCGTGTCGGCTGGGGGCCGAAGCGGCGCCGTAAAAGTTCGCGATTCTGCTGTTGGTCTGGGAGTTCTGTTTCCCGAAAACGCGATCGCGCCTGCGTATCTTGTTCATCGCGATCCTCGCGAGGTCCGCGAAGTTGTTCGATATTGGGGCGAGGCTCAGCATTTCCTCGCGCCTCTCGAGCGGCACTTCCGCGTTGGGGTGTCCGACTTCGCTCAGGTCGGCCTGGGGACAGGAGTTCGCGGAGCGGGTCGCCATCCCACCAGACCGACCATCCTGTCTCCCGAGGTGCAGGGCCAATGGACTCTCCTTCGGAGTTTCTCAGACCTCCCGGGCCTCCCCATGCTTCGTAGCCGAGATATCGTGGATCGATGTCCGCTGCCATTCCGCTCCCAACATCGATCACTGGACTGTGGCTCCAAAGTATTTCTCCGGTCCGAGCGTCTCGCATAGCCGCACCAGGAGTTTGGAATAATTCCGCGTCGTTCTCGTTTTCTTGTATGGTAAACACCTCCATCCCATCACGGTTTGGATACATGTCGGTGATGTACATAGCGTCTCCATGCCGAAGACCTGTCGAATACAGACCTTTCCCGTTGTCATCAATCACCATGGCCTGGTAGATGATTTCGTCTTTGCCATCATCGTCAACGTCAGCCACCGAAAGGGAATGACCTCCCATTCCTGAAAAGGGTGAGGCATTCGCATACGGAGGATAGCTCATCCCCGAATCAAACACCCACCGGACCGAAAGTTCACCGTCTCGCCAGTCCCAAGCAGCCATCACAATCCGTCCGTAGACTCCACGGCACATAACGACACTCGGGCGGCGACCGTCTAGATAGGCAACGCAGGCTAGGAAGCGATCACAGCGATTACCGTAATTATCGTTGCCGGCGTTGCCTCCAATTCCGCCCCAGCCGTTAATAGGAAGACGACTCGGAATGTAGTCGACTGTTTGGAGAGCCTTGCCAGTAAGTCCGTCGAACACAGTCAGGTATTCTGGACCATCGAGAATCCTTCCGTGCCTTTGAGAACCTTCATCCAAGGTTCGCCAGTCCTTCTCAGCATCACCGATAACTTTGCCCTGACCATCGACCGTACCATCAGCTGTCTTACAGACAAGTTCTGCCCGTCCGTCGCCGTCAAGATCGTACACCATAAACTGAGTGTAATGCTCTCCCTCGCGAACATTCTTGCCAAGATCGATCCGCCATAAGTGGGTGCCGTCGAACTTGTAGCCGTCGAGGATTGGTGTACCGGTCACACCTGCTGAGCCGTTGTCGCGCCCGCGCGAAGTCTGGTGCAGTACGATGTCCAACTGGCCATCGCCGTCCAAATCGGCAACAGACGCGTCACCAGGACGATAGTCGTCTATGGGTTGGATGGGAAACTCTAGATAGCTCTGTTCCCACACGTTAGCCGCCACCGTCGAGTTCAATTCTTGACTATCGACAACCGGCACCACGGTATACGATAGCCCTCCGTCCCTAGGAGCATCTCGATCGACGAGATTCGTCGCGCCACTAATTGGTTCGTCGTTCAACCTTATGCGTTCACTGTCGCCGACCTGACGATAGACATTGAACTCGATTCCTTCAGGATCTGTTCCCAACAGTCGCCAACCAACATACACGCCATCTGTCTGACGAACTGCTACGGTACCACGAGTGAGATTCTCCATTTGGCGTTGCGCAAACGCAACAGAAGTAGTTTGCATACACAGGATTGTGAATATCAGGTATCTAATATGCATTGAAACACTCGCATGAGAGGAGAGAGAAATCTTTACGAACTATCCGCTATCGAGGCACCGGAATATGACTCCATGGTAGTCCATCCATTGCCCATCCTAAAGGAGAAGATGCGCTAATGCTATTGAGATTGTCAAAAGTCTCTATCGACCAACTGCGATTGGTATTAGCATAGCGAGAAAGGCCAGACAGATTCCTGATGGTTCAGGAGCGGCCAGAGAGTCTTGGACGTTTGTTGCCGAAGCTTGTGGCTCGATTCCGATGCCATACTGTTCTTGCCATGAGGACAGTAAATGTGGGCTACTACGTTGTATTTGAAGAAAATCGGCGCCATCGACGTCATGGTCTCCGTCCAAGTCGCCCGGCAGTCCACTGACTAATTGATATTGCGCCAATACGAGGTCTGGCGTTAGCCACTGGTTGAAGGCCATCAACTCGTCGATGAGACCATTGAATGGATTTCGTTCCTGGGAGTTGTCAGGGAAGCTCCCGCCAATCTTGATTCCTCCCGCAGATTCGTTCGAGGTATAGTCTATTCCTTCGGTTAGATCCCAGTTCCCAACACTCAGGTTTTCGGTCTCGATGGGCAGTCCATTCTTATAGAGTGCCACTTCGCCCCGATCGAAGTCAAATGTTGCCGTCAGATGGCACCATTCACCGGGTATCATGATTTGATCCCAACGCTCTACCGATCGAATGGAACCTGAGCCTGGTTGAGAGTCCAGCCGTCGTCCCAGGCCTGTGATTCGATCGTTAATCACTTCTAGCAATGCACGGACGGCGTGCCCATCGGTATTTCCTAAGTTTTCGTCGCCACGCAACAGACCGAACAGCCCGAAAGCGTTGTACCTATCCTCACCTGCGGGCGTATTCGTGTTGAGACTGGGATTATCGAAATGATTGCCTAAGGGTTTGAACCAACCCATCAAAGAAATGCCGGTAACATGTTTAGTGCCAATCAAAGTGGATTCTGCAGAGGATAAAAACTGAATGCCCGCCTTCCAATCATCATTGCTTAAAGTATCACTATTCTGGCCCGTTTGAAGAGAGTAAGTGCTTCCGCTCCAGGCAGCATCGGCTATACGCGGTGCCCCGTTGAGGAGGGCAATATTGGTCTGGTCAGTACCCAAGTCGATCTCGATCAGCGAATCGAAATTGCCTCCAAGAGGGCGGTCAAACGAATAATAGTTGGCCAAAGAAGATTGAAGGCTCGGGAGGACTGCTGCTTGAAGCACGCCTGATATGAAAACCACACAGTTGCAGATTCCAAATAACAGGTATGCCTTCATGCTCTAAACTACTTCTACGTCAAAAATTGTCCGAATGATTTCTAGCCGCTCAAGACAATATATCCTGGATGCACGTGACTTTGAGGAGCAGCTCCATTTAATCCAGTTTATCAGGCAAACATAGGAAGCGATAGAATCGTAAACGCTTCAAGCACTCTTGCTGCTGATACTGAATTGTACCAGGCAAATTGGTAGCCCGCCAGAAAACGCCGTTCGGCCCTTGCCTCCGGTCGACGGCAGTGGTCCACATCTCTGGATGCAAACCACCATGGAAGTACCATAGGAGCAGTGGATACCCGCAGTCTATGATGGCTTGGCAGGTATCGGTTTTTCCTGTGTCCGCTTCTGCCAGTCTGCCCGAAAGCTTGCAACGTCTTCCGCTCGCACCACTTTGATTTTGATGTTCATCGAGCTCTCGAGGCCAGGCGGTGGGAGCATCTCCTTCGGACGGTTGCAGTACGATGTCAGCAGCCGAATAGCTTCGTAACCGTATTGATACGGATCTTGCGCGATCGTAGCAAAGATGTGCCCTTGCTCGACACCGGTGAGCGTTTCCTCAGGCGTATCGAATGTTATTAGCTTTATGTCGCCGAGTTTGTTCTCTTCTTTGAGGACCGACAACAGGATGGGCCCGTGACGAGAATTCAGCCCGACTATGCAAGCTAAATCGTCATGCTCTTTGAGCACTTGCCGAATTTGATTTGCGCAACGCTCGCTATCACCTTCGTCGATCAAGAAGTCGACAATCTCGTAGGTGTCGTTGGAAGTTGCCTCATCATCGTCTCCACCGATAAGATTCTGCGCAAAGCCGGATTTTCGATCCTTCATATTACTTTTTGACAGATTGGCAAGTAGCACGGCAACCATGCCACCTTCTGGCACCGCCTCCTTGGTCAACTCAGCGCATTTAGTACCCGCTGCGAAGTTACTCGCTCCCACGTAACCCAGCCGCGCTGACAGTGGGGCGTCGGAGTCAATCGTTACCACAAAGAGATGATCGGCTAGACGATTGATGGAGCGGGTTTGCGCCTCGGCATCGAGCGGGCTGACCGCGACGCCATCGTATTGGTTCCCTAGTAAATCGGTGATGATTTTCGATTGCGCTTCCAAGTCTTCGTCGTGATCGGGCATGCGAACGTCAACTTCAGCGTCGAGATCGCGAGCCGCAGACTGCACCCCGGATGCAATGGCCTGCCAGTAAGGACCCGAACCACCAGTGATCACCGCGAACTTCGGTTGCACCGTGGTTTTAGGCCGATCGTACACAGTGGTGCGATACAGCATGACTCCAACGGATGCTGCCACAAGAATTGCCAACAGGGCGATACGTTCGATTTTCATAGCTGCCAAGAGCCCTCATGCTAGGGGAGCGAATGCCCCCTGAAAAGTGATGAGAAGAATATGCTCTGCTTGACGGAATGCCTGGCAAGACAGACTAGACCATTCAAGGTCTCAGTGTAGCAGGTGCATTTACCCAGGACCAGATCTTACGATCTGTATCCAGTTGGCAACCTGGGCTTTGAGATATCGCTAGGCCAGCCACTTTTCATCTCACTCGGCTCCTAACTAACCAACTAGATTAAGCGAGAAACTCTCTCGAATATCCTTGGATAGTTGGCGGCAATACTTGGAGATCGCTGAAGTTTTAGATAACGACATAATGAGACTTCGCATTCAACTGCCAGAAGTAGCAACTTGCCATTATTCGTTGAAAAAAAGCCGCACTACCGACGTCAACAGGTCACCACAAAAGGTTGTTCAGCAAAGACCTATCAAAAGTGGCGGGGGCCGGATTCGAACCGACGACCTCGAGGTTATGAGCCTCGCGAGCTACCTGGCTGCTCCACCCCGCGTCATTTGAATTGGTAATCCTACCACCGAGGGTGGCTGGTCGGCAAGTGGCAATTTAAAGCGAGTAGACCACTTCTCATACCCAATCCTCGATATTTGTTATCCCCTGTTCTTCGGACCGCCAGACTGGGGGACTTGAGGGTGATCGGTCAAATCCGGTTACACACGCTTCCTGCTTAGTTCCCCCAATCCGCAGGATAGGTAGCTGTTAGCAGTTCACGAGGGAGAGCCTAACGAATCTGCCGGGGCTGAGTGTCGACAGGCTCCGATGTTACTCTTATTCAAAACTACGAGCCAAAAGGGAAGGTTTTTGGGCTGGAGACGTTGTAATCCATAGGCTTGTGACAAAGCTGGTTTCCTTGCCGCTATTCGTGGGCAAGATTAGACTTAAAGGTGAACGGAGATATTCTTTATGCCTACATCGGAGCCTCGCCCGACTTTCGGCGACGACCTTCCCGAGGTCGTTGTGGCTCCGGTTGCGCCCCCTTCAGTTCCCATTAAGCCGACCAGCACGCCCTCTTCCAAAGCAAGACGGACTGAACCAGATCCGCTGCCACCGTTGTGGTCCCCAACCCAATTTTTCACCGAGTCCCCTCCCTGGTTGTTCAGTGCTGCGCTGCACATGCTGATCGTAATCATTCTGGGGCTGATCTTTATTGCACCACAGACGCGTGATGATCTCGTACTCTTGTTTGACTATTATGAATCCGAGGATCCGCTTTCTGCGGGAGGAGATTTTGATATCCCCTTGGACTCGCCCGACCAGCAACTTGAAGACGCACTGGTTCCTGAACCAGTTCCGCAGATCGCTGATCCCGTGGCACTCTCTCCCACGGCGACCGAATCACCCCTGTTGGCTCGTGCGATGCCGTTGACCTCTGATCCGATTCAACTGGCCCTCTCGGGTCGTGAACAAGGGATGCAGCAAGCCTTGCTGGATGCCTATGGAGGAACCGCGGCGACTCAGCGTGCTGTGTTGGAAGCCTTGCGATGGCTAGCGCGCAATCGGAGCAAGAACGGTATGTGGAGTCTTCTCGGTCCCTACGAGGATGGTGGCAGGAATGAAAATGCCGAGGCCGCAACGGCGATGGCGCTCATCGCCTTTCAAGGAGCCGGATATACGCCCCTAGGTGACAAACACGAGCCGTTCACCGATATTGTTTCACGGGCTTGGACAGGTCTGCTGAGCAAGCAGGACGCCGATGGCAATTTCTTCCAATCGGGCCAGGGGACTTCGCAGCTCTACACTCAGGCGCTTTGCACGATTGCAATCTGCGAACTGTACGGTATGACTGGCGATGAGCGGTATCACGATCCGGCCCAGCGAGCAATTGATTATTGTGTGAGTGTGCAGGCACCGGAGGGAGGTTGGAAGTATTTTCCTGGCACGGGGAGCGACCTCTCGGTAACTGGCTGGTTCGTGATGGCGCTGCAAAGCGCACGCATGGCAAAGCTCAGCGTCCCCTCCCCTTGCTTAACGAATGTAGAAGAATTCCTCGATTCGGTGAGTCACGAATATGGCAGTCGATACAGTTATCAAACAGATAGTGGCCCTTCCCTGAGCATGTCTGCCGAGGGATTGTTATGCCGCCAGTATCTCGGCTGGGGACACAAGGACGAACGCCTGGTTCGCGGGACAAACCATCTGCTGGACAATCTGCCCGAATGGACGCGAGATCGCGACGTGTACTACTGGTACTATGCCACCCAAGTTTGCCACCACATGGAAGGCCGGCACTGGCGGACTTGGAATGACAAGATGAAAGTCGTGATTCCTCAGCACCAGGTGCAGGAAGGCCGCGAGCGTGGAAGTTGGGATCCGCAAGGCTTTCGTTGGAACACCGAAGGGGGGCGACTTTTCATCACCTGCCTCTCAACCTACATGCTTGAGGTCTATTATCGGCACTTGCCGATCTATCAATTGGAGTTGATTGGCGGCGGGCTGTAGGACATCAAGCTATTTGAGGGTATCAAGAAATTCGTTTTCTGTCATTTCGAGGTACTCCGAGAAATCTGGCCAGATCCCTCGGAGTACCTCGGGATGACAATTCGCTTCGCCTCTGGCAGTATTGAGTGCAATTGCCGGACACCCTCAGCTACTTGGAATAAAGAAGCCGAAGGCGTTCTCACCCTCCCGCTTGCGGGAGGGTCGCGAGCTATCGAGCGGGGAGGGATCGCGGCTCTAGAGAAACATGGCTCAAGCTAGATTCCTGTTTTCCCCTCCCCGGCCGCTACGGCGTCCGACCCTCCCGCAAGCGGGAGAGTAATTGTAAAGAGCGAATGACAATCGCGGACGGTGATCTAGTTATCCAGAACAATGTCGTCATAGAAGGCGACATAGTCGTCCGGCGTATCCCCTTCGCGGAATTCCATCGCATCGCGGGGATGAAGATTCATCTGGCCCGTGATGTTGTAGGGAATGCTGGGGCCCCAGTCGATTTCTTTTTTGAGCGGCAGGATCTGCTCCTGGATAAGCTTGATCACAGGGCGAAGCTTGAACTTGGGATTTCTCAAGAAACCCAGTAGCAGCTCCATCGGGCAATTGCCAGCACCCCGGCCCAGGCCAAACATCGTGGCGTCGACGCGGTTAGACCCAAGAATGATCGCCTCGACCGTGTTGGCGAAGGCAAGTTGCTGATTATTGTGCGCGTGAATGCCAATCTCCTTGTCGGAACCTTCAAGCGCGGTTGCATACTTTTTGTAAAGCCGGTCGATCTGTTCGCGGTACAAGTGGCCAAAGCTGTCGACGATTACCATTACCTGGGCGGGTGTATCTTTGATTGCGGACAGCACCGTGTCGATTTCAGCATCATCAATGTTTGAGACCGCCATCAGGTTGGCAGTCGTATCGTAACCAAGCTCGGCACAATGCTCAATCATCTGCACCGCTTCCGAGACTTGATGGGCATAGAAAGCCACTCGAATCATGTCGAGCAAACTCTCATTGCGCGGGACGATCTGCTCACGGTAATCACTCTTGCCCGCATCGGCCATCGCACAAAGCTTCAGACCGGTTTTATCCAGATCGTGTCCAGCGAAGACACGGTTGATGTCCTCCTCGTCGCAATGGCGCCAAGGGCCGAATTCGCTTTTGGGAAATGGCTTGGGGGAGTTCTTGTAGCCGACTTCCATGGCATCGATGCCGGCCTCAAGACACGTATCGTACACCGCCCGCACGGTTTCGTCGCTGAACTGATGCTTATTAATGAGTCCGCCATCGCGGATGGTGCAGTCGAGAACCTTGAGCTCGGGGCGGTAAGTAATCCAGGGGGCAGCTTCAGACATGCAATCTCCAGCAGACTCAGTTTGGGTATTAGAAGGGAAAACTAAACTCTCAAGTATAGTTCACCCCAGCAGGCTTTGCGACTGGGAGAAAAAGCCCTTTTTCCGACACTCAAAGTGGCCGCCACCCGGTCATCGCTAGATCAGTGAGAGGATCTGTACAACGGCGAAGAAAGCACTGAATTGGCTAGATTTGCCAATTGAGGAGAGCGTAGACTTCGAGCGACTTCACGCCACTACGAAGGGCGATTCCCTAGAAAATCTCCTTTAACCAACCGTTCTTTGTCACCTGTCTTTGTGACTATCCAGGGTTGGTCGCATTTGGAGCAATAGAACTCAAAGGACCCCAGCTTTGTCGGCGACTGCTCCGCAAGAATCGAGCCACAATAAGAACAGTAATACCGATTAGCAAGATTCGATTGTGGTTCCTCTCGGAGTGCAAGTATTGAATCGGTTATCGTGCTTTCCGGCGATTCAGTACTCAACCAAGAGCGATCAATTCCATTTGCCATCGATACCTGTTCCGTTTAGAGTGTGACTCAAAGTAGGAAATCTAGACACAGCCTAGATTCCGTTATCGGGTCTCATTTCAGAACCACATGAAGCAAAACCAGACGAACGCCTATGACTCCATAACTAACTCCCCGCCAGGTCGAAGTGTTACGATTAATCAGCTTGGGCTGCCATGCATCAGAGATCGCATCAATTCTTGGACTATCTGTATCAACGGTAGAAAACCACAAAGCCGCTGCAATGAGAGTGCTCGGCACTGATAAGTCTGTCTTGCTTGTGCGGCTGGCCCTCAAACATGGCATTTCGACTCTCGACGACAAGTTGACAGCTTCTGAAAAACGGAAGAGCGGGCGCAGGAACGATGGGTGGAATTGAGAAGCTTTTATGCAATCACTTCCGCCTCTTGAACGAAGCCCCCGGCAGCAAGAATCCAGAGATTCTGGATAAAATCATTTTAAGAATTCAACAAATTGCTCAACGGTCAGGCCTGAATCCTTAATCAACTTTCTAAGGGTTCCCGGCTTAAGGATCTTTTTACCATGCACGGGCACTGATAGCAGATACCGATGCCCGGCTTTCTTCATGATATGGTGGCTCGATTTAGAAATTCTAACTAGAACGAACTCCGCCTTTTCAAAAGCAGATACGGCTTCGCGCCCCGTTATCGCAGGCAGGTCAGACATTTACCAGAATCCGGCGTTCAGTTGCGCCAGCTGGACGATCAACTTCCTCCGTAGGATCTGTCCACGGGATATCCATGCCGGATTCTATGTAGCTCTGCAATGTCGCTTGGAAGGCATCGATGATATTCTCCACAGCTTCGTCGACCGTATCGCCTTCACTAACCACACCGGGTAGCCGGATCGCATGAGCAGTGAATCCCCCGTCTTCCGGGGTTATCATCATGTGGCAAACGTAAGAACGATCTCCAAAATAGTGCCAAGACGCCCGAACATCTTGCAAGATGCATCCAATGCCTTCTAGGACGGATTCACTCATTGCAACTCTCTCGCTTTCAATCTTTCAGTTCTTTGACTGTAATTCTATGTGTCCCCAATGGCTCGCCGTGCCATATCAGCTCAAGTGCGTAGGTTCCAGGACCAGGAACAGGCAGCATCGGTAAAGGCAAAACGATCTCAACTGATTCAAGAGGGTCAGGACAATTGACCTCTAGGTCAGTCTGAAATAATGCTTTGTCGTCGGCTAAGTTCACATAGCGCAAGACGAATTGCTGCTTCCCTTTGACGTCGGTCAAAGCGATGTAGCAAAAAGGTGATCCTGCTGCCATCCCGCCAGGGGGGATCTTAATTGAAACTTGCCCCTTGTTGTCGTCTGGCTGGACGACAGACTGAGGTTGTCTGTACTGCAAATTTCGGAAAACACCTGCAACGACTTTCTTGTTGGTAGTTGCATCCACGTAGACATGATCAGCTACCAAGAGTGCTTGCAGGATTGGCTTCACAAAAGTTCCCTAGTGTTTGCGACTGAAAAGAAAGGCGAGAATCACTCCATCATACAATACCAGCCCCATTACTATTAACGATATCGTCTGATTAGCGGAATTCAATTCTGGGAAATTGGCCGAACACTGCCATTAGTCGCGCAAAGGCATTTGCAGTAAGGACTTAGGTGAATTCCTCAATAATCCCGCTTGTAGACATTACCGGATAACCTCCCCAGTTACCAACGGCATCCTCAATTCCTCGGCCTCCACCGCCCAGACAGAAGACGATACTGGCGGTTCGTGGGTAGTGGAGAGGATGTTTCGAATCCAACCTCGCGATCCTTGCTTCTGACTCCACTCCTCTGGCTCAGCCTTGCGCCTCTCTTCTTACTCGAAAATTCAACCCCACCCGGACGATCATCGAATCGCCGCGATCGATATTGGGCTACACGATCGAGAATACTATCTTCCCTCCCAACCTCTCTTCGAGGCGCGTACGTTAGCCGCGATGCGCAGCGCCAGCGGAGCAGAGCGCGTCCCCCGCGAGAAGTCGTCCATCCCTGGCACTAACTGGCATGAAAATCTTTGTGGAAATCAGTCGGTCGATTTGTAGCAGTCATGCTCGCGGCACGAACTCTCCCAGCTGAACGAGACTATCAAGACATATCATGCATCATCATTGGTGCCGACTTATAGTCGGAGGGATTGCCAAACCGCCGCACAATCTCTGCAAAGACTGCTCCTTTTTCGACTGGCTGATCGCTTTC
Organism: Bythopirellula goksoeyrii; assembly: GCF_008065115.1. Lineage (NCBI taxonomy): Bacteria > Pseudomonadati > Planctomycetota > Planctomycetia > Pirellulales > Lacipirellulaceae > Bythopirellula > Bythopirellula goksoeyrii. The sequence continues at coordinate 3,228,760 of NZ_CP042913.1, read as the reverse complement.
CATGACAATTTGATAAAGATCGTCTGGAAGCACACGAAGCACCGTCATCAGACCCATCACCGACATAGGCCACATTGCACGCATTCCCTGCACTTCTCGGCGATTCCAAATTCTCTTCATGAAATCGGGTTTCATCTCCATCCCCTTCATTTCTTGGGGATATCCGGGGGTCTTAAAGCCGGGGTCCGGGTTCAGAAGTTTTACGCCAGGCGACTGGTCAAGGTTTGCCAGATAGGCATCGACGCTCTGGTCGGGTCGGACGCGCGGACCGACTTGGCGGGTCATATGGTTCATCATGTGATGCACCATGTGGCAATGAAACATCCAGTCACCTGGGTTGTTGGCTATGAACTCAAAATCAGTTGCCTGAGCGATACCGACCAACTCCGTATTTCGCGGCACCCAAGCACTATGAGGGATCCGCGCACCCTCATGGCCGGTGATCCAGAACGTATGGCCATGAATATGAATTGGATGATGCTGCATAGGTGAGAAATTCATGATGCGAATTCGGACGCGCTCACCATGCTTAACTACTAAAGGAGTGGTGTATGGGCCACTGCGTCCATTGATCGTTTGCCAATTCCAATCCATTCGCCATGAGTCAGCAATCGACTGAGACGGCTCGATAAAGAAGTTCTGGAAAATCAACCCAAGGTCGCGGTCCACCGGCGGATCGAATACCTTTTGGGGGTGAACAATCATGAACCCGACGCTGCCAAAGGCCTCCTGCATGGGAATGTGCGAGTGATAGAAGAACGTGCCTTCCTCATGGATGTCAAACTCGTAAACAAAGCTCTTGCCTGGCTTGATAAGGTTCTGTGTGAGTTCGCTCGCACCGTCATATTGAATGGGTAACTCAAAGCCATGCCAGTGCGCAGAAGTGTCCTCTGGCAATTCATTCGTGACAACAATACGAATTCGGTCCCCTTGATTCACTTCAATGGTTGGACCGGGCATCGAACCGTTGTAGCCATACACATTTAGTTTGTACCCTGGTAAGACTTCTCGTTCGACTGCCATTGGCACCAGGTGAAATTCCTTGACGCCACCGACCATTTTCCAAGGCAATTTCTCTAGGTCCGGTGTCACGAAAGGAGCAGGTCCGGCGCCGACATCCCGAAAGCCCGGCACCAGTTTGCCTAAATAAAACTCTGAGTTCGGGTCATTCCCCCGCGAGGGCTTGAAGCGTGAGAATCCATCATAATCATCTCGATACCCAGCGGGCCTTCCCGACTTGGGGTTTCCCAGAGGCGCTGGAAGTTTGTCGCCATGCTGCATATCAGTCATTTTATTCGCATGAACTTGTGCGGCAGCATTAGTTCCCACGAGCCCTCCGTAGAGGGCTCCCCCGGCAGCCAGGGCAGAAGTTTTCAGGAACCGCCGCCGTTCACTGCTATTCGGTTTGGACTCGTGTTGACTCATGGTGGTTCTCACTTGTATCGAAAGTGCAGAGATTTTTTAGGCTTAGCGAGGCTTTGGTACTGAATCGATGTGACCAGGCGGCGTAATGTCGGGAGCGGCCATCAATCCATCGTGTAATAAGTAGCCATAAATCAGTACCTCTTGCGTACGGGCATGAAGTAAATTATCTACTTGAGTAAGCCGGGCGTCAAAATAATCATGTTGTGCCATCAAAACGTCTGGCCAATCGACTCGCCTTTCCTTGTAACTCTCTAGCAATTCACGGTATGCCGCCTTCAATTCTGGTAGGATCACTTCTGCATACTCCTGAGCATGCTGCATCCCCGTGAGATATTGCTGATAGATCATTGCCAAGCGATTTCGCAATTCAAGTTCTACCCGCTCAATCTCTTGGCGCTGACGCGCATAGTCTGCTTGAGCCTGACGGACAGTGCCTTGATTGCGGTCGAAGAGGGGCACATCAAAGGCAACACCTGCCACGGCGGTCGTTTCCTCTGCCTCAAAGTTATAGCCCGCACCGCCGCGAACTACGATGTCAGGAACCCATTGAACATTTTCTCTTGCAACCGTAGCCTGATCTACTGCGAGTTTAGCACGTGCCGCAGCTAGCTGGGGACTTTCAGCCAGGAGTCGTCCGTAAGCTTCTTCAAATGACATTACGGGACACGTGCTTTCGAGTGCCCCTTCGACCATACCCATGCATAACGGCACGCCTACGAGAGTGCTCAATGTCCGGAAGGCTTGGTTGTAGGCATTCTCAGCTGCTAAAACATCGAGTCGCGCACGTTGTAAGACCACGTTGGCTCGCCGGACCTGGGGTCGATTCGATTGACCCACATTGTACGATTCTTGAGCAGTGACGGCCGAGTCTTCGGCGGTTTTAACCATTTCGCGACGGATCGAGAGGATATCACTTGCCGCTAGTGTCTTGTAGAAATGAATGCGAACGTCATTGCATACGCGAAACTGTTGCGCCATCGCGAGATTTTCCGAAACGCGCGCTCGGCGAAGGTACTTCTCTCGGCTTAGTCGCAGCTTGCCGCCGGTGACAAATCTTTGCTCAACCACGCCACCTTGAAACTCACCAGGAGTGCTTGTTCCACTGGGGCCATCTACGCCGATTTGTTCAGCTTCATACGAAAGAACAGGATTGGGATAGAGACCTGCTTGGAGCGCTTTACCAAGCTCAGCAGAAATATGTGCCCTCGCCTAGCGGAGTGTCGGATTATGCTTCGCTGCCATGACAAGAAGTTCTTCTAGACTATAGGCTGCCACTGGTTCCTGGGATGGGTAGGCCTCGGAGGAGGCAATTTCACTAGGCGTAGGAGGAATGCGAGGTGGAGCCGTGTAATGCATACCAGTGGACGAAGGCACCGGGGCAGGTGGTGGGGCTATCAGCTCTTGCAAAATTGCATCTTGCACATACGCCAACAGGAGACTCAGACCCAGATATGTGAAAACTGTGAGTTGGCGCATGGAAAAACCCGGAACTAAACAAAGCTGTTTTAGAAAGCTCTTTCTCTGTGGGATCGACACTTCGATTAACGGCACTCCATCCAGTTATGACACTTGGGCAATCTAGCGCACGTATAGCGATAACCTGTAACGGTCTGGAAAGCTACGGAGCGCCTATAAGAGCCCTGCTAGCTTTGACATTCCTGCCGACTCTCCACACGTAATTGGCTCACTCAGCGAGCGGCAAATCAACTACCACCCAATATGCCGCCTCATTGTGGAGGTAAGGTGGGTTACAGGGTCACCCATCTACGCAGCAGGCCATTACCGACAAAGAAGGCTGTCTCCGTCATCGCTGTACTTGCCCTCCGAAATAGTTTGCCGCGAAGCCTCTGCCTAGCATCACGAATCTCAGACTTCGCTGCATGTTCCCGCTCGCTAAGCGGGCCTTCATAGATGGCCCAAAAATCCGTGTCGAAATCTGTTCACGAATCGCGATAATGGAGCTTGCCGCATATCAGGCGAGATCTTTGAAAATTGAACCGTTTACCGCTTATCCGAACAGTGGCCCGAGCTAGAGATCCGTATGTCGGTATTGGCTTTCGTTTCCAAGATGGACTGAGGATTTTTGACGGTGTCGCAATGAGTTTTTGGTTCAAAAACAATTTCAGAATCTTTATGAAACCCGGAGAAAACTGCAAATTGCGAATTAATTATTTTTTGAAAAACGCGTTCTCGAAAAAATGGGCCAGGCAAAACTTCCGCCGCGGTGCCCAAATCGGACGAGACGAGCCGGACGCGCATGTTTCCAAATCAGGCGAGCCGGCTGCGTGAGCTTCCGGCACTCTGCTCGTACCAGGCGGAGCCTCGCTGGCAGCGCGTCCCCACGCGGAGCGCGGGGACGAGGTCGGAAGACAGAGCATGGGGACGAGTTCGGCAGGCAGAGCGTGCGAACGAGAAATATGCCTAAACAGCTCAGCTTGTTCGCGGCCTACCTACACTCGGAACTCGCGCCTCGAAACTCGCAGCTTTTCATCCACCACCATCAGAACTGCAATCCCAATCGAGCGAACATGGAATCATCGAGCGAGACGTCAGGCGAAGGGCTGGAGAATTCTAATTCTCTGCCGAAGACATAGCCAAGCTCGGCGGTGGCACTCATCCCACTCGGAAGTTTGTGCTGGTAGCCCAACACGACTCGGAAGTCTCTATAGGACAAGAGGTCTTGCATTCCTGTGGCGGGGCGAACGATCGACCAGACCCCTCCGCCAAATTCTCCTCCCACGAAGACCCAGCGCTCGTCACCAGTTTGTCTATCGCTGCCTGGGAGTAACCACCAAAAGCGTGGCCGCGGTAGAATAAGCTCATAAGAAACGTCAGGATACGGCTCGTAGATCACACCGGCAACTGGCAGAAAGGTCGCCCCGGCGCGATTGAGATAGGCCACTCCGCCAACCCACTTTGCCTGCGGGCTAGATTCATAAACGGCCAGCCCACGTCCTGAGACACGAAAGGCATCGGCGTCGTCCGATTCGTAGTCACTGTAGTGGCCGAGTGTGACGGCGGCATCCATGGCCCAGGGGCCATCGCCAAACTTGCGTAGATGGCGGAACTCAATAGATGCATCGAAGAGTTTGTCGGGCAAATCGAAGTTGGCTGCGCCATCGAGGTAATGCACACCATAGCGGGGAGTGATGATCAACGGTGTATCTCGTCGCAAAAAGGGGAATCCTAACACGACCGCAGCTTCCAGGTCCCCCCATCCGAGACTATCGGAATCCAACTGCGGCAAATACGTTCCTGTCAGAAGCAACTTCTGGAAAACACCATCACGAGTTCCCGGCGGGAGTGAGGGCTGGTCGGATTCGATCAGATCAAGATCGGACGCGATGGCTGTGGTTTCGGAGGCGAGATTCGCAACACGCAGCTGCTCATCTTTCATGAGCATTGCATCTAGTTCGAGTGGTTCGGCGATCTCGACCCAATGATCGTGCAATACTTCAGGTTGATGAGGAATTGGCTCCGCAAGCATGGTGCCTCCCCATGCTCGTTGCGTTTGGCCAAACGTCTTAGAATCGACCGTGGCTCCCCAGAGCAAGGAGTTAGCCACCATGCCAAACAGAACACAGATAGCAGGCTGAACGGAGGTTGGCGCCATGCGATGACTCAGAAGTCGAAACCACCACGGAACATGATGGAGTCGTCCAGATTCAAGGTAGGGGTAGGCGTCTGAGCGTAAATGATCTCTCGATCGAACACGTAGGCTATTTCTAAATGCCCACGCATTTGTGTTTGCGTTTCCCACTCGATACCAAAAATCGCGCGGATGTCATTGTAGTCGACATTATCATCGCCAACCTCTCTCTCGACCGCCCACCTTCCTCCGCCATATTCTCCCGCAAAATAGATCCAACTCTGACTGGCACCAAAGGTTGTAAATCGGCGTCTGATTTTCGGATTAGGAAACACAAGATAAAAATCCCACAGCCCACCTGGTCGCCAATGAACACCACCAGCCGGCAGGAGCTTCACGGAATTGCGATCGAGATACCACACCCCTCCAATGAGATTGAACTGAGGTGACAAAGCGATATTCCCCAGACCCCGACCCATGATGCGAATTGCATCATTCCAATTATTGAAGTCAGTCCAAACGCCGGTACGCAAGCCGAGGTCGGCCGAACAGAACTGGCTAAATTGGGGATGCCAAGCGCCGTCGATATAGGCATCGTAGACCCGCGGGGGGAGATCAGCCCCAGGCACTTTAGGCCCGCCCCACCAATTGAAAGCAAAACCAGGAGTTATGAGTAGAGGTGTTTCAGGGTTGTAGAATATCGGTACACCAAACGTTGCTGCCAGTTCCGTGCGATTCACACTGAACCCATCGGCACTGCCATTCGAATAGATATAGGTCTGTTCCAGGCTGATCTGTTGCATCAAACGTTGCAAGTGAGCAACGGTACCATCCGAGTTGCCATACTGATAGGTGTTCGACTCCCATTGATAAGGCATCCCATTCGGATACAGCGATCCCCCCTGCTGTGGTACTCCGGGATTGACCGGTGGCGTTGCCTGAGGCAAGACTGGTTGCCCGTACTGCTGTGGCTGCGCGAACTGCGGAGAGACCGTGTAAGGAATATCAGGCGGAGGAGCGCCTAGATTCGGATTGGCATAGGGATCGAAGGTTGGTGTTATCTGGGGCGCAGTGGGAGATAGACTCGGTGGCGTGTAGCCCGGAGGAGTAACATCATAAGAAGGTACTTGAGTGGGAAATTGAACACGCTGCGCGCACACCCAGTTCGTGCCAATTGAACAGGCGGCTAGAAACAACAGAAGCTTTGAAAAAAGTCGAAGCACGAAGATGCCTGGGGCGCGGGAATGCCGATACACGATATTTCGAGCGGCTCTTAAGTACTTTTCTCGACCGATAGAGTCAACGGCGGTTCGCGACGCTGGCACACTCCCTACCCTGCTGCTTGCGATAGCTTTGGCCGCATGCTACCAGATATACGACTCCCTCTTGTCGTACCAACTGCATGGAGGCACTACGAAGGACTTTCGCCATGCATCTTGCCTGGAACACCTGAATGGGGTGCGTCAGTTCTGATGCGGCGCTGGGAGGCACCTCGCTTAATCCGCCGTTGAGCCCGGCTTTTGAGCGCCACAAGACAGAACTCCTGACGATTGAATGCAAGTTGCCGAGTCCGTACGTCGCGGTATCCCCAGCTTCGAACTCGTTTAACTAAATTGCCTATTTCGGAAGTTAACGACCAATCTGCTAGCTTAAGAGTAAGCACCAGACCGCGAATCGAGGGAGTCTTGTGCAATACGACGTCCTCGACCGCATCAAGCGTGTAACTCGGCGGAACATTCATGTCGGCAGTAAGCCACTTAGCCCTCTGGAAATCTCGCTTGGGCACATCCAGGCTTCGGCGACGTACATGGACGAAATTTGGATGCGCCTCTACGACCGGATCCACTTCGGCCGGATCAATTCCGACGACAAACAATCCTTTATCGAGCAACGCTTGGGCAGCTCCACCTGGAGAACAGCCCAGTTCCACGCAAATCTCGCCTCGAGCTATCGGCAATGCCGACCACTCAAGCGCCTCGCACATCTTGAGATACGCACGACTCACTGCTTCTTCGGGCTGGCCAATAGGGGGAACTCCACCGACCCAACAAGCGGCACGACGGCTGGCATGATGGCATCCCAACCACCACTCACCCGGTTCGACGATCACCGCGTCGAGAATCCAGGTATTCGGCTGACTGGCCCCCTGCTGACCATAGCGATGCGATTGCAGCGACTCAATCGAGGAATTCGCAATCAACGCCGCATCCACTTCTGCCGCCAGAGCCGTCGGCCCCGGCTCGAACCCATCTTCACCTGGCATAACGCGATCGCGCTGCCAGACATGCAGATCTCTCGGCTTGATGGCCATGAGCACCTCGGCCACACCCGGCAACTGCCAACTAGCGGCGGCAAGCTCGCTCGCATGGTCGCCCGATACCTTCCCCAGCGAGAAGCCCCAGGTGCGTGCAAACGTGCTGTGAAGCTGAAATCCCTGCGGATTCTCACAGGGTTGGTCGAATTTGAAGGTCACGAATCCAGGTCGAGAAAACGAGGGACGCAAGCCTAGATTTTGGGCGACGAATTCCCGTTTGAGCGCAGCCTCGGCCCCGGTTTGGCAAACTGCGAATAGGAATTGGGGATGCCAGGGGGTGGACATTGAATCTGCTTAGTAATGTAGTCACGGAATTTCAAGGACGAAACACGAACAAGACCAGAGCTTGAATCAAATCCATGTCCGACAGTTTTTGATCCGTGGCATGAAATCTGAGCAAGATGACACAGATTGCTGCACTCGACATTACCCCGGAAACAATTGCCTCTTCGGCCATATGTAGTATAGTCAAATTCCTGTGTGTCCATAACTGCCGTGATTTAAGGAACTTCTCACGATGCCTACCGCAGCCGATCAACTAATCCCTGCCGCGATTTCCGCGCGACAGAATGCTTATGCTCCGTACTCCAAATTCTTGGTGGGAGCGGCCGTACTCGCAGAGGATGGTACTGTGTTTACCGGTACAAATGTCGAAAATGCATCCTACGGTCTCACGATTTGTGCCGAGCGGATCGCTGCTGGAGCGGCAGTAGCGGCAGGACATCGTCAAATTAAGGCAGTGGCCGTTGCCACCAAGGGAGCCGCTTCGCCTTGCGGAGCGTGCCGACAGTTTCTGGCCGAATTCGGCGGGGCGATGCAAGTATTTCTGGTCGACGCAGACAAACCCGACCGAATCGTCGAAACTTCGCTCGACAAACTGCTCCCCGCCCAGTTTGACTTAAAGCTGTAAGATACTTCGAAGCTCACGTCTTAATGACTTGAGTTTCTTGGTTCATCTGCTCGTGGTGATCGAGGTCCTCTTGCTCCAGAGCTCCCAGAAAGGGCAGATTGCGATACATGTCTTCGTAGTCGAGACCATACCCAACAACGAACTCATCGGGAATGTTGAACGCGGTGAAATCAGGTTCGTACTCCGTTTCTTGACGCCCTTGTTTGCGTAATAGCACGGCAGACTTGACGGACTTGGGGCTGAATTCGTGTAATTTCTCAACAACGTTTTCTAGTGTGTGGCCAGTGTCAAAGATATCGTCAACCAGCAGAACGTCGCGACCTGAGATGTCGAGCATCAACTCGGAGTTGATAATCAAGTCGCCCCGTTCAGTGGTGGCTCCCCGATAGCTCGACGCCTGAATAACACCGACTCGCATGGGTTGTTCGATCTGTCGAATCAAATCTGCCAGTAAGACGACGCTGCCTGTGAGCACTCCCACGATCGTGAGCTGCCGCCCTTCGTAGGCTTTCTCAATCTCAGCGGCCATCTCGGCGACACCGCGATGTAGAGTTGCTTCGTCATAAAGTATTTTCATGGCCGCCAATCCTTGTAGCTGTTGTAAAGTTAGATTAAGAGTGAATTAAGGTTTGGTAGTGTCGAATAAGTCCATCGTGGCGAATTCTGGCTAATTCGTCAAATCAACAGCCCAGCGATACAAGCCGTCATAAAGCCAGCCAAAGTCCCCCCCAACATCGCCCGCAGACCAAGCCTTGCCAAGTCCGAACGACGATCAGGTGCAATACCTCCGATGCCTCCTAGCTGGATGCCGATGGAACTAAAGTTGGCAAACCCACATAGGGCATAAGTGAGGATTTCGCGGGATCGCTCGCTAATTTGGACGGTACTATCGGGCAACGCCCATTCGGACAAACGACCGTATGCCACAAACTCGTTAGTGGCCATTTTGAGCCCCATCAACTCGGCAGCCCGGGGACAATCTGCCGGCTCAATACCAATAAGCCATGCCAGTGGATAAAACAGATAACTTAACGCAGCCTCAAGCGACCAAGCCGAGGTGCCGTCCTCCCCTATAAAACCAAACAGCCCGCCTGCCCAGCCGAGAATACTATTCACTACTGCAATCAAAGCAAGGAACACTATTAACATGGCGCCCACATTCAGGGCGAGTTGCAACCCTCCCACTGTCCCAACGGCAACCGATTCTAAGACATTCGTGCTTTCGTCCTTAATGTCGATCTTGACGCTACCTAAGGTTTTTGGAGCATCTACCTCGGGCTGCATGACTTTAGCTAGAACCAGTGCCCCAGGCGCTGAAATCACCGATGCCGATAGCAGATGTCCGGCATCAATGCCCATCGAAGCGAGCGCTCCCAAGACGCCACCCGCCATCGTAGCAAACCCACAGAGCATCACGGCGTTCAGTTCGGAGATCGTCATCGAACTGATATAAGGCCGAATCACCAGTGGTGCCTCGGTCTGGCCAACAAAAACGTTCGCCGCAGCAGAAAGTGTTTCAGCACCAGAAGTGCCGAGCGTTTTCTGCATGACTACGGCCATCATACCGACTACTTTTTGCATGACGCCATAGTAATAAAAAATCGACATGAATGCCGAGAAGAAGATAATCGTCGGCAATACTTTGAAGGCGAAGAAATGCTCGGCAAAGTCGTCCCCGAAGACGAAACTGGTTCCTGCATCAACACAGGCCAATAACCCTACAAACGCATCATCCACTCGATCAAAGACCCATTCACCTTGGTCAGTACAGAGAATCAAGACAGCAAAGGCAAATTGCAGGCAGAGCCCCGCCAGCACTGTGCGCCAGGGAAATCGATTCTTGTGAGAACTCATCAACCAAGCCAAGCCGATAATTACCACAATTCCGAGCAGGCTGACATAGTTGTGCATTAATATGGCTCAATTGAGAACGTGGAGTCCGTGTGGAAAGATCACGAAGGATCAACCGTGTTAAATATGCGATCCCCTGCATCGCCCAAACCGGGAACGATAAATTTGCGATCGTTGAGAGTGGGATCAACTTGGGCGACGAAAATTTGGGCTTCAGGAAATTGCGACGACACGGCGTCAACGCCCTCTTGAGAAGCGATCAACGAAACCACCTTTGCTTGTTTCACTCCCCATTCGCGAAGCGTCATCAGCGCCGCCATTGCCGAACCCCCCGTGGCAAGCATGGGATCAAGAATGATTGCCACATCAACGGGATTCTGGGGAGGAAGTTTGTCGTAGTACCGAACCGGTTGAGCGGTCTCTTCATCTCGATAGAGGCCCAGGTGCCAAACTTCGGCCATTGGCAACAGATCGAGAACTGGATCGATCATCCCCAGACCAGCCCGCAGAATGGGTACCAAGCCTACGCGCTGCGAAAGTTCGACGCCCGTAGTTTCGGTCAAAGGAGTCTCGACGGTTGTTTCATAGCCATCAAGATCCTTCGTGGCCTCATAGACCATCAGAGTCGCCAACCGCTTAACCGATGCACGGAACAAAGACGGCTGCGTCGTCTTATTGCGCATTCTCGTCAGGTGCACTTGGATCAAAGGGTGATCGATTACGGTCACGCCTCCAACTTGAGTCTCGTTGGAGGAAGAGGCTATTGGCCGCGACTTCTTTTTTTCGGCAGTGCTACCAGACATTTTGAGAACTCCACGAGACCAGGGGCATCCTGCAAGATCACACACTAAACCGCCGAGATGGCAGCTTGTGGCTTCATTCTAATCAAGCTAGCACCGACTGAGAAGCAGTCGCACTTGATCTAGCGGAAAACACTTAGCTTCTCAACCCTCAAGCAACCGTAAGCTGCGCCCAATCCGCAAGGATTCACATTCAAACGCTGACTTGGCAATGCTTAAGCATTTCCGCAGGCGTACAGACGTAACTCACGAGGAAAGGACCGAACTCGGCGTAGCGGGCGCTGGCTTCGTCAAATCGCATGCGATAGACGATGTCTTTGAGATATTCGGGATTGGCAGCCCAAAGTGTGACCCCCCATTCCCAGTCGTCGAATCCCAGGGCGACTGTGATAAGCTGCTTCACCTTACCGGCAAAAGCCATCCCGCTGCGAGCATGCTCGCTCATCAGGGCGTTGCGCTCTTCTTTCGAGAGCGTGAACCAGTTCTCGCCCACCTTGCGTTTCTTGTTCATCGGGTAGAAACAAGTGCAGGGCCAGTCAGGAAGTTCGGGAGTGAGTCGCTGCCGATTCATACCCTCTAAGCGATCGGCATAGCCTTTGACTTTGGCCGCGTACGTAGGGCTATCGACAGATTCACCCTCGGCAACCAAACGTTCGCCAAACTCTTCGACTGTGGGAACGTACTCGCTGATTTCGGTCATCGACACAAACGAGTAGCCGGGCACCAAGGCTTGCCCGAGAGGCGAAGCCATCAAACGTTGTCTGACCCGATCTACCTTCAAGGGATCGGGATCCATCAGCATCAGCCCAAAGTCGGCCTTGTTGCCACTCACAACCGAAGTCTGCATTCGCAGGGGTGCGTCGGCGCCTTCAGGATCCAGCAGTGCAATCACTGCGTCGATTCCGGCGGAAGTTTTCGCTTCCGGCAGTTGAGCGAGCGCGGCTCGGTTCCACGAGTAATAGAGATGGCTGCAATGCCATCCTCCGTCGGCCGGTGAAAGTGAAATCTCGGAAGGGGGGGAAGCTACGTGCGGTCGGCTCATGGGGTTTGCCTAGAAGTCGAAACAGGTGGAGCAAGTGAGCAAAGTCTTTCCGCATCGTAACAAATCTCCCATGGGGGTGGTAAGGGGTTACAAAACTGTGACTAATAATCGTCCTTGAGTGCCTGTTGGGCGTCCTTCCATCGAGCGAGATACGACTCTCGCATATTCAAAAATAGGCTTGAGAATAGACAGCAAGAGAATGAGCCATACTTGGAGGAGTCGACGCTGCAGTTCGAGAACACCAAATTGAGGAGGTACATTCCGCGAATCGAGATTAGATTCGAGCTGGCAGGGAAGTCCTAATACATGAGTGCCCTCCATCAGGGCCCTATTGAGATCGCCGTTGAGTTGGCTTTCGTAGGTCTGCATGTCTTTTATTATAGTTCGGCTCCAGTGAGTATCTAGCTAGATAAAACTTCGTCGACGGCCACGCTAAAATCCTCAACCAAGCGACCTAGTACCTCGTGCGTCAAGGTAGCTGGCACAGGAAGGCGAGAATTGCCAGGCTGTTTCTCGTATCGCACAAGCGAAACGCTTCCTCCCTGCCGTAAGGTCAGTTCATAATACTTCAGGCCGTTGTCATCCTTGTGTGGTGGACTGCTGCGCATTTGGACCACGCAGCCTGTGGAGTCGATCTCGATTGGAGAGATCGGTTCGAGTAGGTACGTCACCCGCCCGCAAAGCGACTTGCTGGCGGTTTCGAGTTTGGCAATATCGGCTGCAGCCAGTTCGACAGTTTCGAGTACAAGATCCCTGACGGCTGCACCCAGCGGATCGCACTGCAATACCTGGCATTTCACGATACGCAAACCATCGCTCACACAAACCTGTTGCTTGGCTTGGCCCAATACTGCGTTCAATTCTTGGAGAAAATCATCGCGGAGTTTCAAAACGCTTCCTCCACTTCTTCGGCCAGTTCGACCGGGTCCCCCGCTTCAAACTCATGGTCCTCGCCGTCGTAGGACAACACGGCAGACGCATTCTCCAGGCGGGTTTCCAAATGGACGGGACGACCCCAAAGTCGCTGCAAGTTTTCCAGCGTGTCGCGGGCGTAATCCATCTGAAGCTCCACACCAGAGAAACTATGCTCGAGGTAAAGTTCTCCTCGGTTTCGATAGTTGCCGTCCACCACGGCAATGATCGGACGTCCCCGATTGGTCAGACTATCGAGCAATTGCTGTTTCACCTTCGGGAACTCACGGCTTTCGATTTCGTACACATCACTACGTTCATTATACCCAAAACGGAACAATCGGTGTTCACGGACGAAGTCAAGTGTGAGAAACTCGTCGATGAAGGTAAGGTCGTTGTGGATACGACGGACTTCAAAGATTTTTTCACGGCCCAATCCGGCATCGGTATTCCAGTTCTGCTGGGCGGCATGGTCGTCGCAATTCTCATACTCTGGGCCAAAGGCGCCGCGGTTCCAGCGATCCTCGATATTGCGGAACAACTCGATCCCCACCTTGTAGGGATTCAATTGCGTCGGGGAACTAGCCAGCGTGCCGCTGTGATGGTCGCAGTAGTTGATGACATCAGCGGCGGTGAGCCCCTGGCGGATCATGATCGTGGAATGCCAGTAGCTCGCCCAACCTTCGTTCATAATTTTCGTTTGAGCCTGAGGGGCGAAGTAATACGACTCGTCACGAATGATCGAGAGCACATCCGACTGCCAACTCTTCAAAGGTGCATGCTCGAGAATGAACAGCATCACATCTCGTTCGGGCCGCTCCGGCACTCTGCGAACCGGCAGTTCCTCTTCGTCAGTGTCTTCGTTGTCTGACTTGCGATTTCGCGGATTGATAAACCGATCCATATAGTCCTTGGCTTCGAATCGGGCGGGAGCGTCTTTCTTGGTCTCCTTCTTTGAGCCCGAAAAATCGTAGCGGCTCTTTTCTTCCCGGCGCCGAATAAAAGGAGAATGGATGTCAATCAAATCCTCGATACTCAGGCACGCATCGATAAAATTTTCCACCTTTTCCACACCAAATTCATCCATATAGCGGCGAATCCGGCTGCCGTGATTGGCCATCTCATCCATCATCTTGCGGCTGGTATGGGCGAACCAATGATTGTTCTTAAAGAAATCGCAATGACCGTACACATGCGCCATCACTAGTTTCTGATCAATCAGCCCATTGCAACGCATGAGATACGCGTAACAGGGATTGTTATTGATCACCATCTCGTAGATTTTCTGCAGGCCGTAGTTGTATCCCTTGCTAAGCTGCTCATACTCCATCCCAAAGCGCCAGTGGGGATACCGCGTCGGAAACCCGCCCCGCGCTGCGATGGCGTTGAGTTGATCGGCGTCGATCAGCTCGAAGATCGTAGGGTAGAAATCTAGTCCGTAGCCGCGTGCATAGCCCTCGACCTCCGTTTGAATCGCGGCGAGTTCCGGCGTCAAATTGCTTGATTCGGCAATAGCCATGGGATGGATTTCCTCAATTTATCTTCAAGCCGCCCGATTGACTTCAAACCGAGTTGATTCCATAGCGCGAATCAAGTCATAGAACCTTGGCAGATCGCGGGCCAACTCTCGACGGGCATTGGCAATCGCATCGGCATCATCGGTGCCACTGACTACGACCTCGATGTGACCAACTTTGACTCGGTATCGTTGTAGCGTCATGTCATGGGTGTTAATCATAGTTTACCTCTACTTGCCTTTTCCTAAAAACAACTTAATCGATTGATAAATCGCATCCTTATCAGGGATCTCTGAGAGAATGAGCGACTCATGGTCATTAAACTCTTTCTTCAGACTGTCGATAAAATCGCCACTGCCATACGGGCTCTCGACTTGCCCGTAGCAAAACGCATTCACGACCGGCAACAGTTTCTCGCCGAGAAGCTCAAAAGCCATTCGGTTGTCGTCTCCCCAGTTGTCCCCGTCTGAAAATTGGAAGCAGTAGATATTCCAGTCGGAGACAGGAAATGCACTTGCGATCAAATCTGAGCACACTTTGTAGGCAGAACTGATTCGTGTGCCACCGCTTTCCCGGGTGTGGTAAAAAGTATGCTCATCAACTTCTTTGGCCACGGCATCGTGGATGATGTAGCGGGTCTCGATCCCCTTGTACTGGTTCGTGAGCCACGCATCGATCCAAAAGGCCTCGTTTCGCACAATGTTTTTCTGCTCGTCGGTCATCGAACCCGACACGTCCATCATGTAAATCGCTACTGCATTCACTTCCGGCAGCGGTACATCATTCCACGATCGATACTGCTTATCCCCTTTGACGGGCACAATATAGGGATCGTCTGGAGCATAGTTCCCTGTAGTTATTTGACGCTTCAGCGCACGCAAATAGGTTTTCTTAAAATGCTTAAGAGACTCGGGCCCCGTCTGACGTATACTGTTGTACTTGGCTTTTTCGCTCTCAATGTTGGCGGTACCCTTTGGTTCGATTCGGGGCAACTCAAGTTCCTCTCCAAGCATTTCGGCTAGTTCGTTGAGCGAGACCTCCACTTCGACCAAGTGCCCCGAACCGGGCTCGCTGCCCGCTCCACCGGCGCCGTCGCCTTCTTGACCTGGCTGGCTCAGCGGATCACCAACTTCCCCTTTGCCTTGCCCTACTCCACCCGAACCGTTTTTCCCGTATTTGAAGTGTGGAACATCAAGCTGGGGAACCGGAATACTGACCGCATCGCGCCCACGTCGGCCAATCATCTCGCCGTGGGTGATGTATTTGCGCAAATTCTGGCGAATTCGTCCGCGGACGATCTGCTTAAATCGGCGCTGGTCGCGATGAATGTCCATTGCCATAAGGTATCTCGCTCAGTGCTTGCGTGTCGCTGTTTCCAATCCCTCATAGCCGCTGGCGGAAGCCTGCGGTATTAATTATTCGGGGTCGGGGACGACCCGGCTCGCTAATTCTTCTCCTTGGTATCTCCGCGGGCAAAGATGCTCGCCACGTAGTTGAGTACATCGGTGGCGCTCTCATCGTCATAGCCGTAGTCGCGAATCAGGCGACCCTTCACGACGTCGATCTTCTTCTGAGTGTCCGCGTCGATTACGTTTGAGACCAAACTCGTAAGCTTGATCGAGTCTTTCTGATCCTCGAACAGCTTGAGTTCCAGGGCCTTGTTGAGTCGTTCGTTCGTTTTGTAGTCGAACTTCTTGCCATCGATGGACAACGCCCCGATGTAGTTCATAATTTCGCGACGGAAATCGTCCTTGCGACTGTCGGGAATATCGATCTTTTCCTCGATCGAGCGCATGAGCCGCTCGTCGGGTTCTTCGTATTGGCCCGTGAAGGGGTTCTTGACCTTTTCTCGCTGAGTGTAGGCCTTGATGTTGTCGATGTAATTGCCGCAGAGCCGCATCAGGGCATCCTCATCAGCGGCAATGGCCCGCTGGACCTCCAGTTTGACGATGTTCTCATACTCTTCCTTCACGACTCCCAATAGATCGCGGTACTCTTGCTTGAGTTCCTCGTCGTTAATCAGGCTGTGATGCTTGAGGCCGTTTTCCAGCTCGTTGAGCACCATAAACGGATTGATGGAACGCGCATCTGGATGGGCCACCAAGGCATTAGAGATTTTGTCCTGAACATAGCGTGGCGAAATCCCTACTAAGCCCTCGTTGTGTGCCTGATCGCGAAGTTCGGCTATGTTCTCCTCGGTGAATCCAGGCAGGGATTTTCCGTTGTAAAGCTTCAATTTCTGGAGTCGCGAAAGTCCAGCGTGCTTTGGTTCTTCAAGGCGTGTGAGAATCGCCCACATGGCCGCCATCTCGATCGTGTGCGGAGCAATATGCTTTCCCTTGACGGTATCCTGATTGTAATCTTTCTCGTAGATGTGCTTCTCGTGCTCGAGAGTAGTTACATAGGGGATGTCGATCTTGACCGTGCGGTCCCGCAAAGCTTCCATGAACTCATTGTTTTTCAGGCGGCGATACTCGGGTTCATTGGTATGGCCAATGATGACTTCGTCGATATCAGTCTGAGCAAATTTCTTGGGCTTGATTCGGTGTTCCTGACTCGCACCCAGTAGGTCATAGAGGAACGCCACGTCTAACTTGAGTACTTCGACAAATTCGACGATGCCCCGATTGGCAACATTGAACTCGCCGTCGAAGTTGAAGGCCCGTGGATCGCTGTCGCTGCCATATACGGCGATCTTTCGATAATTGATGTCCCCAGTGAGCTCGGTAGCATCCTGGTTTTTTTCGTCCTTTGGCTGGAACGTACCAATGCCGACACGGTCTTTCTCGCTCAATATGACCCGTTTCACACGGACATCCTGTACAACACGGGTCCAATCTCCGTCGTATTTCTTAAGTCGCTGCTGGTACATGAAGCGGCAGAAGGGATCCAATTCGCCACGAATGCGAACCTTAAAATCATCTTCTTCATGACCAGTGTTGAGGCTTGCTGCAACATCTTCGCGGAACCGTTCAGGAATCAGGTGTAGTGGCTCCTCATTCATCGGGCACCAATGCACCTCAGAGGGATCTTCCTCGTCCACCCAACCCAGGGTATAGAGGGCTCCCTCATCGGTTTCCGAATAACGCTGGAGACCTTGTTTAAGCAAGCGGACGATCGTACTTTTACTGCTACCCACTGGTCCATGGAGTAGCAAAACTCGCTTTTCGATGCCGTATTCGTAGGCAGCACTCTTGAGTGCGTTCACCAGATTGTGCAATGGCTCCCTAAGCCCGTAGACGGCGTCGCGCCCACCGTTCAGAGGGTCGTCGAAGAAGCGATATTGATGTTCCTTTTCTCTGCCCTTGGTCACAACCTCCACGCCATAGGAGAGGATCATGTCGTAGATTCGCTGGTAGGCCGTACGAGTTACCTTGGGATCGTCTCGGACAAGTTCTAGGTACTCCTCGAAAGTACCGATCCAATTCTTGCGACGGAATTGTTCGCGATCTTGGCGTTGCGAGATAATCGAAACGATTTCACTTCCACTGACCATCGTGGTTCTCCTTTGCGGGACGATTGGTTCGCTAGAGCTTCTAAAGGTCGTCTCGCGATTCTTCACTGGGAGGTGGGAATAAATATTACGGGGATGATTCACTCAATTGGGGAAGACAAACGTCTCCCCATCTACCGGGACACTGCCAGGACACACTTCGTTCAACTTGTCAGCGCTTCCGTGCGCGCACACCTAGGTGCTATCGTTTATGACTCTGTTCGCTCCTGGGGAACACACGCTGCACTACACATCTTGTGACCTACCGGAGAGCACTATCCGTGCTGACCTGCGTGCGATGGGGAGTTAGGCCGGGCACCCTATAGGGATGGGGCCAAAGAAAGCGAACCTGACAAGAAAGATTACGAGGCCCTGAAAGGTCCTCTACTTGCCAGTGAGTGGGCACACCTAAATGAAGGTTGGCAAAGAGCGCTGAGAAACTTCTCTAATTCCTGAGGCGATGCTTACTCCCGACAACTGGATGTCGCCGTAGCGAGCGTCACTACTACTAGTATCAACTGCGAAACCGTAGCTGGCAACATCGACTTTGCTGGATATTCCTTCTGGGAGCATTTAAGAGCACTAATGAGAACTTGGCGTAAATCGTTGCTATCAAACATGTTATGCTAGCAATTCTGCGGAAGATTTTCGTCGTTTTCCCACTGCCAGAGTAAGGCCCTGGAACCCCCTCTGATTGTGGGTAGACAGTTCTTAATTTTTCTAAGGAAGCCTATCCTGCAAAGTTTTATTTCAAATCTAGAAGCCCATGGCAGCTCCCCGATAGCGGAGAATAGCCGCTCTACAAATGCAACCCTGCTAGCTTGCCGAAAAACTTTTCCGATTAAAGCGGTTTTCCTGAAAGTAACGGCTTTGCCGCGCCGATATCCCCAGTACACGTTTTGTTCTCGGGGGGGCTACCGAGACGCAAACTGTGCTGGCATCGATTCAGAGAGACTTCACTCTCGTGCCGATATCCACTCAGTTGCGTCGATCTCCATAGCAAAAGTGTCGCCGGTGAAAGGGCTACACGTGCTGAAGGGTGATCGATGAAAAGTTCCCGTAATAGCCTTATCAAGCTTCTCTGCTCTGCCTACTGCATCAGCCTGATGTTGCTGTCAGCCCACGCTGCTGCCCAGGTAAACCCACTTCGATTCCAGCGGCCAGGTGATTCCCAACAGGCTTCAGAGGTTCAACAGAAGTTTCGGTCTCCGTCGCAGGTCAACGACCAGCAGGCCCCCGAACCACCGCGAGTAGCAACCAAGTTGCCTGCAAAGAAACAACCTGTTTCAAAAACACCGGCGAAGAAACCTCAGGGCAAGAAAGCGACTTCTCCGCGCCCTGAAGTAGTTCAAGCCGCGGCTGAGCTGCAGCAACCCGAGCGAGCCATTCAACCAATCCCAGAACTAGCCGACGAAAGTGAAGAAATACACTTTGGTTCACCCTCGGAGGGATGGGACGTGCCGACGCAATTCGATGGCTACGAAGGTGGCTGTCCTTGTGGGCAGGGACCCTGCAGCTGCGATCCTGGATGTGGAATATGTGACCCTGGTTGCGGTATCTGCGACCCAGGCTGCGGCGTATGTGATCCTGGGTGCGGAGTTTGCGACCCAGGCTGTGGCTGCCCCCAGCCAAGCTGTGGAAGTCGAGTAGGCATCCCAGGGCCCGAGTTTTGGTGTTTCCAAGTCTGCTTGCCACGAATCAAGGACGTGTCCTTTTGGGGTGGCGTGCAAGGGTTCCGAGGGCCTCGTGACTTTGTTGCCGGTGCCGCCCCCACTTCACGCAGTGATTCCAATTTTGGCTTCCACGAGGGAGTCAATATCAGTGGACGTGCCCCGCTGGTAAGTCGCTTGTTTCCTCAACTCAGCTATCAACTTGGATTTCAGTCGTTCCAAAGCAGGCTTTCCGGTACTACCTATAGTGACGATGACCGTGGCCAACAGTTCATAACCGCTGGTCTGTATCGACGGGTATGTAGTGGAGTGCAATTCGGAGTCGTGTACGATTACATGAAGGACGACTTAGATGAGGCCATCGGTCTCAGCCAGGTTCGTTACGAGATCAGCCTGAAGAGTCCCAAGGGCCGAGAGGTCGGCTACTGGGGAACTAGCAGCACGGATGATGCCATGTCAGATGGCGTGAACTGGGCGACCGTCAATCAGCATGCGGCTTTCTTTCGGTGGAATCTCTACGATGGATACCAAGCCAGAGTCTGGGCTGGCGGAACCGGCAACAGTGAGGGACTCTTGGGAGCCGATTTCTACGCTCCTCTCAACGATCGTTGGTCGGTGCAGACAGGGTTCAACTATCTAATTCCTGAGCAAGATCCCGGTCCGGCAGCAGTACGGCATGAGTCCTGGAATCTAGGGATTAATCTCGTCTGGCACATCGGCTGTTCGGCGAAAAAAGGTGCTAATAGCCCCTTCCGGCCACTATTTGGGGTAGCTGACAACGGATGGATGTTCGTAGACCAAAAATAGTGCCGGAACCGGATCTCTTCCAAACTCGTAAGTGTCCGATTCCTCAAAGACGGATCTAAGCAAGATTTTGCCCTGATAATCGACAAATTTGGGAGATTTTGGCGCTGCCAGACCTCTCCAAACCGACTATACTTAGTAGCTTGCCTTATAGTTACTCTCAAACGCGAGTAAGGGCAACACGCACAAAATCTAATTTGGTTTAGGAGTGATCACGATGCATACGATTGAAACGAATTGGGAGGACGAGGAGAATAATCGCCAGGTCTCTTTTGCGGTACAGTTTACCCGCAAAGAGAACGCCGTCGAAATTCAATCGATCACTCCCAAGCAAGTCACCTTTCTTTGCCCCCAGTCCAATGTACCACTTCGGAGTATTGGCGTATGGACCGAAAAGGGACGCCAACTGCTCGCTGAGCAATTCCAAGCGAGCGGTCGGTTTGCCGACGTCGAAGCCACTTTGGCTGTCTGAGAACGCTTGCGTCAGATATTCGAAAACAGGGTCCATCTGGGGCCCTGTTTTTTTCGCATTTGGCGGCCGCGGGCGTCCGCCAATGGCTTGGAATAAATTGTACGTAGACAGAACTAACGTCGCTCAAGGTTCATTTTGCGCAGCTCTGGCAGAGTATCGTTGCTCGTAGGCCCCCACTGAGCGAGCGTGACTGGCAACTCCATTGTCTGTAGCTCCTGATCACCTCCCCTTCGGACGATGGTGAGTTCTACCGTTTCGCCAGGCTGATATTGGGAAATCATGGCGGTTAGCGCCGCAAAATCTTTCACTTCCTTCCCCGCGATGTGAGTTATCACATCCTCTTTACGAATCCCTCCTTTTGCAGCGGCGCTATCGGGCACCACATCCACTACGTGAGCATTCTGACCCCCGTCTCCGCGAATCCCAAGAAAGGCTGCACTCGGACGAATGTCAATCTCCTTAACGTTTGGTAGCTTGCGGGGCAGTTCCTCAATTGCCTCTTTTGAAAAACGTGTTCCGTAAAGTTCCACGCGTCCCAATTGGGGAAGATTCTGCAGGCAGTCGAGCGCATCGTCGTCTAATGGGGGTGCATAGAAGCTGACGACCGCAGTATGGGGGATGCTCTCGAGAAGTTGCAGTGACTCGAGACCGCCACGCCACTTCGACCCGATGATGATCTGGTAATTCACCGTCGGGACAAAACTTATTACTCCCCTCAACTGCGGGTTGACTTGATAGCTACCTCCCAGAGAAACGACGGCTTCGAGCGCCGCCAGTTCACGAACTTCGGCCAGCACCTCCGCCGCTCGCGCTGATTCGATGGGACGGTTTTTCATGGACGCCAGTTGTTCTAGAGCGGCGACTGCCAAACGACGATCGTTTCCTTCCGACCAGGTCAACAGAATGTTGATCGCACGAGTCGAACTTTCTAAAGATGCCGTACGCGCCGCTGCTGCAATCTCTGGCATTGCGGGAGAACCGGCAGCAGTCAGTTTCGCCTGGGCCCGCTCACGCTGATCGAATTGGTCGCTATCGAGTTGCTCAACCCATCGGCTGATGTCTTGGGATGATGCGGCAATATCGCTTGGAGAGGCATCTTTTCCCTGGGCAACCGATGGTTCTCCCCCTTGGGAAACAGCGGTCAATCCACTGAATACTGCGACCGACACGAGCAGCAGGACGCAAGCAGATATTTTCATGATGGGCCTATCCAACAAGTTGGAGATGCAAGACTTTCGCTTTGGCATGGAAACTAGCAGCACTTCGACAAATGGTTCTATTCACGATAGTATTGTAACATCCCTTGGGCAAGAATTAGCGGTCAATTCTTGGTTTGTCCCTTAACGCGTTACACAAAATTTTTGAAAAGGGTCCTATGGTTATCGTTGTAAGAGGCTCGGATCCATGAATTTTGCAGTCTTAGGTGCTGATAGCGAAAGTCTGCTACTCGCCCAGGCAGCAATAAATAGCGGCCACGCGATCACTTGGGGAGGAGATTTGGGAGGCATCCAGGATTCGCCTCTCATAAGCGACATCTCAGTGTGGTTACCTAAAGATGATCAAGACGACAATTGGGAATCACTTCTTGATCAACATGCCTGCGATGCCGTGATTGTAGGACGAGGTGAGACATCTGGCGCCTTGAGAGCCGAGCAAGTCAACCAACTCATCAAGAACGGTGTGGCGGTCTTGGCGACTTTTCCGCTTTGTGAGTCGGTCCTGAGCTTCTACGAGATCGACATGGCCCGATGCGAAAGCAAGTCCACGCTATATCACTTTAATCCTCTAACTCAGCAATCGGCACTTTTAGATGAAGTTGCTCGGTGGGTTCGCGAAGGACATCCTGAGGTAGGCTCGGTTGAGAAAGTCGTATGGGATCGGCCATTGGAACAACGAACCCAGGAAAGCGTACTTTGGCATTTCGCCCGAGATATTGAAGTACTGGACCAGGTCGCCGGTCCACTCGACCGCTTGGGGGCAGTCGGTTCGCCAGACACAGCAGCCACCTACGCTGGTCTGAGTGTGCAGCTTCTAGGGAAATGCCAAGTGCCAGTCCATTGGTCCGTTGGTCCAGTCGAAAATCCTCTATTTCCTCGGCTTACCATCGTCGGTGAACGTGGCAAGTGGCGAACCGAACTCCCCGAATCGACCGAAGAAAAGGCTGCGCAAGCCAAAACTTGCCTCGCCCAATTTGTGGATGCTGTTTCCGGGGAGTCTTCTGTAAAAACCACCTGGCCTGCCGCCCTGCGTGCGATGGAACTCACCGACACGATCGAGATCAGCCTTCGACGTGGCAGAATGATCGACGTCCATCGTCAGCAACTGAGCGAGCAATTGGCATTTCGAGGAACGATGTCCGCCGTGGGATGCGGAGTACTTCTCCTCCTGCCTCCGTTACTCCTGGTAATGGGCTGGTTAGCTGAGCAAGTAGGGCTTCCGGTTGCTCAGTATTGGGCTCACGGACTGCTGGCATTGCTGGCGGCTTTTCTTCTGATTCAGGTAATCCCCAAGCTGTTTTTAGGGTCCTCGACAGAAGAAAACCAAGAAGATTGATTCCCTCTTTTCAACTTTG
This sequence comes from Bythopirellula goksoeyrii, assembly GCF_008065115.1. Taxonomy (NCBI): domain Bacteria; kingdom Pseudomonadati; phylum Planctomycetota; class Planctomycetia; order Pirellulales; family Lacipirellulaceae; genus Bythopirellula; species Bythopirellula goksoeyrii. The sequence goes on along the minus strand of NZ_CP042913.1, from coordinate 3,205,389 downwards.
ACGATTAGGCAAAAGTTGCCGGTTCGAATGAGCCGATTCTGCTATCGAAGGGTTGCCGCTTTACTGCAAGGTATCCGGCAGTCAGTCTCTTGTTCGACTTCTCGGTTTTTGGGTGGGGCTATGAAAAACCAGAATTCTGTAGGAGCCTCTGCGCTCCTTGTGCTGGTCTCCTTGTTGGGAACGAGTAGCGGCTGCGCTGTACTCTCTGGAGTGAGCAACGGATGCGCCTGCGCAACAGACTGCTGCAACGGCTGCCAGTGTCATAGTTGCGAGCCTGGGTGCGGCTACAGTGACGCGGGCTGCCCAGATTGTTGTCGCGGTGGGGGATGCATCCCTGGTTGCAGTGGGGCAGGCTGTTGTCCGCTAGCACTTGGTCACCATCATAAGCGAATCGAGGTCGGGCCTCCTGCCGTCCGCTATCAGCCTGAAATGCCGCCTGAATTCTTTCCCGTGCCTGTCACCCCCGTCATAGCCAACGTCAATCCAGACGCGCCGCCCAATTTGCGCGGATCTGTCGAAGTGGATTGGGCACCACCTTGCCAACTGACCATTTACGGTCGTGATTAGCACTTTCTTTAGCTTCTTTTCCAGCCAGTGAGAAGCTAGGCACTTTGTGAGGCTTGCCATTCGCAACGTTTAAGCGAGTCATAACGACGCGCCGATCAACGCTTCTAGCAAAGACGAGTGTTCACCCGCAGAACACTGGTGAATCGTTAACGGGTCGCTTCGGCGCGCCAGCTACTTAATTGCTAGTACCCTAATTGGATGGCTCTCCATGGACGACCCGCGCTCCGACGACGCCGCTGTGAACTTTTTTTCTTTTCGCCGGCTCCTGCTAGCAGCATTTCTGCTGGGATTACTTGCTCAATCAGTTCTTGCTGACACCAGTTTGCGTGTGACTCCTATTGTCAAGGCAGTTCGGGAAGCCAGTCCTGCCGTGGTCAACATCCAGGGTCAAAAATCGGTTGTTGAAACCGAGTCTTCTCGACAAGTTTCCAAGCAGGTCAATGGCATGGGGACAGGGGTGTTGATCGATCCACGCGGGTTCATTCTCACGAACTTCCATGTGGTTGATGGTGTGCGACGCATCAACGTTACTCTCTCCACGGGTCAATCTTTCATTGCAAAAATCGTTGCCCGAGACCCCCAAACCGATCTGGCAATCATTCGCATTAATCCTTCTTTTGACATGCCCGTCATCAATCTTGGTACTTCACAAGAACTGATGCCAGGCGAGACTGTGATCGCTGTCGGAAACGCATTCGGCTATGAAAATACCGTTACCACGGGCATCGTAAGTGCTCTGCATCGAAACGTACAAGTTAACGAGACTCAACAATATCTCGATCTGATCCAGACCGACGCGAGCATTAACCCAGGCAACTCGGGTGGACCGCTCCTGAACATCGACGGCGAAATGATTGGATTGAATGTCGCTGTGCGTGCAGGTGCCCAGGGTATTGGATTCGCCATTCCTGTCGACAATGCTCTGGAAATCGCTACTCGTATGATGAGCATTGAAGAATTGGAAAGCAACTGGCACGGCATGGACACCTTGTCTATGAGCAAAGAAAATGGGCACGTAACCGTAGCCCGGGTCGACAGCAATAGCCCTGCCGAAAGCTGTGGAATTACCCGAGGTGATCAAGTCGAGCGGATTGGCACAGTGCAGATTCGCCGCCCGCTGGACATCGAACGTGCCCTGCTTGGTCACCGCAGCGGGGAGCAAATCCCTGTTGTTGTCCGCCGTGACAGCCAGGAGATCACTCTGGATCTCACGATCGCTAGCCGCACCAATCGACGGCCGGAAATCCCAGCGAAAATGGAATCCTTTGAAGCTGCTACCTGGGAAACGCTAGGGCTGATCTTGGAACAAGAATCTGCTGATTCTCTACGTGCCTTGGAACTCCCTTACGACGGTGGGATGCGGGTCGTCTCAGTCCGCTCAGGGAGTTCTGCAGATCAGCAAGGCGTAAAGGAAGGGGACATCCTCGTCCGCTTCCATCGCTGGACAACGGCCTCCAAGTCGGACATTCAGTTCCTGGTCGACCGAGCCGACTCGCTCTCTCGTGCCGGGGCACTGAAGTTTTATATTGTCCGCGGTGACAAAACGCATTTCGCCCAGATGGAAGTCGCAGCGCGCAAGAACAGTGTGAGGTGAGTGACGGGCCCTATAGAGACTATATGTCGCTCATTCGACTGTGCCATTTCTTCGGGTCACTTGCTGAATGAACTAAACCGCCTATGTGTATGATTCCGGGATGAAGACGGAACAGCACGAGATAGGGAAACGAACGAATTTGGCGATAGCGAATGTCTTCATCATCAAATACACGAGAATTGGCTTCGGGCGATCGCTCGATCTCTTCTAGAGAGCATTTTACTGCCACCCGAAATCGATCTCCAAGCCTGTGTGATTTCGTATCATACCAACCAATGGCCTGAGTTAGATCATCGATCATACCGGGGTGGAAACGAATCTTATTTGCCACGAGCTTCGTCCACTCGTTGCCAGAGTTCTTCACTGGTTAAGCATAGGGAAGGATCACTTTCCATCTCAACCAATCTGCGTTTGGCCACTCCAAGCACTTCAGCAGATATAGGCAGTGGCTCGTCGGAAGCTTCGATATCTTCCCAAAGCTTATCTATGACATGTAGTTTTTGAGATATCGGCAATGCATCAAGTTTTTGAAGTAGTGCTTGATCAACTTGAACTTGTGTCATCGGTTATTTACTCCGCGATTGAAATGGCTACAGATTCTCCTGTACACATTATACCATCAACCTTGCGCCCAGGGATTGCAATCCCTGGGCGTTGAGCGTGCAAAACTTAGCGTGTCAAATTGCGATCAGCTCATCGCTACGGTCACAGTCTTCAACTCGGTATAAGCAGCCAAACCGGCTTCGCCCAGTTCGCGACCTAGGCCGCTCTCCTTAAACCCACCGAAAGGTGCGGCTGCGTCGAACACGTCGTAGCAATTTACCCAGACCGTGCCGGCGCGAAGTTTATTGGCAAAACGGTGAGCCTTACCGATATCGCGAGTCCAGACAGCGGCGGCCAGACCAAAATTGGTGGCGTTGGCTCGATGAGCAATCTCGTCAACATCGCTGAATTTCAGCACGCTGAGGACGGGACCAAAGATCTCCTCTTTGGCAATCCGCATGTCGTCCTTCACATTCGTGAACAAGGTTGGCTCGATGAAGTACCCTTTGTCGCCGTGCCGTGATCCGCCATTGACTAATTTCGCTCCGTCCTCCTTGCCATATTCAACGTACTGGAGAATCTTGTCGAACTGGGCCTGGTCGACCTGTGGACCTTGCTCTGTTTCAGGATCGAATGGGTCGCCCACGCGACGAGACTTGTTCATATCCTGGAGCCGGTCCACAAATTCATCGTGAATCTTGTCCTGAACAAACAGTCGACTACCGGCACAACAACATTGCCCCTGGTTGAAGTACAGGGCAAAGTGGGCACCGTTGATCGCCGCGTCCAAGTCGGCATCGGCAAAGACCACGTTGGGGCTTTTGCCACCTAGTTCGAACGTAACCCGCTTCATCGTCTCCAGGGCTGTGCGCTGAATGATCTTGGCAGTTGTTCCCTCCCCTGTGAATGCAATCTTATCGACGCCAGGGTGGGCTACTAACGCAGCGCCGGCAGTTGGACCATAGCCAGGAACGACATTGATTACCCCATCAGGGATTTCAGCCTTCTGTGCCAGGTAGGCCATCCGCAAACAAGTAAGCGGTGTTTGCTCGGCGGGCTTCATCACGATGGTGCAACCAGCGGCCAGCGCCGGGCCCCACTTCCAGGCAGCCATCAAGGCAGGAAAATTCCAAGGAATGATCTGCCCTACGACTCCAACAGGCTCTCGTCGCGTGTAGCAAAAGAAGTCGCCATTGATGGGGATCGTGGAACCCTGAATCTTGTCGGCCCAGCCGGCATAATATCGAATGCATTCGATCACAAGTGGAATGTCGGCCGCACGCGAATCGCTGATTGGCTTACCATTGTCCAGTGTTTCCAAGGCGGCCAATTCTTCCGCTTCCGCTTCAAGAAGATCGGCCAGCTTGTACATCAGTCTACCCCGCTCGCGGGCATCCATTTGCGACCACTCGCCCCCATCAAATTGCGCCCGAGCGGCATCAACAGCCAGATCAATGTCGGCCTTGTCCCCCTCGGCAACCTTGGCTATCACTTCCTCGGTTGCAGGATGGATCGTGTCAAAAGTCTTCCCGCTGGCCGCGTCGAGCCATTTACCCCCGATGAAACACTGGGTTTGCTGTACTTTAGGACGCGCAACTTTCTTCGCCGGTTTTTCAGTGGCAGTAGCCATATTCAGGTTACCTCCTGCAAGAACGAGTGATTTGAGAAGCAACCGGCGGCGAGCCTAGCAGCCGCGTGCGCCGGCACAATTCTTATTGTAACCCTCTAAAGCAAGGATCGCCTAGCGGGGATTTCCACATCGACCGGCTAAAGGTTAGGCTCTTGCTTCAACTGGATACCCAATTGGCCACGCATAGCCGATACTAAATTACTCGGCATCAGACACTTCCCATATCTCAGTAGATTGAGTCGTTCCTAGATCCAATACTTATTGTCATTGCCTCCCGATAGGGACTGGATTGCAACTGGCTCGGAAATGAAAAGGAAATCAGGCTGTACGATTTCATTCGCTAGATACTGCAAGCTCTAGACCTCGAAATGCCCCTACGACCCGCATATTGCAACCGTCTCTCCCGCAGGCATAGTAGGTTTCTACGCCAAAACCGCGAGTTGAGATAGAAATGGCTTGTGATACCGTATGTGTGAATTTATACTAGAGGCATAGTATTTGATGCCTGGGAGTAAGTTCCTTTTTGTTGGGACATCTTGGGTTCTTTACTCTTCGATCGGTCAAGTTATCGCGAGTCTACGATTTTCTAGCTAACAAGTTATGAAGGAACGCTAAGAAGTCAATCTGCCTGACATCCTGGTTTGTTCGCCTCTTAACTTTCTCTGTCTCCTTCCTGTAGCATCGCATGACAGGAAACTTTCCTCTATCTACTCGCATAGAGGCTTTTCCCCAAAGAGACTAGCCCAAAGGGACATCTGTCAGGCAGTTGTACTGAATGCACCACACATTGTTCATTGCAAAGGCCCCCTCTGATGAATCTCACTTCCATTGCACGAAACTTCATGGTTTTCGTTGTTACAGCACTCCCAGCACATGCCGATGTCGTACTGGATTGGAACCAAGTCACCTCCGACGTGCTGGTTGCCAATAGCAGCCTTCAAAACCCTGGGATGGCATCCAGAACGATGGCCATGGTGAATCTTGCCATGTACGATAGCCTCGCGATGATGAAGCCGGGGGGAACGATGTTCTATGACCATGGAAACGGCCACGTTTCTCCGGGCATGACGGCCTCAGGAAAAGCAGCGGCAGCCAAAGCTGCTCATACGGTATTGAGTGCGATCTACCCTGACTTACAGAACTCTCTAGACGCCAGCCTGCTATCGAGCCTTAGCAACATTAGCGACGGTGCAGACAAGTCAACTGGCATCGCTATGGGGCAAACAATCGGACAGTCAATTCTACAACGCCGCGCGAATGACGGTTATAATGCCTCGTCTCAATACTTGCCCACTAATGCAGTGGGGCATTGGCAGCCGGATCCGCTCAATCCGGGGCAGGAGGCTTGGGGGCCTGCCTGGGGAGAAATGAAGACATTCTCTTTGCACTCCAATACTCAGTTTATGCCGCCCCCCATGCCTGATCTTACCAGCCAAGCGTACGCTGATGCTTTCAATGAGGTCAAAGAATTAGGATCGCTCAACAGTAGCACTCGAACTACTGAGCAGACGAACATTGGCCTCTTTTGGGCGTATGACCGGGTTGGCATGGGCACACCGATGCGACTCTTCAACAAAGTGCTTCGCACGATCGCCATCCAACAAGGCAATTCGGAAAAGGAAAACGCAGAACTCTTCGCAAAAGCGAGCGTTGCTATGGCCGATGCCGGAATTGTTGCCTGGAATTCAAAATTTGAATTCGATCTCTGGCGACCAGTTACTGGGATTCGACAGGCGGACCAGGATGGAAACCCACTTACCGAAGCAGATCCTAACTGGATACCGCTCGGGGCTCCAGCGGGAGGTGGCAATGATTTCACGCCCCCCTTCCCAACCTACCTTTCTGGCCACGCTACCTTTGGAGGAGCACTGTTTGGCACCCTGATCGAGTTTTACGGCACCGACAACATCAGCTTCGAACTGACTTCCGAGGAAGTGCCAGGAATGACTCGCACATTTTCATCTCTGAGCGAAGCGATGGCTGAAAATGGTCGTTCTCGTGTCTATCTAGGAATTCACTGGAACTTCGACGATACCGTAGGACAAGCCACGGGGCAACAAATTGCTCAATTCATCAGCGGCAGCCCATTCATTGCGGCTGTCCCAGAGCCTTCCATGGCGATGCTCTCGTCGATGGCAATTGTCTTCTTCGTCGCGTCGCGCCGCAGAGTTCGCTTGGAAAAAAGTCCTTGGGCTTGATGAATCTGGCATGAAACCATTTGGTCACGATATGCCATCTGCCCAAGAACATCTGCCCGAGATGTCGCCGCTTCATGCATATGGGTTTGATTCGTCAAACCACTCGACAGCGATCAGAACTGATTGCAGCGGGCTATCCAACAACTGATGATAGCATTGAATCTGGGGAGTTGCTGAATTGTACGGCATTCTTACGGAAGACAAATCCGTGATCGACTTCAGTAAAGCCGAGACTCCCGTAAAGACCGAGGGCCGCCTCATTAGTCGACATCGTTTGCGCTTCGATTGTGGCTACTCCCCGCCGGCGTAAGAGGCGAAATGCTTCGCCAAGCAGATAACTCGCGCAACCTTGTCGCCGCCAACCGAGGTCGACCTGCAGATCGAACATGCCGGCGGTGCAGATGCCCCAACATGCTGACAGAGGTTGCACATCCCAGAAGGAGGCCGAGGCAATGACCTTTCCGCTGGACTTGTCATACAAGCGGAAGCGGTCTCTTTGCTGGGAGCCCCACACACATGCTTCCCACCAATTGCAACTCAAAGGATCGACCGTCTCTTCGAATCGCGTTTGCCGACCAAGCTGTCGCACCTTGCGAGAGACAGGCAGACGGAAACGGACTAAATCACACTGCAAAATCGAGATCTGCCCGCACTCGGAATAATTGCGACGCAAACAAGCGTCGCGCAAGAGTCGGTTCGACTCGAGTACGCCGGGAATTTCGCTGCCACCGTACAAGCCAAGGTAAAACGAATTGAGCGGTTTCACGCCACCGGCATAGATGACCGTAGCTCCCGCGGACCGGAGATAGTCCTCGCTGGCTTCCAGGAGTGCATCCACCAGGGCCTCGTCTTCGTAGCCCGAGCGAATCATCAAGAGATGTGTGGTCCCCATACTTGTATCGAGACCCGTCCCGTCATCATTGGGACCAAACCCAGCGTGAACAAAACCGACGGGAAGCCCGTCTTTGGTGGCGATGATCAAGCCCTCACGATCAAAGTGGGCCTTCGAAAAAACGGCAAACTCCAAGATCGGCGCCGAGATCGGTTGCAGAACACCCCGTTGAGGAGGCTGGCTGCGCCAGATCTCCGCCAAGTGGGGAGGATCCGTGTTGCGAAAGGACCGAAGTTGATACACGCTTTTAACCGTCGTGTCAGGAGGCGGGAGGGGGAATATGGCGGGAACACTACCAATGACGATTATGGCAGGCTTGCGCAATTCGGCAAGTCTTTTGCCCTCAGAACTTGCTGCTTAGCATGATTTTTTCTCGTTTGTGACTAGGCTGCTTGTTGCTGAACCCGTGGCTTGCGATTTCTCCGTCGATCCGAGGGATCCCCCTTCCAGCGTCGATGGACCCACCAGTATTGATCGGGATGCTGGCGAACCATCATTTCCAGGTTGTGTGTGTACCAATCTGTCAGCAGAGGCACTGTTGGCAATTGGAAATCAGCGGCTGCCGGATCGGCAATGGCCGCGATTTCCATGCGGAATTCGAGCGGGTTCTCCCCGCGCAAGGCAGCACTGACGGCCGTCGGCGCAGAACTTCCTAGCGAAAAGACGGCAACTGCTTTGTGGGTCGATGCTGGTTTGCCAAAGAATTCAACCCAACACCCCCCTTTGCCAGCAAACTGGTCTCCCAAGAGGACCAGAGTCCCCCCCTGCTGGAGGAGTTCGGTAATTTGCGGGCCGCTTCCGTGCTTGGGAAGCATGTACTGGCCGGTCGCTCCGCGGAACCGATTCACGAACTCGTCGAGAAAGACATTATCCAGCGGCCGGGCAATTGTGTGTGTCTCGAAACCATGCAGGGCCAAGAGATAGCCACCCAACTCGAAGTTCCCCAAATGGCCCGAGATGATCACCATCGGCCGCTCAGAAATCAGATGGCGAACGATGTCTCGCATGCGCGAAATTGAGGAATGCTGTCGCCAATTGGTGCGGTGAAGCTTGCGAGGCGCATGGGCGATTTCGCAAATCATCAAGAACAAGTGTTTCCACATCGCCAGGGCAATGCGGTCTCGCACTTCTTGAGGGGCGTCCGGAAACGCAATGCGGAGATTCTCTTCGACGACTCCACGACGCAGCTTCAGTCCGTGCCAGCAAAGCCAACCCAATTGAATTGAGAGGGTCTTCAACGTGCTCAGTGGCAGCGCCTGCACAGCACAAATCAACAGCCGCACAACGAGGTAGAGGACAAAATCGATAGTCAGCTTTTTACTCACCTGGGCGCCTCCTTCCTTGTTTGCAGGAGGAAGCATTGTGCAGGAAAATGTCCGATCGATGAAGGCCGATTTGACAGGCACCATTCCCAAGAGACAAGCTAGCACATGACATGATAGAGCGCATGAACTAAAATTGCTGACTGCATGACCTTACGTCATTTCAACTTATGACATAGCTTTCAGTAAGTGCTCCGTGAACTGCTTCGACGACTTTAGACCCTAGCGGCTCAAGAATTGGCCAACAGTTCGTGGGCAATTCGACAAGTGCAAGTCTTCGAGCTGAAAGATTCTGCTGATAACGCAAATTCTTGTCGGCAAGGATGAGAACGTCAAAGTCCGCATCGGCACGGGAGACAAGTTCACCGTTTTCTATGCCGGTCCAACCGAGTCGCTGGATGGTAGCAACCTGATCGTCTGGGAAAAACTTACACAGAGGCGCAGGCACATTTTCGTCGAATAGAATTCTCAAGAATCTCGACGTCCTACGAGCCTTAGAAACTGCTCGGCATCCTCGCGGCGCACTGAGGGAAAGAATTCGATAAATGTCTCGATAGAGAATCCGTCATCTAGATAATCTAAGAGCGTCTGCACCGGAACTCGCGTGCCATGGAATACTACGGCACCTCCCATGACGCTAGGGTCGGAAGAGATAGGGCTTTCAACAATGCTCATAGTTCAATTCTAGACCCGTCTCCTGCACACTGCAACTATAACGGCAGCTTCACCGTCTTGCCTGATTTGGCAGCTTTGTAGATTCCAACAACGATCTCTACCGAGCGGCGGCCCTCAGGGCCATCCACGGCGGGGGACCGGTCCTCTTTGATAGCACTCACAAAATCGCGAAACTGGGCGGCATGGCCATGATGTCCAATGGCTGAAGGGTCAGCAGCCCCACCCCCGGTACTACGACTCTCCTTCATCGCTTTGAGAATAGCGGCATCTGCACGAGTTTTCTTCGCGAAGTCCCAGACTTTGAGGTCTTCTTCCTCAAGCACAGCGGTTCCCTGATCGCCATGCAATTCAATCCGTTTTAGATACCCGGGATACACTGCCGTGCTGGCCTCGATAACTCCTAAGGCCCCATTGGCAAACTTAAGCGTGGCTGTTGCCACATCTTCGACCTCAATTCTCTCGTGGGCCAAGGTCGCTATCTGGGCTTGAATCTCCGTCACTGGCCCCATCAACCAAGTCAGCAAGTCCACCGTATGAACAGCCTGATTCATTAGCGCCCCGCCGCCGTCGAGCTTCCAGGTCCCCCGCCAGGCGCCGCTATCGTAATACTCTTGCGTACGAAACCATTTAACGTAGGCATCGCCTAGCGTCAGCCGGCCGAATCTGCCTTCGTCCACAGCACGTTTCATTTTCACCGAAGAATCATGGAACCGCGAGGGAAAAATCGTTGCCAGTTTAACTCCGCTCTTTTCACACGCGTCAATAATGCGGTCGCAACGCTGGAGAGTTATCTCCAGGGGCTTCTCGACGATCACATGTTTTCCTGCCTTCGCCGCAGCGACAGCCGGCTCCATATGGGCCCCACTGGGCGTGGCCACGCTCACGGCATCGACTGCCGGGTCGGCGAGCATCTTCTTAAGATCGCTGTATGCTGTACACCCTACTTCACTCGCAAATGCCTCGGCTCTCTCAGCTATTCGGTCGCAACACGCGACAAGTTTTGCGCCTCGGACTTCAGCGATTGCGCGGGAATGAAACTGACTGATCATGCCGGTGCCGACGATGGCGATACCAAGAGACATGGGCAAGGCTCCTTTGCGGGTATATTATCTAGACTCGAACAGAACTATTTCCAGTGAGGTGGATAAGATAGCACATGGTGGCTCTTCCTTCGAGTCGTTAGGGCCTTATCGGAACTCAATAACTTTTTTTCAGAGTTTAGTCGGTGTCCTACGAACCCAGATTTCACGTCGTCCTCCACCAGCCTGAAATACCCTATAATACTGGTAGCGTGGGACGGACCTGTGTCGCTGTCGCGGCAAAACTCTGGTTGGTGAGGCCCTTGGGCTTTCGAATCGACGACTACTATCTGAGACGGGCTGGACTTGATTACTGGCAGCACCTCGAGTGGGAGGTCGTCGACGATTGGCCGCAACTCGTCGCCAACATCCCGGAATCCCGCCATTGGTATTTCAGCAAGAAAGCCACTCACAGCTACACTGAAGTGCAATATCAGCAAGGAGACGCTTTGGTGTTCGGCTGCGAGTCCCAAGGCCTCCCGGAGGAGTGGATCCACGGAAAGTCAGATCGCTGCCTGAGAATCCCCACCCGTCCCGAAGTACGCAGCCTCAATCTCTCCAACGCCGCCGCAGTTGCCAGCTACGAGGCCCTCCGCCAGTGGGAAGCTTAGCCCTCTACTCGTTCCCAAGCTCCGCATGGTAACCCACCGAATTCGAGGCTCCGCCTCTCTCTCCCAAACTCGTCTCCATGCTCCGCATGGCGACGCCTCTCCCACCGTCCTGCGGTACTTCCCCGCAATGCAGGTTACTCAAGTAGGAAAAGTAAATGGTGATTCTGCACACTGCGGTTAAAGAAGAATGGTCCCTGATATTGTAGCATGCCTCTGGCGAGTCGTATTTTTTGATTTCCCATTGTTTTCCAGTTAGAAATCTGCAACGAATCCGACTCCCCCCATTGTAGCACGTGTCTCCGACGCGTAATTCCTTGTTACACCCTTGCTGTGAGTCACAACGATACGATTCGGAGTGCCAAGCATCACTAAGAAATCACGACTCAGCAGAGGCGTGCTACAATCAGATCCCGACCCTCAAACAAACCGCTACACAGTTTGCCCAGTCACATTCGGAGATAGGAACCCATAAGAAAGAGAACCGAACGCAATCGCCAGTTATCGGACGGTTTTATCTAGCGGCGGTCGATAAAACCGCTGTACTTGTCGGGTCCGCGACAAAGCACCATTGGGAGCGAGGAAGCGGGCGGGTCGGGAAAAAGCCAGGACGAGAAAATTAATTACGCCTTCTCCACACCAACAATCCTCCTGCTGCCAAAGCCCCCATCACCAACGTACTCGGCTCAGGGATACTTGCAACACGGAAACCACGAGATGAGGATTCGCTAGCCGGGGATGATCTTTGCAGAGTTGATGCTTCTAACCTAAGGAAATCATTGATCCAAGCCCCTCCTTTCCGCATACGGGCAAACGATGGCGAAGTATTTGCAAGGCCAAACTCATTTTCCAGCCATTCGTAAACATTTCCACCTTGGCCCATTGTGCCATAAACACTTAGTCCTCCCGCTTGCGTGATGTCAGCAGGACCTATCGATAAGTTTTGAAAGAACACGGCAGTTCCTTCGGTGGTGCCCCTAGCAACGGGAATGGGCGGAGTATCGCTGCCCGTAGCGTAGTCGTAGTAAACTTCGCCCTTGGGATCGTAGTAGGCCGCTTTGTGCCACTCATCCACACTCGGCAGAAAGTATCTGGCATTTCGGTTGCGGAATAGATTATTGGGGTCGTAACCTACGTCACCAACTGCCCAGAGTTGCTGATTGCCATTTGCATCGAACTTGTAGGCAGGCGTGTTGCCGGTGCTCGTGTTCAGCCAGTTGACGAAGCGGGCAGCATCAAACCAACTAATCGATGTCGCTGGTTTATTTGACCCGCGATCGTCATGTGTGAGGCCAAGGCCACCTAGGGCGTTGGCCTTGTTTATCATCTCCTCAGAGATTTCGAACTTTCCGATGCGATAGATGTGGTTCACCATACCAGATAGTCTTGGAAAGCCAGTGATATCACCGGGATTTCCAGGATCACCGATTGTGACAAACTCAATAACGAATTCATTTGCTCCACTTCCGAAGGAATCGGCGTGCAAAGAGATTGCGAAGCAGAAGGATAGCGATAGAAAAGTCGAAGCTGTGGTAATCTTCATTAGACCTTCCTGTGCGACTGGGTCAGAAGAGCAACCCTCAGTATAAGCGGCCCATTTACCTTTTCCAGCAGCAAATTGCACTCCCAAAGTACCGATATGAGTCACTCCTCAGCCGTTTCGAGAGAATCCACACCCGATCGTTACCGATGGGATCGGCCGCTAGATACGGCAAAGGCTAGGACGCGTCGGTGACTGCCATGGGGATTTCAAGTCCTGATTAAAAAGTTCTCTGAGTGCGAACGATTTACGCACCACGCTAAGCGTGGTTTTTTTTGAACGTTCTGGAGGAATCGATCCGTCGACCGGTCCGGTGAGGATCCTCTCTGTCGTGTTCGTGATCATGTTTCGCCAAACAGGTAATCCATAAGAGGGTCGGCCCCAAACTGCCTTATCAGGCGGTAATGATCCAACAGAGCGCCATGCACCGCTGAGGCAGGGTTGCCGTCGTGCCAAGAGGCGGTGTGGATCCTCACGCTCGTTCAGGACCGATCCCCGTTTTTGTGTTCTTTTGTTGTTCTGAGCTCCAAGCGGGCCAGGACTGCCGGGAGTAACTCACCAATTGCGACTCCCCCTTTGCGACGGGCTGTATTCTCTTCGAGTACCTTGGCAACGAGTTGCTGTTCGTGCCCACACGTATTGTAGGGCAACTGCTCGACCGTTGTCTGGAGGTCCACTAACACGCGATCCAGGGAAGTTTGATGCAGGTAATGAAACTCTCGCAACTTCTCCAGAATTGAATCGGGCTTGCGAAAGCAAGGATGTCGCATCGGCTGGTCTCCCGCTACACAGGCGAGTGCCAAACGACTAAATCGCTTGGCAATCTTCACCCGGCAGGCCCTGGTATCCACGCCGCGCGTTTGATCCATGTCAGCTTGGCCACGGTAGTAAGCGCAGTGGCAGGCCAGGTTGTCTGCGATCCGCATCAGCACGCACCTGAGCCGGCGATTGGCCTGGCGGATGATCGGTCCACTGTCATGATCGGTTTGATCGCTTTGGTGGCGTGAAGGGTAAAGCCCTGCCCGGCCGGTGATTGCATTGGCGTTGGCATACCGCGTCATCGGCCCCATCTCTCCTGCCAACTCGGCCGCTGAGACGACATTGATGCCAGGAATTGCCAACAAGCGAATATATGGAGTTTGTACCAGGTCGTGGGCCAGTTCTCGCTCCAAGACAGCGATTTGCCTGTGATAATGCTGATAAAGCTCATACAGATCGGTCCAGATCGCATGGTGCAGGGGGCCATCTTGGATGGGGTCGTTTGCCGCCTGGGCCGCCCAGGCGAGTACTTTGTCAATGGTGCGAACTTGATGGCGGATGTTCTTCTTCCGCAGATGCTTGCTGAGACCCGCCTGACCGAGTTGGAGCAGTTTGGCCGGTGAGTCGCATCGGCTGGCAATCGCCAGTGGCGCCTGGCGTTCCACCAGGCGATCGAACAGACTGGCAAAGCCGGGCATTGCCAGATGCAAGTGATCACGAATCTGGCAGGCAATCCCTGCTCCCTTCTCGACGAGGTTGCGGCGATGCCGCTCCCGGAGTTGGAGTTCTCGATAAGGGGATTCCAGCTCGTACTCGCAGAGTCCAAAGCCGGCCACGGCCGCGCGGTGTTGGGCATGCAGATCTGTTTTATCTGTCTTGTTGCCCGGATTGGCAGGAACCCGATATTGCTTCGTCGCAAACGGATGGACGACACGCGTTTCGAATCCGGCCCTGGCAAAGGCCCGTTTGGGAGGGAGGTGGTAGTTTCCCGTGCGTTCCACGACCACGATCGTGTCTTGGATGTCATGCTCTGCCTGGGCCTGCTGGATCCGTGCCACCGCCGCTTGAAAGAACGGTCCTTGATGCTCCAACGTTTGCGGCTGGATGAGTACGTTCCCATAATAGTCGGCCATCATCCACTCGCTGCGGTGTTTGGCTGGATCGATACACACGATAGCGAATTTTTCCCCTCCCACTTTCTGAACGCGAGGGCTGATCACGCCATTGGGTTTTTGCAAGGACGGATTCTTACGCGGGTTCAACTTGCGACTGGTACGCTTCCTGGTACTAACTGAGTAAGGCATCGGGATTCTCCTCAATAGGGGGGTGGAAGGTGTAACTCCATCCCAATAGCATTCCAGATTGCCGAAGTTCTCCAGAAGAGTAATTCTCTGAGATCAAACCATCATACCTGAGATCAAACCATCATACCCGTGCTAAACCGCTGTACTTAGCCGTGGCTTCCGTCAGGAGAGAAAAACGGGGCAGAACGGCTCTGTAGAAAACCTCAACAAGCACAAGAATCATGATGTTGTGGGTGAGTGCGATCAATCTTAGGTCTCGACATTGGCTCCAATATTTGTGCCCACGTACGTGGGATCCCTGCCTTCTCTTGATCATCGACATCACGGTCTCGACTTGCACCCGATTTCGATAGATTTCTCGATCAAAGCGGGTTTGCATTAAGCGACGGTAGTGACCTCTGGCTGGCTTTTTAGTCGGCCTGCCATGCTTGGGAGGGATGACCGTACGGATGCCGTGTCCATCGCGGGCGAATTGGTGATTGGGCTCCGAATCGTAACCGGCGTCGGCAGTCATCAGAGAGAGCCGCACTCGTTTCAAGGCATCAGCAACTAGCGGACGGAACTCGTCTATGTCAGGTCGTGGTCCGCGACCAGCTTGGAATGCCAGGATGAAGTGATTGCTGGTGTCACAAACAATGCCCAACTTGGGATAGTTGTGATAAACCACGGTTTTCCAGGGACTTTCGACTTTTTTGCGACGGCGAACGAAGTAGGCGCTTGCTGTTCCGCATTGCAATCCAGTGGAATCAATCGCCGCCGAACTTACCCGCTTCCGTCGCCCCATTTGTTGTCGGACGGTGGCGTCCATCAGACGTTTGGCTTTGTCAGCCGCCAAGAGTCGACGCGACGCCTTTTGAAGTGTCGTAAAGTGAGGAATCCTGGTTAATTCTAGTAACTCCACCAGATTCGAATGATCGACTAAATGGTCAACCACGCCTCGATAGTCGGTCTTAAGGAAGTTCTTCAGAACAAGGCAGGCAAACAGCTGATGCTGGGTGAATGTCTTGGGGCTACAAATGTGAGAATAGGCAGGCAGCCCACGACGCGCAGTAGCAAGCGCGGCCAACACGACTTGAATCGGAGACTTACTGGTAACTGACATGCACTCTATACGAGTGCCGCCTGCGTCAATGTTTAGCTAGCACGGGATGTTTTCTACAGAGCCGGGCAGAACTGTTTTTGAAAAATAGTTCTTCCGCGTTTTCTTCCCAGGTTGCCGTCGGTATCTTCATCTTGCAATCGCATGGCAATCGCGTCCACAAAATCCGAATGACACATGCGGCATCCATAGATGGCACAAAAACCGTTGTGGAATTTCTTCCTGGCAGTTTTATAATGGAGCGTGCGATCCGTGATAGGAACTCGCCACCGCCCGCAAGGTCTTGCGGGTTTGCTCTGGCTAGGACTGCGCGCTGAACGAGTTTGGCGATTTGGACGAGCAAGTAGCGGCTAGTTCGGTGGAGTTGTGTTTACAAAACCCCGCCGCGCGGCAGGCAACATGATTCGTGTAAGTCTTGATCGGCCAACGAGTTGAAGCCCAACGAACCGGAGCAACGAGAGGGGGTTTTGTTTTGTGAAAAAAGATTGCGACAGAATGTGTGGTGCCAAGAGACCACCTTCGGTGCGCAGGACCGAGATAGAATCGTGAACTTTACACTGCACGCGCAACTAAGGAATGACGAATTTCCAATGCCCAATGAACATGAGCGTCACCCATGTCCTGACCCAAAATCGCTACCACGCCACGTTAGTTCCTCCCGCATATTAACTCAAAGTGAAAAGCAAAACTACGGAAACCACGGATAGCACGGATTTCTCGGATAGAGCAAGTCCCACGAAAACGGGACGAAATTCATTCGATTGTTCAAAATCACACCCACCATCTGCTCAAACCTACTCGATGAATAAATGTACGGTTTCGTCTCAACTTATCCGTGAAATTCGTGCAATCCGTGGTTCTCCTTTTCAGTTTGAGATATCTATAAGTGTAGACGGGACCTGTAGGCACCCTCGAAGAACTTGCTTGGCTCACTCCCAAGCCCGGAACCACTAACTTCCCCATCGAGCGGGGCGATTTCCCACCCCTTGAGCAGATTCGGCAAGTTCCGACAAAAATTTCGCCTCGTTTTGGCACTTGTTTTACCTGATCGGCTCCAAATTGGTCAGGTTTTATGCCAAACCTGTCGAATTGCCGAAGATAGTAGGAGAGTTCCGAGCCGATCGGGATTTCTTGGCAGGTCCGCCTGGAACGAATTGACGAACAGCGGCAAATAAGTCACCATAAAGCCAGCTTTTTTAAGGTTTAATCTGCAATGACACTGGTAAGTGGTTTCGAAAAAATCGTCCGTACGAGTGAGCCGATTGCTCACCGTACCTGGCTCAAGATTGGTGGACCCGCGGCTTTTTTTGCCGAACCGAGCTCGGTCGACCAATTGGCAGCCCTCGTGCGCCGTTGCCGCGAGGAGGAAGTCCCCATCCGCATACTTGGGGGCGGTTCCAATATCTTGGTCCGAGATGACGGCGTTCCCGGCATGGTGCTCAGTCTCGCCAAGGGCGACTTTGCCGAGCTAAGTATCCGCGGCAACCAGCTGACCGCAGGTGGCGGGGCGAAGTTGGCCCATGCAATTAGCGAATCGGTACGTGCTGGACTGGCCGGTTTGGAGCCCCTGGTAGGCATTCCTGGATCGATAGGGGGTGCCCTGCACGGAAACTCTGGCAGTCGTGCGGGAGATATTGGTCAGTGGGCGTGTCGGGCGACCGTGATGACGCGTGCTGGAGAACTCTTTCAACGAGATCGCGAAGATTTAGTCTTCGCCTACCGCCAGAGCAGCTTGGACGAGTTGGTAATTCTCAGTGCTGATTTTCTGCTCGAAGAGGATGATCCGGAACAACTCACCAAACGAATGCAAAAGCAGTGGATCGTCAAGAAAGCAGGCCAACCGCTATCGCATCAGAACGTGGCTTCCGTGTTTAAGAATCCGCGAGGGATGAGTGCCGGTATGTTGATCGACCAGGCGGGCCTCAAAGGAACCCGAGTGGGTGCCGTCGAAGTGAGCCAGCGCCATGCAAACTTTATCGTCGCCGGAGAAGAGGCCACAAGCCAGGATGTGCTGCGCCTCATCGACACGATCCGCAGCCGAGTTGCCGAACGGCTTGGCGTCGAGTTGGAGACTGAACTGGAAATCTGGTGAGTTCTACACCAGCGACCGAGCGCAAGGAGGTGTTCGAGTGGCCACTGTCAGGAAAAAAAGAAAAGCTGCCAATCCAGCCGATGCTACGGCTTCCCGATCCCCTTTGGTTCGAGTCAAGACGCTCTTCGTGTCCCGGTTACGGGTCGTAATTGCTCTGTTGGTTGTGGGTCTCATGGGATGGGGAATGACCAAAGTCTGGCAGCAAGTTGCGCCATCAATCATTCATCGCCCGCCATATTTGCTCAGCGCGGAACGGATCACGGCGACTCCTCCCCCCGAATGGATCGCTGCCGATGTCTGTTCCGAAGTAGTACACAATACCGGCCTGAACGGGCGCCTCTCGACCCTGGACGATTCGTTCATGAGTGTCGTGGAAGATGCCTTTGTCTTGCATCCATGGATCGCTTCGGTTGTAAAAATAAGAAAACTCTATCCCGATGGGGTTCATGTCGAAGTCACCTACCGTAAACCGGTTGCCGTCGTGGAGATGTCGAGTCCGCAAGGAATGCTGCTGGTTCCGGTAGATCAGCAGGCGGTCCATCTTCCTAGCAAAGATGTACCTGAATTATACAAACGGTATTTGCCCCGCATCCAAAACGTAGTGGAGCGTCCCCCCGTCGGACAGCGCTGGGACGATCTGAGAGTGACCGGCGCCGCGGATCTAGCTATGCGTCTGTCGGATGTTTGGGAACAACTCTCACTCGTCGACATCCTCCCTTCAACACGGCCTGAAATCCTGGATGAGCATCGCTACTATGTCTATGACTTGATGACGCGCGGTGGAACGCGAGTCGTGTGGGGTGCGGCGCCGGCCCAAGCGCCACCAGGGGAAGATGACTTCACTGCAAAACTTGAGCGGTTACGATCCTGCGTTGCCGATATCGGTCCCCTCGACTCAGTACATAGTCCCGAGGTTGTCGATGTGCGCAATCAACTCTCGGTCACACCTCGAACGGTCAGGAAGGAGGTAGAACCAAGAACGGTGAAGAAAGAATCTCCTGCTACGGAAGAAACACCGGTCGTAAAATGACCAACGACTAGAATCGAATGCCCAAGAATGGGAACGAGACTTAGTGTTCTATGGAGAATTGAGCAATGAGATTAAGGTTTAAGACTCGCTATCCCCTGCCAGCTGGCGGGCATTTTCAATAGCCAATTGCTCAGCCTGCTGTAGTTGAATCGCGAGTTCTTCGCGCACCACCGGTAGCTCTTTCGGAGCTTCGATGCCGATGCGAACTCCGCCGCTGCCGACCTTGATCACCGTGACGGCAATTTCGTCGCCGATCAAAATCCGTTCGCCAACTTTTCGGGAAACGACCAACACGCGCGCTGAATTCCCTTTCACTTGCTCCTTCTCAGCAGTTGCAAAGGAGAACGTTTCGCTGAGAATAGGAGGAGGTTGCGAAATCTAACTGGCGTTTCGCTCGCCCCGATATGCGTCACGTTAATACCGCCCTCGGCTGTTTGCAAGCAGTTGAAAGTAAGGTTGGCTGATAATCTGACAGGAAACCTGCAAAACATTGTTGATTTAGGTAGTTTGCGTGCTTTGGAAGCGAGGTAGGTATCCCATGTCCTTAGAAGCGGATCTTTTTGACTGGTTGGAGGAAAACCTGCCGGCTGGCCTCTGCTGTGAGATAGGACTGGGGGACGACGCTGCTGTACTAAAGCCAACCAAGACACCACTCGTGGTGACCACCGACTTACTCACCGATGGCGTCGATTTTCTCATCGATGAAGTGGACCCAAAGTTGGTCGGGCACAAGGCATTGGGAGTCAATCTAAGCGACCTGGCAGCGATGGCTGCCAAGCCGATTGCCGCATTTGTGTCCATAGTCTTGCCGCGAGCCGGGACGAAAAACAACTCGCCGCTGGAATTGGCAATCGAATTGTATCGTGGAATGTTGCCGCTTGCTGAGAAACATGGCGTGACCATTGCCGGTGGTGACACCAATACCTGGGAGGGCGATCTGGCAATCAGCATCACGGCAATTGGAGAGGCGACCTCCCAAGGACCTCTTGCTCGCTCAGGCGCTCAGATAGGCGACAAGTTACTCGTTACTGGCTGTTTAGGAGGCAGCATCTTAGGAAGACATCTGCAAGTGGAGCCGCGTGTGGAGGAAGCCCTGCTGCTCCATGATCAGTACGAACTCCACGCGGGCATCGACATCTCCGACGGACTAACGCTAGATGCCTCTCGCCTCGCAACTGCCAGTGGTTGTGGCATTGTGTTTGATATAGATCAGATTCCGATTTCACTCGCCGCCAATCAGATGAGTAAGACCTCAGGTAAGTCGCCTTTAGAGCATGCGCTTGGCGACGGCGAGGATTTTGAACTCTTGTTGGCCGTTCCGCCTGCTGAGGCCTCAAAGCTGCTTGCTACTCAGCCCATTGCTGTGCCGATAAGTTGCATCGGGGAGTTTGTTGACAACCCTGGTTTGTGGAAGGCACAATCTGATGGAACGTACACAACTCTTAATCCCCTCGGTTTCCAACACGAGGCCAACAATTGACCGAATTTCGCTTTCTCGCACAAAGTGAAGCAGACACCGAGCGATTAGCCCAGCAGCTTGCCGAAGTGTTGCCGTCCGGTTGTGTCGTTGCGCTGATAGGGACCCTAGGCGCCGGCAAGACACGCCTGGTCCAGGCAGTAGCCGCGGGGATGGGTGTTCCACCTGATGCGGTCACCAGCCCCACCTTCGTACTCGTAAACGAATACCTCGGTGGTCGAGTCCCCATCTACCACTTCGATACCTACCGACTACGCGACGAAGACGAGTTCCTGGAACTTGGCGTCGAGGAATACTTTGAGGGTAATGGAATCACCTTCGTCGAATGGGCAGACCGGTTTGAAAGTTGTTTACCTGCGGAGAGGTTGAATGTACAGATCGAAGTCTTGGGGGAAAACGAGCGGGAATTCGTCGTCTCGGCGAAATCACCAAATCAAGAAATGATGGTTCATGTCCTCAGAAACCGGTTGTCTGACAAGCAGGAAGAGCTTAATTGATTACTTGCGGAATCGAAGAGAATTTCCTGCGAGATTTCACGAAGGTCTTCCCGTGGAAAAGCTCGGCAGGTAAGATTGCCAGCCAATCATTGCCTAGGGAGCCAATCCTGTTTTTCTCCTTATGGCCAGGATTATGACAATACTCGCCTATCTGAAGATGGCCGAGCTTATCAGTATTCAATGAACGACCAATTCTGACTTATCTGGGAGAATTCATGGCCGAGAATCGCGGGAAATTACTGTTGGCAGGCTTCTTGGCGATTGCCACTGCTGGTATGGGGTTTGGCGTACGGGGAGCCTTACTGCAACCGTGGTCCGAGCAATATGGATTTACCTTCACCGAATTGGGCGAGATCACCGGGGGTGGGTTGCTAGGCTTTGGTCTAGTGATTCTGATCGCCGGATTCTTGCTTGATGCACTTGGTTATCGATTGCTGATGATCTTGGCGGTCGCTTGCCAGGTGGTGTCAGCCGTGATGCTTTTCTTTGCCACTCCCGTATTCGAGTCGGCTGGCAAAGACGCAACCTATCAAGTGCTATTCTGGTCGGCATTCATCTTCGCTGTGGGCAATGGCATTGCTGAAGCCGTAATCAATCCGCTTACCTCTGCCATTTATCCGGAACGCAAGACGCATTACTTAAATATTTTGCATGCCGGATGGCCAGGAGGTTTGGTTTTAGGTGGATTAATCGGCTTATTGGTTGGAAGCATCCAGTGGGAGATTCTCCTCGCCTTGTACTTGATCCCCGCTGTGATCTATGGATACATCGCTTTGGTTGAGAGGTTCCCCCAGACAGCAGCGCAGCAAGGCACGATCTCTTATGCTGGCATGCTTAGGGATTGTCTTGTGCCGTTCTTCTTCTTCATGATCGTCGTGCAGGCCATGGTCGGATATGTCGAATTAGGCACCGACAGCTGGATCGCGAAAATTACTGGCAGCATTTTGGATGATCCCAAAAAGGGAATCATGCTGTTCATCTACACCTCTTGTTTGATGTTCGTCTTGAGGTTCTTTGCTGGTCCGATCGTGCATCGCATCTCCTCCCTGGGATTGCTGTTCGTCAGTGCATGTATCGGAACTTTGGGGCTCTATCTGATCAGTGATGCAGAAGGAATTCTGTTGATGGTCATTGCTGTTACCGTCTACGCAGTGGGTAAAACCTTTCTTTGGCCAACCATGCTGGGGGTCATCGGCGAGCAGTTTCCTCGCAGTGCTACTCTCGCCATGGCACTCATTGGGTGCGCTGGGATGACTTCGGCTGGTCTGCTTGGTGGTCCGGGGATTGGATACAAGCAGGACCGCTTTGCCTCGCAAGAGCTGGAAGAGACCTCAACCCAAGCTTTCCTACGCTATCAAGCCGAAGGGAAGCAAGGGTTCCTGTTCTTCAAGCCTATTCAGGGTCTCGACGGCCAGAAGGTTGGTGTGATTGCTGATCAAGGCGCTCGGCTGGAACACGACAAGCAAATCGCAATCGAGCAGGGAGAGTGGGATACCGATAAATTCGCTCAACTACGCAGCTTGGATGCCTGGTGGCAAGACGCTAAACAATATTCCGACCAGGACGGTCCAGCAGTGGCTGAAGCAGGCTTAATGGGTAGTCGCATGGCCATTCGTTTCACGGCACTTATCCCAGCTGCCATGGCTGTTTGCTATCTGCTTATGATCCTCGGTTTTAAAGCCAAGGGAGGATACAAACACGCAGCAGAGGAAGAATAAGCAAATTCACGACTAAAGAATGTACTTGCTCTGGTCTTCGTCCTGCACGATTTCGTCGAGTCGTTCACGGACGTAGCCGGCGTTGATTTCAACTCGACCCATTTTCATGTCGGGGGCCTCAAAGCTCAGTTCTTCAAGCAGTCGTTCCATGATCGTGTGCAAGCGACGGGCACCAATGTTTTGAGTCGTTTGATTCACTTGGTAGGCGTAGCTGGCCAGCGATTCGATCGCGTCGTCGAGGAAATCAACTTCGACTCCTTCTGTCTTCATCAGGGCAACGTACTGTTTGGTAAGTGCGTTGTGTGGCTCCGAAAGTATTCGCACAAAATCATCCTTTGACAGTGCTTCAAGTTCTACGCGGATCGGAAAACGGCCTTGAAGCTCTGGCATCAGCTCACTCGGTTTGGCCGTGTGGAAAGCACCAGCCGCCACGAAAAGTACGTGATCGGTGCGCACATAGCCATAGCGGGTCTGCACGGTCGTTCCCTCGACGATAGGAAGCAGATCTCGCTGCACTCCTTGCCGCGAAACGTCGGCACCACGCCCCCCCTCGCTCGCTACTACTTTGTCGATTTCATCGACAAAGATAATCCCCGTGTTCTCAGCAAGTTCCACGGCCTTGGCGTTGACCTTATCCTGGTTGATGAGTGCTTCGCATTCCTGGTCGAAGAGTACCTTGCGAGCTTCAGCAACGGTCATCTCACGACGTACGACATTCTTGGGCAGGATTTTCTCTAGCATGCCCTGCATGTCAAAATCCATGGTATCGCCACCCGGGCCACCCATACCTGGGATCATCATCGCTTGAGTACGTTGCTCGATGGAAATCTCGACGTTGCGATTCTCTAGTTCGCCGCCGACTAGCATCGCCCGCATTTTCTCACGGCTACGCTCATACCGCTCCGGCGAATCATCCGTACCAACACCCACATCGAAGGAAGAGGGAGCAGGAACGAGTAGTTCCAGCAGCCGGTCGGTCACACGCCGCTTGGCCTCTTCCTCGACATTGGCCAATTCGCTTTCCCGCACCAGTCCAATAGCATTTTCTACCAACTCGCGGACCATGCTTTCCACATCGCGGCCGTAATAGCCTACTTCGGTGTACTTGCTGGCTTCGACCTTGATAAAGGGAGCACCGGTGAGATTTGCCAACCGTCGGGCGATTTCAGTCTTACCAACACCAGTAGGGCCGATCATCAGAATATTCTTCGGTGCAACCTCTTTTCGCATATTCTCGTCGAGTTGCTGTCGGCGCCAGCGGTTACGAATCGCTACGGCGACGGCCCGTTTGGCATCGGCCTGGCCGACGATGTGACGATCTAGATGTTCGACGATTTCGCGGGGAGTGAGACTCTTCACTTGATCTCTTCGATAACGATGTTTTGATTGGTATACACGCAGATATCTCCGGCAATTTCGAGGCTCTGCTTGACGATCTCGGCCGCGGAAAGGGAAGTCTGCTTCACGAGCGCACGCGCGGCGGCAAGGGCATAGTTCCCACCCGAGCCAATGCCGATGATACCGTCGCTAGGTTGAATAACGTCTCCCGTACCGGAAACCAACAGCGAATGTTCGGCGTTTACCACGGCCACGAGTGCTTCGAGCCGCCTGAGGGCTCGGTCCATGCGCCAGTCTTTAGCGAGTTCAGTACAGGCCCGTGGCAAATTCGCCGGATGATCCTTGAGTTTGGCTTCCAAACGCTCCATCAAGGCAAAGGCATCAGCTGCCGCCCCTGCAAATCCCACGAGTACTTTGTCATTCATTAGACGGCGAAGCTTGACTGCGTCGCCTTTCACCACGGTCTGACCCATAGTGACCTGTCCATCGCCCCCAATAGCCACTTGGCCGTTGTGTCGAACTGTGAGAATCGTGGTAGAGCGGGTCTTCATGGCGGGCTACAATGGGGAGCGATTGGTGGTGAGTCCGCTCATTTTCGCTTAGAAGTTTGCCGCTGGCTAGGGGGCACCTGCAATCAAGAAGAACGTCATCGAGTTGGCAATTTTTTTGGCTTACAAAGCCATTTCTTCTGATTCGCCGCGCGACAGCATTTTGTACAGACAAAGTTCGGCTCCCCCACGATCCACGCTAGTAACTCGAAATGCTCTCGGATTTGATCTTTCGACCAATCGCACAGTTCTTTCGTGGGCTCAGACTTATTACTCATCGACTTCACTGCTAGATTGGCACAAGTGGGGCATCTGGTGACTATTGTACCCAGCACCTATCATAAAGTCTCACAAAAACATTTTTCTACCAACCTTCCCTACTTAACTTCCAACCTCCTCGCAATGTCACGCAGTCCAGAACTAATGAATCCCAATGACACAGGGCTCCTGGTGGTCGACGTCCAAGATCGTCTGGTCGCCGTGCAACCTGATGAACAGCGCATTGTATGGAACATCCGCCGCTTGCTAGATGGCGCCAAAATCCTGGGCGTGCGCGCCGCGGCAACCGAACAATACCCCGAAAAGCTGGGTCCCACCTCAGCAATTCTCGCCGAGCGACTCGATACTCCCGTGGTCAGCAAACTCGCATTCAGTTGTGCAGATTGCGAAGCGATTTTCGATACATGGCGTGCCGCTGGCATCCATCGTGTGCTTGTCGTAGGAATTGAAACACACGTTTGCGTGCAGCAAACGGTTCTCGATCTGCTTGCCGCCGGGATGCAAGTGATCGTGGCCGCTGACGCAGTTGGAGCACGGCATGCGATTGATCACGACATCGCCTTGCGCCGAATGGAAACTTCCGGTGCACTGCTAACAACGACCGAAGCGGCGCTGTTTGAATGGTGCGGCGTGGCAGGGACGCCGGAGTTCAAGCAGATTAGTGCGCTGGTAAAGGAAGTGATGAGCGAAGGAAACTCCAACGCGTAGCTCCATTTTACCCCTTCCATCCTGCTGCTTCCTCACCATCGAGACGTAGCGTCAGACACTTCGCACTCCCTCCCGCTTTGACGAATTCACTCAGCGGTGTCTCAATTGGGTCAAAACCGATAGATCTCAGCATCGCATGCAATTCAGGGCATCCTATGTTTGTGACCACCGTTTTCCCCACCACGACCGCGTTGCAGGCGAAACTTTTTGCTTCGTCCTCCTCGACGGAGTGCAGTTTGGGAATTGACTCGGCAAGGACACGCTGGCCGTAGTCGTCGAATGCAGCAGGGAGATAGATGGCCTCGTCGGGGGCAAGGGGGCAGAAGCACGTGTCGAGGTGGTAATAGTAGGGATCAACAAGCTCCAGAGGTAGAACGCGGACTCCAAGCATTTCGCCTATCTGTTGATGACCGCTGGCGTCGCTGCGTTGGCGGTAGCCAGCATAGAGCGTGTCGCCGCAGAAGAGCGCATCTCCGGCACCCTCGAAAGAAAAGTCTGCCGGCGGCTCGTCGACTTGCCAGCTATGGGCTTCCAGCCAACGACGGAAATGAGGCTCTTCTCCCTGACGTTGCTCGTGCTTGAACCTTGCCAATACGGCCCGCTTGCCGAAGACGATGGCCGAGTTGGCAGTGAATACCAGGTCGGGGAGTCCCGCGACAGGTTGCACATCAGAAATCATTGCCCCCGCGTCGAGCAAGATTTGCCGTAGCGCTTGCCACTGATGGTTGGCAAGCCCGTGATCCGCCTGCCGTTCGGTACTCATCCAGGGATTGATTTCGTACTCGATGCCGTAATGAACGGGCGGGCACATTAGAATGTGAGGTTTATTCATGTAAGTTTCTCGGGGCGCTTACACTTACGGCTCGCCTGGGAATCATTCGAGACGTTTGACTTCTTCGACCAGGGCTCGCAGGAAGGGTTCGACGTCGGTCACCAAGCCCACAGTCTGAAAGCTGCCCCGGTCGTTGAGTTTAATCACCGTAGAGGGGTTGATATCGACGCAGACTACTTTCACACTTGCCGGCAGCAGGTTGCCAACTGCAATAGAGTGCAGCGTGGTGGCGATCATCAGGCAGAAATTCACATCGCGAATGCTTTCTCGCATGAGACGCTGGTTTTCGATGGCGTCGGTGATCACATCGGGCAGCGGGCCGTCGTCACGGATGCTTCCAGAGAGGATGAAATCGACATCGTTCTTCACGCATTCGTACATGATGCCGGATCGTATCACTCCTTGCCCGACGGCCGCATGGATGGAGCCTATGCGTCGAATTCGATTGATTGCCCTTAGATGGTGCTCATGCCCCGCGTCAGCGAGGCTCCCCTCGTGCAAGTTGACCCCCAGGCTCGTGCCGAACAAGGACTGCTCGATATCGTGGGTAGCCAGAGCGTTTCCTGCAAATAGTTTGTGGATGTATCCCCCTCGAATGAGTTCGCAAATCAGGTTGCCGCTCCCGGTGTGGACAATGGCCGGGCCTCCTACCAGCAGCGACTTCCCCCTCCCCTGGCGATTCTCGAAAAGCATCTGAGCAATCTGCCGGATGACTACCCCTTTGGGTTTCTCGGTCGAGACGGCACTGTTCATGAAGGCAAAGGCGTGATCTTGATTGGCCCGCTCGAGCGGAAAGACTCGTACCCCTGCATGCCCCACGACAATCGGCATACCGACTTCCACATCAGACATGGCAATGCATCTCGCAGCAGAGGTTTGCAGATTAACGGTAATGCCGCAGTCCATTTCCTGTTCGGTCACGGCGTACCATTTGCCGTCGAGGCGAATTTCGGTCTCTTGATTCGTAGTGCTGTAAAATCCTTCGGGAAAAGCCCCGGCGATATCCGCATCGACTACGCAGCAATCACTTCCGGCAGTGGGGACTGCTCCATGATCTGCAATCTGGGCAAGGATTTCTTGCAGTTGTTCTTCAGTCTCTGCTCGAACTTCGACCAGAGCAAAACTCGGATCGATTCGTTCTTGGCCAATACTGATGTTCTTGATCCGAAACGAGCCACCGCCTGTCGTAATGCAATCCAACACTTTGGGCAAAATAAGACTATCAATGATATGGCCACGAACTTCGACGTCTTCGACGGGACCGTGCTCGGCAGGGTTGCCAGAGGTAGTTCGCTCTTCCATGGTGTCACTCGATTTGCGTGGTTCAGAATGGCTAGCAGACTAGCTATAAAGTCTATCCCCACTGCAAATTCTAGGGGAGCCCAAGTCGCGTCGTGGTGTAGAGACTTGCAGCCTGTATTTGTAGTGCATGTCCGCCAAGATGGCTGTCCCACGACTGCATCTTCGCGCACTCACGATTTAACCGTATATTGCACTTCCAAGGAGAATCGCTTCCAGCACTAAATTCCCAAGAGAAATGCGATCTCCACAACCTCCTTAATGCGACAGAGACATATGAGTGAAGAAAACGAAGAAAAATCCACTTGGGACGAACTAGTAGGCGAGCTTGGTGTGAATGTCACCGATGATGCCTTGGAGCGTCGTCAGCCCCCCCCCAAGGAACTTCCTACCCGCCGTCGCGAACAGGTTGAGGAGGTTGAGGCGACCCCCAGCGACTGGGAAGGGTTAGCTTCCTCGCTTGGGATCGATGTGCCACCCGTTGCTGAAGAACCACCGGTCAAAAAACCTACCGCCAGTCGCACCGAGAAACCTGCTCCAGCTGTGCCACGCGCCGAACTTAAGCCGCGTGACGAAGAACCCAAGATCGAGATTGAAGTCGAATCCGTACGCGTCGACTCCTCCGAGTTCGTAGAGCAAACCGACGATTCAGAAGACGAAGCCAATGAGGCGCCAACTATTTCCGGTGAAGCCGCCCGCAGTGCCTTCGATGCCTTGTTCGCAGCTGACGCAGCCTCTTGGGGGAGTGCTTTTGTCTCCGCGCGCACGAACGTCGAGTCCTCCTTTCTGTTTACTGAAGGGGAGGAGGCTGTCTTTGCGGAAGACATTAGCGACAAATCCGCCGATGATGATGAAGATGATGAAGACGAAGGCGAGCAAAAGAAAGGACGACGTCGGCGGCGGCGAGGCGGCAGAGGCCGTGGACGCGGAGGTGTTAAGACCGGGACAAGCTCTGAAGAAGAAAACAAGGATGGTGCAGAAGGCGACGAAACTTCGGAAACTGTCAGCGAGGAATCATCCGATTCAGAAACCACTAAAGATGAGGCCGCACCTGAAAAGCGTCGACGTCGGAGGCGATCCCGAGGTCGTGGCCGCTCGAAGGACGATAAGGAATTGACGCCTGAAGAAGAAGATTCTCGAATCAAACAGCGTCTAGCGTCCCAGCTTGGTGAGGATGATGACGATGACGATGATGATCTGGATGATGAGTTGTTGGACGACGATGGCTCCCCCTCGGCAACGGGAAGCCGTCCCAGCCACCGCAATCTGCCCACTTGGGATGAGGCTATTGGCGTAATCGTGGATACGAATCTGTCTCAGCGCAGCAAGCAACCAGCAAGGCAAAGTTCTGGTTCATCGAGAGGTCGCGGTCGCGGTGGTCGTCGGCATAAGAAATCTTGAACCAAGTCAAACTGACACCGCCTCCCAAGGAAATAGGTCATGAACACTGGCAGTGTCGTTGGAAACGTTGTCGATATATCTGGTCGTAGCACTTTCCCGGCAAAGATCGCTATTTCCGACGGACGAATCACTGCGATTGAACCGAGCGAAAGTAGCCCTTCGACTTATCTGCTGCCAGGATTCATCGACGCCCACGTGCATGTCGAGAGTTCCATGCTCGTGCCGAGCGAGTTTGCGCGGGCTGCTGTTATTCATGGCACGGTAGCGACGGTAAGCGACCCTCACGAGATCGGCAACGTATTGGGCGTGTCGGGCGTCGAATACATGCTCGACAACGCAGCGAATTCACCGTTCAAGTTCTACTTCGGTGCCCCCTCCTGCGTACCAGCCACCACATTCGAAACAGCCGGAGCGGCAATATCCGTTGCCGAAGTGGAGAAACTGCTAGCCGATTCACGGATTGTATACTTGAGCGAGATGATGAATTTCCCTGGCGTCTTACACGGAGACCCAGAGTGCCTAGCAAAAATTGCCGCGGCAAAAGCAGCCGGCAAACCCGTCGATGGACATGCCCCAGGCCTGCGTGGTGAAGAAGCCGCCCGCTACATCGCCGCGGGAATTACGACCGATCACGAATGTTTCACCAAGGAAGAAGCTCTCGACAAGCTCGCCGCAGGCTGCAAGATCTCTATTCGCGAGGGATCGGCGGCGCGCAACTTTGCGGCACTTTATACGCTACTAAGCGAATTCCCCCAACACACGATGCTCTGCAGCGATGACAAGCATCCCGATGAATTAGAGCACGGCCATATCAACCTGCTTGTACGTCGAGCCGTGGAACACGGGATCGACGTCTTCGATGCCTTGCAGGCGGCATGTCTCAACCCGATCGAGCATTATCAACTCAACGTGGGCCAGCTTCGAGTTGGCGATCCGGCCGATTTCATCGAAGTCGATTCGCTGAGTAAGTTCAATGTACTCCGCACTTGGATCGATGGCCAATTGGTCGCTGAGAAGGGCGCAACCTCTATCCCACGTGTTGAACCCAAAGTGGTGAATCAATTCGTTTCAACCACGATCGAATCGGCAGCTTTGTCAGTGCCGGCCGAAGGTGAAAGTTTGAAGGTAATCGAGGCCCTCGATGGACAATTGATTACCAACTCCCTTCAGCATCCGCCCAAAGTGGAAAACGGACAGGTTGTCAGTGACACCGGTCGTGACATCCTCAAGCTTGTGGTCGTAAACCGCTATGAAGCTGCAACCCCGGCTATTGCCTTTATAAGCAACTTTGGACTTAAACGTGGAGCGATGGCATCGAGCGTAGCCCATGATTCGCACAATGTGATTGCAGTCGGCACCAACGACGACGATCTGGCCGCTGCAATCAACGCCGTTATGGAGGCGGGAGGCGGCTTGTCTGCTGTTTGCAAGCCAGAAGATCTACGACTTGTCCTGCCTCTGCCCGTCGCAGGCCTCATGGCAACTGGAACCTGTGTGGAAGTTGCTGCCGCATACAAGAAGCTCGATCAGGCAGTAAAATCCTGGGGCTCTCCATTGCGGGCTCCCTACATGACACTTTCTTTCATGGCTCTGTTGGTAATTCCGTCGTTGAAACTGAGCGACCGAGGTTTATTCGATGGAAGCCGTTTTGAATTCACACCTTTATTGAGTTAGCAAAATGGACCCTTTTCTCCAGGCAGCCATTGAAGAAGCCCGTGCAGGACTGGCTGAGGGTGGCATCCCTATCGGCTCAGTATTGGTACTTGGAGACAAGATAATTGGCCGAGGGCACAACCGTCGCGTACAAAAGGGAAGCGCGATTCTTCACGCTGAGATGGATTGCTTGGAGAACGCTGGGCGGCTCACAGCTAATGACTATCGACAGAGTACGCTCTATTCTACACTGTCTCCCTGTGATATGTGCAGTGGCACGGCCCTGTTGTATGGCATTCCCCGAATCGTAATCGGCGAAAACCGCACATTTCAAGGGCCTGAAGAATACGTCCGCTCTCGGGGCGTGGAATTGACTCTCGTTGATGACCCAACGTGCGTAGAATTGATGAAGCAGTTCATCGCCGCCCACCCGGAACTCTGGAACGAAGACATTGGGAAGTAGTCAGTTGCCATTGGTCCGTTGTCAGTGGTGTGAGTATTGAGTCTTCTACGACCGACAAAGGACCACTGACCAACCACCATTTTTATGTTCTTCTCAAAACGCATCTCCCTGAAGCCCCTTGTCCAACTCTGTCACCGCTTGGCGACAGCGACCAACGCGGGCATTCAAGACCGCAAAATCTGGACCGACGAAGCAAGACGGGGCTCTGCCGCCCAACGCCAGATCGCTGAGACAATTCGCAATGAATTGGCCCTGGGCAACTCGGTTACTGAAGCGATCCAAAAGACAGGCGATTTCTTCCCACCGATGTTTCGCAAGATGATCGAAGTGGGCGAAGTCAGCGGCCGCCTCGGCGAACTCTATAAACGGCTTGGCCAGCACTACGAACGCGTTCTGACAGCTCGCCGGGCGTTTTGGCAACGCCTCGTCTGGCCATTCTTTCAATTGGGAATTGCCCTGCTGACGATCGGAATCTTAATTTATGTCATGGGCATTTTACCGGGCAATTCCACCTCGGGAGGTTCCCGCATCGACATCCTCGGATTTGGGCTGATTGGCACGCCGGGCTTGATCAAATACTTGATCATTTTGCTTTTCATCGCCATTGTGATTTTGCTGATAGTTCAATCCGTCCTCCGCGGGGCGAGCTGGGCACGAAAGCTGCAGAGACTCGCACTGCAAGTTCCTGTACTCGGGGATGCCTTCAAGACGCTTGCTCTGGCAAAGTTCACCTGGGCTTTGCAGTTAGTGCTAGATACGCCGATGGACCTTCGCAAAGCTTTGCCGCTGGCACTCCGTGCCACGGGCAATGACTACTATAGCGAACATAGCCAGGAAATCGTGCACCGCATTGAGCAGGGGCAAAGCATTACACATTCTCTTGCATCCACCGGCGTATTCCCCAGCGAACTGCTCGACAATATTGCCGTCGGAGAAGAAAGTGGCCGCTTAGTAGAAACCATGCAACGGCAAGCCGCCGAATATGAGGAACGCTCCGGTTCGGCAATAGCCCTCTTAGCCCAATTCGCCGGCTACGTCATTTGGGCACTCGTGGCTGTGTTCATCATAGTGATGATTTTTCGGTTATTTTCGTTTTATGTGGGTGTGATCAACGATGCGTCGCAGCCTATATAGTAAAATTGAAGTAGACGAATCAACTTTATTAAGAGCGGACACTTCACACGATGCCCCTGTCAACCGAATTACTTGCCGAACAACTGCAAATAGCCGACGCCTTGTTAGTCGGGAGGCAAAACATGTTTGAGCCCCAAGATCTGCCTGGCCGATACGGTCGGGTTGTAAAGGCCCTCGATCAGGCCCTCATTGCCTGCCAGTGTGAAGCAGTCGTCGGAGGAGGATGGGCCGTATGGCGTCACGGCTATCTTGGTCGCGTGACGCAAGATATTGATATTGCTCTGCCGAGCAATCGCATTGATGACTTTCTACATACGGCAGCGGTCAGCGGATTCGATGTACTCAATACACCCACCGGGAATTGGCCGAAACTGCTCCATCGAGAAACAGGTATCGAAGTCGATATTCTCCCCGAAGGAGGACGCCCCGGCACCGCCAAGCACCCCGCCCCCACCACGATTTCTCATCCTCAGGTCATGGGAGCAACTCCGGGAATGCTTACATACATTTCATTGCCGGCACTAATCGAACTTAAACTTGCCGCCGGTCGCCTACGCGACGAAGCCGATGTGGTGGAGTTGATCCGCGAAAATCCGGACTCTGTTGAGGAAATCGCTGCGCATCTGGCCGCTGTCCATCCAGATTACGGGCGTCGGTTTGCTGAACTTGTAGAACGAAGTGAAGAGTGAACCGGGCGCCTCACTCAACAAACCGAACGGCGTACACTGGCGGCAAGTGGGTAGAAACGGCCTGCCACGACTCGCCGCTGTCTTCCGATACCCAAACGTTGCCCGTCGTACTCCCCATGGCGAGCAGGTTGCCCGTTTGATCGATATCAAGTGCATGACGTAGGACAATATCGTAAGCGTCCTCGGTAGGAAGTCCCTCTGAAATCTGGCGGAAGTTCTTCCCTCCATCGGTGGTTTTGGTAACAACGAAATTTGCATCTTTCGGTACGCGCATTTCGTCCTTCACACCGGGCACGAACCACGCCGTACCTGGCTCATGAGGATGCACAGCAACCGCAAAGCCGAAAACGGCGGGTTCTACATCGGTAATTTCTTCCCAATTCTGGCTGTTGTCAGTTGAGTGAAAGATGCCGTTGTGGTGCTGGATCCACAGATGATCGAAATCGCTTGGACAGGCGACCATACGATGGGGGTCTTGCGCGTTCGGGTCGTACGCCTGATCGGGGGGCATGTACTCGGCACGAAGTCCATTGCTGCAGCATTCCCAAGTCGAGCCACCATCTCGCGTTCTCCAAACACCGCCGCAGGAAATCGCCACCAGCACAT
Organism: Bythopirellula goksoeyrii; assembly: GCF_008065115.1. Classification (NCBI taxonomy): domain Bacteria; kingdom Pseudomonadati; phylum Planctomycetota; class Planctomycetia; order Pirellulales; family Lacipirellulaceae; genus Bythopirellula; species Bythopirellula goksoeyrii. The sequence goes on along the minus strand of NZ_CP042913.1, from coordinate 3,171,815 downwards.
GCTGCGGATCGTTCGGATCGACCTCAATCGAATGAATCCCCGGATCGTCTTTGCCGCCACCGAACCAACTCATCCGCTCTTCGCGATTCCACAGCCCCTCGACCAACTGCCAACTATCACCGGCGTCGTCGCTGCGAAACAATCCCCCCGGAATCGTGCCACACCATAAGGTTCCGTCCCCCGTGTTGGCAGCTTCCAAAGCCCAGATTTCTGAGAGCGCTGCCGGCTTCATTTTCGGCGTCTCGGACTCGCTTGCCATCCGCTCGGGTAGCGTCGCACCCTCAGGAAACACCGGCGCAGCCACCTCAGTCCACGTAACACCTCGATCACTGCTGCGATGCAGATGCGCACCAAAGTGTCCCAGGTTCAGCGCGGCATACCAATTCCCATCCCGAGGATCAGCCAGTGACATGCTCAGCGGAGAACCAAGAAACGACACATTGACAGTTTCCCACTGCCCTGTCGACGAACGCCCAAGCGTAAACAACCCCTTCCGGGTAGAAACGTGAATCGTGCCAGTCATCAGATATATCTATCGCCTCAAGTTTGGTCGATCAAAACATTCCGCAATCCACACTCCACATTTCGCATTTTTCCCTCATCCCCCGGAAAGCGCCTGCATTACATACACTTCAGATGCTTCCGTTACAGGATCAGTCAAATTCACGCGATCTTCGACCATCTTACCATCGACGAAAAGCATGATATGCCTCCGCAGGCGTCCATGCTCGTCCATCACATAGCTTCGCAGCTGTTCTCTACCCTCAAAGGCATTTTCGAGTGCCATGGCTACATCCTTTGCCGCGACAACGACCGGTTCGCTGTTGACGAACGCCTGCAAGTGACTGGTAAAATGGACAGTGGCCATAGAACTCGATTATTGCTGGACGCAACGCCGTTGAAAAGATACTCCTTACTGTCATTTCGAGGTACTCCGAGAAATCTGGCCAGATCCCTCGGAGTACCTCGGGATGACAATTTCCGCTCGGCATGCCATGCCTACCAACATAAACATTTCCGGCCCTCTCAAGCGTTTGGCTAGTGGATTGCTATCGCGACAAGCGGTGTGGGCATATTGGATATTCAATCTTGCCCTACTTGTCGGGCTGATAATCTGGGTTGGACTGGATGGCAGGTTTTCTCAAGCGGCTCGCCTGCTCGCCCTAGTGGATCCCAAGGGAGCGTCGAACCTAGATATAACTCAGCTACCTCATACTCATTATCTGAGTTCTAGAATTCAGCTACTACACTTGACCATAATCGCTGGGTTCGTATCAGCAGGGTGCATAGTCATAGCACTTTTCTTCGGCGCGCACTCCAACCGTAGACTGCGATCTTGGTTTGCAGTCATGGTTGCGCTGGCAGCCTGGCTGACATTTTATGAAACATGGCCAGATCTCGCGTGGCGCGCGCAAGCGCTGAGGGTAGCTCCAAGCTTGCCTGCGATGGAAAAGGTCGCCCAATCGCTGCTCAAGAACTGGCCCAACCAGGATGGAGTTCTCCCAGATGTCGGCCCGTTCAACGCTTACCCTATTGGCAAGCCACGCACCCTGATGATGTTAAAAAGATCCAATCCGCTCCACGTTTCCTCCATCGAACGTGGAACTGAGAATGATCTCTATTTCCAACTTACAGGCAATAACGAAGGAGCCACATTGGCTAGGTTGCCGCAGGAAACTGAGCCTCTTGCCTATTACAGTGGCTTGGAAGGTAGATATGAGCCTTTTCGTTTTCAAGCTTTGGGACAGAATTGGTTCTTGGTAGAGTTCTTATATGCCCCCATAGTTGATGGCCTTAACCAACGCTCTCTACGTTGAGCAAAAGATTAGTATCACTCTCTAGCGCAATGTTAGCACATGCTCCGCCAATGCGCTCTGCGGCACGATGAGTCGGCGACCTATGCGCGTGCTGAGTGGCTCGGTGGGATTCCCATCGGCGAGATCATGGAGATAGCTCGTGAGTACTTCAGCCCGTTCATCCGACTCAAGCAAATAGTGTACCCAGGCCCAGGACTCAGCGTAGTCCTGCTGAGTCATGTCGGCGGCAGAGTCGAGTGCTTCGAGCCGCGTCAGTTCTGGTAACCAGTTGTTAGATTGTGCCTGAGCGGCGAGAAGCTGGACGTGAGTTATGTTGTATCCTCGACGACCTTCCCCCACTTCAAAGTACTCGGCCAATCCCTCATCAAGCCACAAGGGCAGCGTCGGAACAGCGGCGTGCAAATAGCCATGAGAGACTTCGTGTCGTAAGTCCTCGGCTACATGGTCGCCCCAATAGGCATAGACGGAAAGTTTCTGATCCGTGCCGACAAAAATTGCTCTTCGTGATGCCATTTCTGGAAAGCGCAGATTCATGAAAGCCGTGTAATCAGATTCATCACCATAGAGATATACATGAATCGGAGTCTCTGTGGGGACGAGACTCAATTTGGAATTGATTAGTCCGCGCTGCTCTGCCAATTCATCAAGTAGGCGTTGTTTGCCTGAGAGCGGGGCATCGCTATGGATGACCAATTGACTGTGAAAAGTTTCGTAAGGAAAAGGCTCCCAGTGCTGAGCGGGTCGCACCAGCATGCAACCGGTTAGGGCAACTCCGGCTGTTATAAGTCCCAAGAATATTGAGCTGTGCCGCATAAACTATCGCGCCAGGGCGAGCCACTGAATGAGGGTGCGGATGCACATTGTGGCGGCACCCAAGAGGGGCGGATTGTACTGGACCGCTAGCAATTCCCGAAGGCCAAATCCCTCGATAGAAACCGCCGTTGTGAGACATTCTTTGTGGAAAACGATGGCATTATCGATGTGATCTCTATGATCTGCCCTCTACCGCATAGATCAGCAAACCTGGCTGTTTCTCGTGACTTACTCTGGTTTAGAGACTTTGTGTAGATGAACTAGGTCATGAGGGGACATCGACAAGAGGACTAAGCCGTCCCAATGCAGCAAAGTTGCTGTTTGAGCCATAAGAGTGGTGGCCTATCTTGTCGGAAAAGCAACCACCTTGCTAGGTAATAAAAACCGAATTCTCAATGACATTTCATCCAACGAACCTGTTTCAGCAATCCACCGGCAGACGCCTACTGCTGTTGCTCGTCGCTCTAACCTGGATCGAAACTACTTTTCATCCAGAGACTGTGACCGCGCAGCTTCCCGGTCCAACTGAGATCTTGGAAAACACTGATCCACCGAAAGTAGAACAGGTTCGACCTATTTCGGAGTGGATCGAAGGAGTTAAGAAGCGTCTGGCAAGTGCTGAATCGTTGGTTGCTAAAGCAAAGCAGGCCAATGAGGAGCCGGCGTCCGCACTCCTTCAGCAAGTTGAATTGCTTGGTCGATTAGAACTTTCTCTTGGCCAAGTTGCTTTGGCAGAAGCAGACGCTGAATCAGCAGCCGCCAAGCGCGACGAGATGCATTCCGATTTGGACGAATTCCTGCTGCAAGGGCTGCCTGAATCAGAGTCATCTTCCTTTCTTCTCTTGGACGAAACTCGCGACCAACTCGATGAGGCGAAGAATCGGCTAAAGCGACTCAAAGATCGCGAAAAGGCAGCGCTCCAAGAGCTGGAGAATGCTCGCAATGAATTCAAAGAACTTGAGAGTACTCGCCGAACTGCCAAGGACTCTTTGGATGAGAGCGACGCAGATGCTAAGAGAATTCCGCTAAATCAAAAACTCGCGGTTGCCACGCTTGCAGCTGAAGTGGCGGAAGCCACAGTTCGTCGACGCGAAGCAGAACTCATGAGTGTTCGCCTCTCACGGGAGGCTCAAGCGTTTCATCTCAAACAACTTGAAGAAAAGGTTCAGCTCCTAAACGACAATGCACGATTCGATCAGGTCGAATTGAATGCACAACTGGCAAAGTTGGCTGAGCAGGCAAATGAATTGAAGAATTCCTTAGCCGAAATGAAAGGCAACGATACTCGCCGCAAATATCTAGAAGAGCAGTGGATGAGCACCCAACGGCAATTGGACGCCTCTACGGGTGACAAATCTATGCTACAAGAAGAATTGCATGCCTACCATTTGGGCCGTAGCAATCTCGATAAACGTGAGGAGATCTTAAAAACCGCACTCGACCGACTCGTTGATTCTCAAGAGATCTGGAAGCGACGGCACCAAATAATCTCTCAGCGCCCAGCAAAAAGCCTTCTCTCTGAATGGGAAGATGACAATGAGCAGGCACTATCGCAGTTGAGAAGTGAACAACGCATCGCCAAGGGTGACCTGGAAGATTTTCGCAATCAACTTCTCGCTACCAAAGTGAAACTCGACAAAGCTGCCGAGAACTCGCCCGAAGCAAATTGGTATGCCCAGCAAGCAACTGCATTGCAGGGAATGATCCAATCGCAGGAACTGAATCTGGATAGCATTCAGTCGGCGCTCCAGTTGAACGCAAAAATGCAACGGCAACTCTCCTCTGACTCCCTTACAGAAAACGCCCGTCAAAAGCTTGCCGAGTTCTGGGAAACCGTGGAAGGGATCTGGAATACCGAAATCACCTCCTCCGAAAGCGGAAGAGTTACTGTCGAGAAGGTAGTCAAGGCATTGCTGCTTTTCTTTGTGGGATTTGTCTTTGCTCGAATTATCAGTCGATGGCTGGGAAGGCATCTATTAGGCCGGATGGACATCGATGCCAGCGGCGCAGCAACTGTGCAAAGCTTGTCGTTCTACTTGCTCTTAGTGCTGTTCTCGTTATTAGCTCTTAACGTGGTAAGGGTGCCCCTGACGGCATTTACCGTATTGGGTGGTGCCGTTGCGCTGGGAATTGGCTTCGGCAGCCAGAACATTGTCAATAATTTCATTAGTGGACTGATTCTTCACGCCGAGCGTCCGGTCAAGATTGGTGACCTGATTCAGATTGGTGAACTTTATGGCAATGTCGAGCATATTGGCGCCCGAAGTACCCGCATACGGACGGGGGATAACTTGGAGATTATCGTTCCCAACAGTAAGTTTTTGCAAGACAACGTGGTCAACTTTACGCTGTCTAGTGACAAGATGAGGACACATGTGACCGTCGGAGTCGCCTACGGATCACCAGTAGTTGAAGTCGCTCAACTACTGAAACGAGCGGTTGTCGGAACGGGCCGTGCGTCCAAGGAACCTCCGCCGATTGTGTTATTCAAGAATTTTGGCGACAACTCATTGGAATTTGAGGTCCACTTCTGGATTCGAATGAGAACTATGATGGACCGTCGGCAAATTGAAAGTGCCGTCCGATATCAAGTCGCCCAGCTATTTGCCGAGGAAGGCATCACAGTGGCATTTCCCCAGAGGGATGTCCATCTGAACACGAATTCTCCCTTGGTGGTTCAAATGGCTGACAGTGACCACAATTTAACACAGGGCCCGGACGCTCTCTAATTCCTTCAACTTGCAGATTCAACCTAGGACGAATCATGAAGCACAACTTGCACAATGGCGGTACGAACATGTTCTCCAAGGGCTATCGGCGCAAAACGAAGCCGGCAGCTCGTCCCGGATCCATACTAGTTCCTGATGGGGCAATCCCACCCACAATTCGCATGACCTGCTATAGCCCGACCGAATTGGAGGACAATCAGAACTGCGCTATTGACCAAGTCCGCCAAATGCGTGGCAAGTATCCCGTCCAATGGGTTGATATCGTCGGCATGGGTGACGAGGCCCTTTTTGAGCAGATCGGCCAACTTTTTGGCATCCATCGCTTGGCACTCGAAGATGTTGTGAACATCCCTCAACGAGCCAAGGTCGAGACCTTTAAGGACCATCTCTTTATCGTGTGTCAGTTTCCCCGCCATGGGAGAAAGCATACGTTTGAGCAGGCCAGCTTCTTTATCGGCAAAGACTTCGTAATCAGCTGGCGGGAGCACCCAAGCGATTGTTTCGACACGATTCGCGATCGTTTGCAATTCACTGGCCGCGCATTGCGAGACTCGGGAACGGACTATTTGATGTACGCGTTGCTCGACGCGCTAATCGACAGTTACTTTCCTTCTCTGGAGAGAATTGGCGAAGCCATTGATCGAATTGACGTTGAACTGGAAGCAGGGCCCTCACGCCCCTTGATCATCCGCCTGCACGGATTGAGGCACGACCTAAGGCTCCTGCGACGAATCGTATGGCCTCTTCGCGACGCGGTCGATTCGCTGACGAACCGACACGACTGGCTTATTGCTCCTGAAACAAGTATTTATCTTCGGGATTGCCACGATCATGTCATAAGAATCATTGATTCGCTAGAAAGCTATCGCGAAGCCTGTTCCGATCTGCGCGACTTTTACTCAACAGAAGTTGGCAACCGCATGAATGAAGTGATGAAGGTGCTGACAATCATCTCGACGATCTTTATTCCTCTGAGTTTCCTGGCAGGTTTGTACGGCATGAATTTCAATCCAGAAGTCTCCGGCTGGAACATGCCCGAACTAGAATGGCGATTTGGCTATCCGGCGATATTGTTCGTCATGGCGGCTATGTCAATCGGCCAGTTGCTTTTCTTTAAACGAAAAGGCTGGTTGAGCTCTTTCACGACAACAAATCATAAGTCAAATGGGAACAGAACTGACTAACGAGATTTCCATCTCAGGAAGGTGGGTCGACGATTGCTTCAACTTCGGCAAGAATGATGGAGTTCTTTCCCAATGAACTCGAATCAGGTTTGATACTGCGTGAAACTCCTCATAAAAAACGCCCAAGTCGTCCTACCCTCGGGCATTGAGTCGGTAGCTGTGTTGGTCGAGAACGATCGTATTGCAACCGTGGATGCTGCGGTTCAGACTCTTGCTGACGAAGTCGTCGATGCAGCAGGTTTACATTTGATCCCGGGCGTGATTGATGACCAGGTGCATTTTCGCGAACCTGGGCTAACCCACAAAGAGGATCTCAGCACTGCCTCACGAGCCTGTGCTAAAGGAGGAATAACGACCTTCCTAGAAATGCCAAACACTGTACCGACGACAACATCGCGACAACGGCTTGCAGAAAAACGGGACCTTGCCGCCGGGAAGTCTCTGGTCAACTATGGCTTCTATATCGGGGCGACCCCCGAGAACATCGACGAACTTCGTGAAGCCATTGACACACCTGGCATCAAGATTTTTATCGGCTCTAGTACCGGAGATCTCCTCGTTGACTCTCAAGATGCCTTAGAACGTATTTTCGCGGAAACCACACTGCCACTGACAGCCCATTGCGAAGATGAGTCAACCGTCAAAGCAAATAAAGCACGATTCGCTGGGACCAGTGACGTGGCCGATCACTCACGAATTCGTGATGTGGATGCCGCTGTCACAGCCACTCGCCGTGCCCTCGATCTGGCGCGCCGGCATCACCATCGGTTTCATGTACTGCATGTTTCCACGGGGGCAGAAATTGAATTGCTGGCCAATCACGGTGGGCTCATCACGGCCGAGGCATGTCCACACCATTTGTTCTTGAACAGCGAAGATTACCCACGATTGGGAACTTTGTTGCAGACAAATCCCTCCGTCAAGTCAGCGCAAGACAATGCTCAGCTTTGGCAGGCATTGAAAAGTGGTGCCATCCAGGTGGTTGCCACAGACCATGCTCCCCACACACTCGAAGAAAAGCAGCAACCTTATCCGCAATCCCCGTCGGGAATGCCATGCGTCGAGAACAGCTTGGCGCTGCTCTTGAATCAGGTCCACCTGGGAAATTGCACTCTGCAGCATGTGGTGAATTGGATGTGCGACGCACCGGCCCGCGTTTGGGACATCGTCAACAAAGGGCGTGTCGTTGAGGGATACGATGCGGATCTTGTATTGGTCGACCTGAAACTCACTCAACAGGTGCGAAACGAGGAGCAACTCTCGAAGTGCGGTTGGAGTGCCTGGCATGGCGAAACTCTGACAGGTTGGCCCGTGAGAACTTGGGTAAATGGTTGCGAAGTCTTCAGGGCTGGTAAAATCAACGACAATTACCGAGGACGGGCTGCCCAATTCGATCATGCACGAGGCGGCTATTGGGCGACTGAAAATTGATCGACATAAATGCCTGGATCAGCGAGAAATTTTTCCATCAGAGCTTGTGACGAAAAGCGAAAGCGGAGTCCCTGATGATCCGTTTCAAAGTCAGGCAAACCGGGCACTTCCTGTTGCTCGTCCAAATAAGACACGATACAGTTTCCGCCAAGTGCCAAATCGGCGTCTTCGTAGAGTTCTGGATTCTCTTTGAATTTCTGCTTTTCGACTGCATCGGCAAACAAATAGAGCCTCCCTCCAGCAAGCAGCGGGTGATAAGCACTTCCGGGGATCCGTTGCGCCTCATCGGCGAAAGCTACGATGCTATCCCCACCTAAGGCCGGCAGGAACTCACGAGGATTCTCTCGAAACACGGCCAATTCTTCGTCGCCAGCCATGTGATACACTTTGCCATCATGAACGGCTTTAAATCGAGACTTGCCACGAACCCAGAACCCATCCTTTTGGATAGAAACTGGACAATATCCTGAAATGGCTGGGCGAGAGTAGACGTCTGAACTAGTTTCGTCCTGCTCGGGGGCCGTTTCTTTTGATCCCTCTTCCCTTTTCTCTCTTTTGATTCCATAACGATTGAAACCCTTATCTTGATCTACTCCTGCCCTGATTTGCATATCTTGAAAAGTAGCCTCAGTTGTATCCACATATCTTCTGGGGTGGGCCATAAAAATCCGACGATGTCCCGTCGATGCGAAGAAGTACCGCATCCCATCCAGGGTCAGCACGGTCTCCGGGATACCTGGCACCAGCTTCTGCTCTTCGATCTTGCTTACCAGACAATTGCCCTGGTCGACCAAATCGGCATTCACATATCGCTCTGGCTGCGACTGAAACTCTGACTGCTCGCCGGCGTTCCGGAAAAAATAGATTCGATCTCGGTAAGTTAGCCCAAATTCCAGATTACCTGAAACTCGCTGACCGGTCTCTGCAAAGGCAACTATCGAGTCGCCCTCTAACACGGGGAGATAGTTCTGAGGTCCTGCAGAAAAAATATCTCTCTGACGATCACCGGCGAATAGGTATATCTTGTCATTGAGAATGATTTGTATTTTTGGATCACCATGTACCCAGGTTTTTTCATCTCGCAAACTTACAAGGCAGAACCCGCCCGCAACGATAGTCGATGGTGAGTCGTTGGGATTCTTGGGTTGAAAAGCGCCGCTTCCTGCTACACCGTTTGGAGACGAAACCCTAGGACGATTTGCCAAGCTGATATCAGAGTGTGGCGATCTAGGTTGCTTCATCGACGAGCTACTACTCTGGGCGGATGTGTGCAGCGGTAAGTTAGCTCCAAGCACGAACGCCGAGATTAGAATCAGGTCGAATCGATATCTGATGGGAAACGAAATCACGAAGTGTCCTTGAATCTATGTGGTCGATGGATTCCCGATATCGATTTCGGTAAAGGCAGCGGATTGTAATAGGTGTATGCCTGCTCGGCGACGCCGATCTAATGCATAGCAGCCCCCTATTCGCCACAGGAAAACTAGCTAAATAGGTAGTTTGGAGAAGTGGCCTGCGGGGATTGGGAAATCTAGCTATCATGATTCCATGAACGAATCGCAGAATCATCGACTTGCGCTGGTAACTGGCGGTGCCAGCGGACTGGGCAGAGAATTCTGCCTGCAGTTGGCTGCACAAGGCTGGCATGTCATTGTGGCAGACGTCGATCAAGCAGGATCTCAAGAAACTCTCGCCGAAATTGAACGTGCTGGTGGACGGGGACAGATTGAGCACCTCGATGTAACCGATCAAACCGCCTGGAACAATCTGATGCTAAGGCTACGCGCCGAGTGGCCTCGGCTGGATTTGCTCATTAATAACGCAGGAATTTGCTCCGCGGGAAAAATTGGAGAATCGCCACTCGCCGCTTTTCGCCGTGTCTGCGAGGTGAATCTGTTCGGCGTGATCAATGGTTGTCATGCGATGGTCCCCTGGATGCGAGAGACTGCTCCGGGTGGTGCGATCGTGAATATTGCCTCCGTCGCTGCTCTGCTGAACGCGCCGGCGATGGCAGCCTACAGCGCGTCAAAGGCGGGAGTCGTTTCTTTTTCAGAAACGCTCTTCGGTGAACTTCGCAATCTGGGAATTAGTGTTACCGTGGTGCTTCCCGGCTTCTTTGCTTCTCAACTTTTGAGGCGTGGCGATTTCTGCGACGAGTTGTTTCGACGTATCGCTCAAGATTATACTAATGTCTCAACAACGTCTGCGGCAGAGGTAGCAAAGAACACTCTCAGGGCAGTCGAGAAAAAACAACTCCACGTCCCTTTGGGGTGGCGAGTACGAATGGTCTGGCTGGTCAAACGACTAGTGCCAACATTGTTTCAGCGAATGGTCGCTGGAAAGTGTGCCAGCGATGAGCTGAGCCACTCAGAGCCTGAGCACCTTCAGTCAGGCCAACACATTGATCCGGGAGCCGCGAAGGCAAGTGTGCCTCCGGCTGAGACTTGAAGATTAATCGATTTACCTAAACATGCTGCACCTCAAGTCCCCTACCGACGACAGTTGGCTCGCTCAAGTCGATTCCAACCTCGAAGAAGTCCTCATTGACCACGCGCATTGCGAGAAGAAGGCAGCGGGGACGGCGTTGAATCTCATCTTCCACTATGTCGAGGACCGCGAGCTTTGCCAGGAGATGACTGAGATCGTCAATGAAGAGCTGGAACATTTCCATATGGTTCTCGATCTCTTGGAGCGTCGCGGTATTCGGTTTCGGCGACTCAAGCCAAGCCAATACGGCAGTCGCTTGCATGCCTTGGTTCGAAAGAGTGAACCTGAAAGGGCCGTCGATCGACTGCTGGTCGCTGGTCTAATCGAAGCTCGAAGTTGCGAACGATTTCAAGCCCTGGCAGAGCATGTCTCCGACCCTGAGTTGGCGACCTTTTACCGCAGCCTATTTGAGAGCGAAGCCCGCCATCATGCGACCTACACGCGGCTGGCGAAACATTTTGCAGCCGAAGACGTCGTCGAAACACGTCTCGCGGAATTGTACGAAGCTGAGGCCGCGATAATGGCCGAGCGGGAGCAATTTCCCCGAATGCATAGCTAACCGTGGGGCAGACATCCTGCCTGTCTCTTCCATATCACAGGCTAGAAGCCTGCGCCATGCCCCCCTACTCTGCCGCGAATTCTCCACTACAATGGGTGGTTTCTTGCTTTCAACTTAACCCGAACGAGTAGCGGAATAGTCGATGAAAATTGCGATAATTGGTGGGGATGGAACAGGTCCAGAGGTAGCAGCTGAGGGAGTCAAAGTACTCAAATCCATTGCGAAGATCGAAGGCTTTGCCGATCAATTAGACCTAACAGAACTCGACTGGGGTGGAGATCGCTATCTCAAGACCGGCGAAGCACTCCCTGCCGACGGGCTTGACCAACTCCGCCAGTTTGACGCGATTTTGCTTGGTGCTGTGGGCCATCCGGACGTTGCTCCCGGAATTCTCGAACGCAAACTTTTGTTGGATCTCCGATTCGGCCTCGACCAATACATTAACTTGCGACCTGTAAAATTGTTCCCCGGTGTGGAGACGCCGCTTAAAGACAAGGGACCCGATGACATCGATTTCGTCGTTGTGCGTGAGAACACGGAAGACCTCTATTGCGGTGCCGGCGGCTTCATGCACAAAGGGACACCCAACGAGGTCGCCACCCAGACGGCGATCTATACTCGCAAGGGTTGCGAGCGGTGCATTCGCTACGCCTTCGAGTACACCCAAAAGCGAAACAATCCCAAGGGGAAGAAACTAACCTTAGTCGCCAAGACCAATGTACTGACAACCGGTCACGATCTGTGGTGGCGAACCTTCAACGAAGTGGCAGCCGACTACCCAGACGTTGAAATCGACTACAACCACGTGGATGCCTGTTGCATGTGGATCGTCAAGAACCCTGAGTTCTACGACGTGATCGTCACCACCAACATGTTCGGGGACATCATCACTGATCTGAGCGGTATTATTCAGGGAGGCATGGGAGTCGCCGCCGGCGGCAACATCAATCCCGAGCCAGGCGGGGTGAGCATGTTCGAACCCATGGGTGGGAGTGCCCCCAAATACACCGGCACGGGTAAGATCAACCCAATCGCCACCATCAATGCGGTAAGTATGATGCTCGAACAACTGGGGCAATCTGCAGCAGCGGAACGTGTGATGAGCGCGATCATGTACGTCACCGACACTAAAATGAAGAGCCAATCCGCCGGCAAAATGGGTTACACGACCAGCGAAATCGGTGATCTGGTCCTCGACGCCCTGGCGTAAGATTGAATCTGTTGAGTAAACACTACGTTGATAGCCATCGGCTCCAAGGTCAGGTTTCTATGTTCTCGCGTAGCCTCAGCTACTCACCCCACGACACTCTGCAGCCACGTGTAAGCCATCAGCGATGCACCAAACGGAGTCGGATGAACACCATCCGCTGCCCAGTACTCTGGTGGAGCATACTCCACGGCACGGTCGAACATCGCCTGAAACGGCACAAACCGAGCACCCGCTTCATCTGAAACTCGTCGAGCAGCAGCACGATATTCGTCGAACTCTGGGAACCATGCGTCGGTCACTGCGCCACACTTGAGCACAAAAGGCTCGCAGACGACCAGCTTGACATCGGGCAACGCCTCCTTGGTTCGGGCGAGCAAAGCGTTGTAGTCCTTTTCGTAGACTTCGACCGTACCGTCGTACTGGCCATTTAGCTTGTGCCAGATGTCATTGACACCGATCAAGATGCTAAGCAAGTTTGGTTTTAGGTCGAGGCAATCGGTCTGCCAGCGCTCGGCAAGCTGATAAACCTTGTTTCCACTGATACCCCGGTTGTAGAACTTAAGATTATCCTCTGCGTGACCAACCAACATTTGCGAAGCCGCCAGGAAGGCATACCCATTGCCGAAAGCCGACTGCTGATTGACTAAATCAGTCTGCTCCTTATTCCGACCGGCATCCGTAATGGAATCTCCTTGAAAGAGGATCGTGTACCCAGGTTGCACAAGGGACACAGACGAAGATTCCTCTGCAGCAGTGGCTGTAGAAGAGAACGCTGCACAACTGGCAGCAGTCAGGCCAGCAGAGGAAAGTAGAAAATCACGTCGGTTGTTGGGAGTCATGGCTGTAAATTTACCTTGTTGATTGAGAATTATGGATAAGAGTCCTCGAAATATTAGTTTATGCGAGATAGAAACCATGCCAATGGCCACAGGAAAACTACCATGAACGCCCCTAGGATGAATTTTCGGAGAGAAATTGACTTATCCATTCGCATCAACAAGATTGCCATAAGGATGCTCGCGAGGAGGCAGTGATAGGCGTAGAGTCCAATTGCTTTCCATTGAGGGTCCCAGACAACATCCATGGCACCAGTAAGCTCAGATACTGGGCTTCCTCTTAAGAGCTCAAAATAGGCTAGGGTAAAAAACACGAGCCCCATCACCCCTTCCACAACCGCATAGCGAGGTGAAATCGTTGCCTTACAATCTCGACATTTTCCCCCAAGCCAAAGCCAACCAAGTATGGGGATATTGTCACGAGCACGGATTGGGTGATTACATTTGGGGCAGTGAGACGGCTGCCACACGACCGACATCCCCCGCGGCAAACGATATGCCACGACATTGAGGAAACTACCGATGCACGCTCCGATAAAACCAAGCCAGAGGGCTGTGACGAAGTCGATTATGTTGTCGGCGTTCACGCTGAACTTCACCTGGATAGGATAAATGTTGTAAGCTACAGACCCTTCAACCCAAAGGAACTGAGGTTGGTGCCATCGCCTTCATGTAGCTAAAATAGCCTCTGTTCTAAACTCTGCCCACCTCAGCAAACTCCATGACCAGCCCTACGCCTTCGAGCGATTCTGATTATACCGTGGGCGGGGGCAGTCGCAGCCTGTTGTCGGCGAGCTTTGTCGGCTTGTTGGTTACCCAATTTCTAGGTGCCGCCAATGACAACATTCTTCGCTGGCTAGTGATTGGCATCGGCAAACAGTACGTAGCACCGGAAAGCGTTTCATGGATTCTGGCCGCAGGGAGTGCTGCTTTCGTGCTGCCTTATGTGCTACTTGCTGCTCCATCGGGGTATCTGGCCGACCGTTTTAGCAAGCAAAAAGTTATTGTGACCTGCAAAATGGCGGAGGTTGCGATAATGATCACGGCCGTCTTGGCTGTTTATTTAGGAAGTGTCACTCTCATGCTCCTGGTGGTCACCGCGATGGGAGCCCAAAGTGCCCTTTTTGGTCCCTCGAAGCTCGGCAGCATACCCGAGATGCTTAACGAGTCGAAGATATCTTCCGCCAATGGAGTCCTGGAGTTGACCACTGTGGTTGCGGTCACAATCGGTATGGTTGCGGGCAACTGGCTTACGACCGCGACGGGAGAGCGAGGAAGGGAACATCTCTGGCTCTCGGCTCTGGTGATGATCGGATTTGCTGCGGCAGGCCTGGCAGCAAGTCTCTTAATTCGCAGATTACCAATAGCCAACGCGCGGAGAAAATTTCCTTGGGACGCCGCCAGGCAAACATGGCGAGATGTGTCCACGCTCGCCGCGGATCCAGCGATGTTCCGAGTAGCACTGGGCATCATGTTCTTCTGGTCGCTGGCGATGATGGCCCAATTGAACATCGACCAATTTGCCTTTCAGGGTGGGGCAACCAAACAGACTCAGGTGGCCATGCTGCTCGTGCCATTGATAGTCGGTGTAGGACTAGGAAGCATTCTTGCCGGGGTGTGGTCAGCAGGACGAGTCGAGTTGGGAATTCTTCCTCTGGGAGCTGGCGGATTGGCCTTCAGTGCCGTGATGCTCTACACCGTCGAAGGGGAACTCTACGATCCTAGTAAACAGTGGACGATAAGCTACATCGGCGCTGCTTTTCTCTTGTTTCTACTGGGGACTTTTTCGGGGTTGTTCAATGTCCCCTTGGCAGCCTATATGCAGCGATATAGCCTGCGCAAGAATCGCGGATCCATCTTGGCGGCCTGCAATTTCCTCACCTTTGGAGGTATGCTCGTCACCTCAGGGTTGTATTGGTTAGCAGGCAGCCCCTACCTGCAGTTGAGCGCGCGAGACGTGTTTCTCATATGCGGGGTGGTTACCCTTCCGGTCCTGATCTACATCGTGGCGATCATCCCCCAGGCCTCGATCCGTTTCCTGGCGTGGCTTATCACACATTCCTTTTACAAGATACGAGTCCATCAACGAGAAAACTTGCCCGAAACGGGAGGAGCCCTGCTGGTACCCAATCATGTCTCTTGGATCGACGGATTGCTCTTGGTTGCCGTCTCACCTCGCCCGATTCGGCTTGTCATCACCGGCGACCTGCTCAAGACTTGGTGGGCACGGGGGTTGGCAAGGATTATGGGAGCAATTCCAATTTTTCGCCGCACCCCCAAGGCAACTCGTTCGGCAATCGAAACTGCCCGCGAGGCGCTCAACAACGGGGAATTGGTGTGTATCTTCCCTGAAGGAGGCATCAGCCGCTCAGGGCAATTACAAACTTTCAGCCGCGGCACGATGGAAATCCTCAGAGGGACCTCGGCCCGCGTCATTCCCGTCTATCTCGATGAGCTATGGGGGAGTATCTTTACCTTTCGTGGCGGGCGACTATTCCGCACATCGACGGGAACCCTATTTCGTCCCGTTTCCGTTTGGTTTGGCAAACATATCGAAAAAGTCAATAACATTCATCAGTTGCGACAAGCGGTTCAGGATCTGGGAGCCGACGCCGTATCTGGACGAAAGGAACGTATGATGGTGTTGCCTCGCTTGATGCTTCGCAAGTGTCGCAAAAGTTTATTTCGGTTCAAAATCGCCGATTCCAGTGGTGCAGAAGCGACCGGTGGCTCGCTGTTGATGCGAACTCTCATCTTACGCAGGCTCTTGCTGCGCGAAGTGATCGAGTCCGATGAGAAATATGTGGGAATTCTCCTGCCTCCGTCGGTCGGCGCAGTCATCACCAACGCAGCCGTTACCTTGGCGGGGCGGGTATCAGCCAATCTCAATTACACCGTCACCAACGATGTGCTCAACGCTTGTATCCGCAAGGCGGGCATTCGGCACGTACTCACCAGCAAGAAGGTCATGGAAAAGCTCGACCTCAAGCTCGACGCCGAGATTGTGCTGCTCGAAGATTTTAAGCCCAAGGTCTCTCTCGCCGATAAGTTAGCCGGCGTCACGCAAGCCTATGCAACTCCGCTGCCCGTCTTGGAACGCATCCTCGGCGTGCATCGCATGACGAGTGACGACGAACTGACAGTAATCTTCACATCTGGTTCCACAGGGGAACCCAAGGGAGTAGTGCTTACCAACCACAATGTCGGCTCCAACGTCGAGGCCATCGACCAAGTAATCCACCTCCGGAGCGATGACACGTTGCTGGGGATCCTGCCCTTTTTCCATTCGTTCGGCTTCATGGTCACTCTCTGGACTGTGCTAGGACTCGACGTCCGCTGCGTGTATCACTTCACGCCGCTCGATGCGAAACAAGTCGGCAAACTGTGCGGCAAATGGGGCGTCACGGTGTTGCTCTCCACCCCCACTTTTCTACGGTCCTATCTGCGAAAGTGCGAACCAGCAGACTTCTCGAAACTGGAAATCGTGGTCGCTGGTGCGGAGAAACTTCCGGTTCCTCTCTGCGACGAATTCGAAGCCAAGTTCGGTGTCCGCCCCGTGGAAGGCTACGGAGCAACCGAACTATCTCCGCTGGTATCGGTCAACGTCCCTCCTAAACGTTCTCAAAGTCGTGAGGAAGACTGTCGAGAGGGGACAGTCGGTCGACCCATTCCCGGCGTATCGGCAAAGATCGTCGACCCCGACACGGGCGAACCGCTCGATGTTGAGACCCCCGGCATGTTGCTGGTGAAGGGCCCCAATGTGATGAAGGAATATCTGGGCGATCCCGACAAAACGGCTGGAGTCCTCCGCGACGGCTGGTACGTGACGGGTGACATCGCGCTAATCGACAAGCAGGGATTCATTCAAATCACCGGCCGGCTGAGCCGCTTCTCAAAAATCGGCGGCGAAATGGTCCCCCACATCAACATCGAAGAAGCCATCCAAGGTCTCGTGCAGACTCCTGAAGACGAAGTAGTGAAGGCTGTCGTGACCGCCGTCCCCGATGAAAGAAAAGGGGAACGGCTTATCGTGGTCCACACCAAATTGGATCACACCCCCCAAGATATCTGCGATCACCTGGCCAAGCTGGGCCTACCCAATCTCTGGCTCCCCAGCACCAACAGCTTCCTGGAAGTCGAACAAATCCCCGTCCTCGGCACCGGCAAGCTCGATCTCAAAGGACTGAGCGACCTGGCCAAAAAGCATTTTGCCAAGTGACATGTTAGCCGCGATGCACAGCGCCAGCGCAGCAGAACGCGTCCGCGCCGCACAACCCTTGTACCAACCGCGTCATACTTCTTTGTAGGTCCACTCTACCGGAGTGGAACTCTTCAGTTCGAATCGTAGCCGGATTTGCAAGAATTCGGAGATTTCCCAGCTTTTCGTTTTTTCGTCTGAATTCTTGTGAATCCAGCTACAATGAGAGTCTCATGCCGTTCGGCTGAAATGATACTTTTCGAATAGAATAAGATGATAAGGAAATTGATAAGGGGTCGAGGTAAAAGGGGACATTCTACTTTTTCAGCTTACGGGGTCGGCCGCGGGGCCGAAGTGAGGATTCCAGCCCCAGGGACTTGGCGGTGCGAACTCGCCATTTCTCCTCCCCAAAGGGGGCACCCCGGACCGTCGACTGGCGCAGGGCGGCAAGCTCCGCTTAATTTTCTACTCCGTTGACATAATTCGTCCAACCACGATATTTGACCAACGGCCCCTCCGCCAGCAAGCCCGGCGGATTGCTTATCGGCTTCAAACTCGACCAGTCCCAGTCCTGGCTACGCCGAACCAGGCCTGCCCGCAATGGATTCCGTTCGACATATCGCAACACGGTCCAGAAGTGTTCGTCGTCTTGCACGGGAAACGCCTTGAACCGGCCCTGCCACACATGCCCACTGCCAGGGTAATGGCGATGGTAGCGGCGTACGTGCGAAGTCATCAGCCACTGCATCCAACGACTGAGGTCTCCATCTTCTAACGGCCACAGCAATAAGTGGAAGTGATTGGGCATCAGGCAGTAGCCGACCAGCCGCATGGGCAACCGCTCGTTGGCCGCAACCATCAGATCGACGAAAGAGGAGTAGTCGCCAGTCTTATGAAAGACTTCTTGCCGGCCATTGCCCCGGTTGAGGACATGGTAGAGATACCCACCGCACGACGCTCTGGCAGTTCTTGGCATAGAAGCATTCTAGCACGAATCACCACGAACGAAAAGTAGAATGTCCCCTTTTACTGGACCGGTCACTAACGTTCGCGGCTAGCCAATGGTCGCTGCGCGGCTGTTTTCAGCTTGGCCCAAAAATTGTTGTGGAATTTCTCCCAGGCATCCTGATAATGGTACGTGCGATATGTAATAGGAACACACTATCGCCCACAAAGTCTTGCGGGTTTGCTCGCGCTAGGTCCGCGCGCTGAACGAGTTTGGCGATTTGGACGAGCAATTAGCGGCTAGATTCGTGGGGTTTAGTTTTCAAAACCTTACCGTCCCCGAGGCAACGTGATTTGCGTAAGTCTTGATCGGCCAACGAGTTGAAGCCCACCGGACCGACAGATTGAGAGGGGGTTTTGTTTTGTAGAGAAGATTTGCGACAAAATGTGCGGGGACAAAAGACCACCTGCGGTGCGCAGGATCGAAAAAGAATCATGAGCTTTCCACCGCTCGCACGGCCTGACAAGTCTGGCTTTCGACTTTAGAGGGGGTTGGGAGTCAGGGGCTGGGGGCTGGGGAAGAGTAGTGGTTACGTACTGTTTACACTTATCCAAGTTCTTAGCCCCAGATCCCAGTCCCCCACAAACTGGCACAAGAATCGTTGTAGATTTCCTCCCTGGCATCTAGATAATGGAGCATGCTAGAAGTCCTAAGAACGCACCAGCGCCCGCAGAGTCTCACGGGTTTGCTCGTGCTAGGTTTGCGCGCTGCATTACTTTGGCACGATTGAAGACTAAGCAGCGACAAGTTTGGTGGGGTTCTTTTTCAAAAACTCCAAAAACGTGAGAAGGAGGCGTTTTCGCAAGTCGCTACTCCACAACGATTTGTGGCAATTCGTGGCTGGCGAAATGAATTAATTCTTTTTTGGATTTTCGATTTCCGAGAAACGCAGCAAGACAACAACACCCCAACGGTGCGCAGAAATGAAAAAGATTCATCCAATTTCCAATGACCGCTTGCTCACCACTCACCACTCACCACTCACCACTCACCACTGACCACTGACCACTGACCACTGACCACTGACCACTGACCACTAACCACTAACCACTAACCACTAACCACTAACCACTAACCACTAACCACTAACCACTAACCACTAACCACTAACCACTAACCACTAACCACTAACCACTAACCACCTGACGCAGAGCGATTCAGCGTGTTACATGCTCACTATGATCAGCCACCCGCACCCGGGTTCCCGCTTCGTTTTGCTTCCCCGTCTGATACGCGATCCGTACCAATTGCTGTTGGCGATCGGGTGTGATCCGCGGCAGGTTGACGGCGAGCCGCTCGATCTGCTCCGGACGTATTTCCGAGGCTTGCGAGAAACCACTGAGAAACGTCATGGTATCGGCAAAATTGCGGTCGGCGGTTCTCCCAACTAGGGGCTGGATTGCCTTGGCAAATAACTCCAGGCTGGTTCGATCAATCTTGAGAAAGGTATCCAATTGTGCTGCGACATAAGTGCGTCCGTTCGTTTCTACCATCGAACCACTGCGGAGCAAGAGGACCGATTGCGCGTGAACCGGTTTCGAAAAGGGCTTCCCCTCGTAGGCTCCTTCACCGAACATCACGATGCGATTCTGAGCATCCGCTTCGCATGTCTGCTCCACGATAACCAGCTTGCCCGTGGTTCCGACTCCGTCGGCCATGCTGAAGGTGTTTTCGCCGGTGCGTTCCAGACTCACTCGCGAGATACCCAACTGTTTCCAGATTTCGACCAAGGCGTCTGGGTTCTGGGCCATGAAGGTGAACATTGCTGGGTCGCAATCGACGATCTGCGTCGGCAGGCGCCGATACAGAGTGCAATCGTCGATCACCTTGGTCATGGGCCCGCGATAGCGAACAGCGATCTTGGCGAACGGAATTGCCGAGACAGCCGCCTCGCGAGCTTCACTCGACGTACTCGCTTCATGAGCTTCGTTTGCGGAATACGCTATTTCTGTGATAGCTGCATTCATGCAAGTGACAACCAACACAGCAATCGGCATACGCCAAGCACGACACCAGCAGGGTTTTCCCCTGGATCCGAGCGCAGAAGCGCACAATATGCGCAGACAACCAACCATGCATTCCCCCCCCTAAACATTCCGCAGTGCTTGAGAAGACCTGCGGGTCGTAGGAATTATTCGGCTAGAGAGCCGCCCGCTCGTCAGCATTTCTAGATTTGACCACTGGAATGCTAGCAAGAACTCGTATTGCTGCCCTTGTTCCCAACCGCGCCATCCGGGACAATTCGCCCCTCCATGCTTCTATGAAAACCGTCAGACTTCTCTTTGCTAGCATGTCATGAAATACACTCAACCACTAAATCGAACAGCACTTCTCCTTGTGCTGTGCGCAGGCTTGATCGGAGCAGTAAAGTTTGCGTGGCCACACGTTGCAGCCAGGCAAGAGCGTTTACTCGCACAACGTCTGATCCTGGAAATGGAGCAATCTAATCCTTCGAAAAATCTTATCTTGCTAAGGCAAATCGCAAGCTTGGGAGATTCGGCGCTCGAAGCGTTGGTGGTGGCCGCAGCAGCCGAGCAAGCGAACGTAGCCCTCCAAGCCCGTCAGATCATCGAAGAGAAACTTGGCACGTGGAAAACAACGGTCGAAGTCGATCCTTCTTTTGATTTGAGCCAACCAACACGCATGTTGGCCAGCACCTTGGCCACACACATTCAGAAGTTCGGCCCGCTTGGCCAACAATGGTCAGGCAGCCTGGCATTGGAGTTAGTAGTACTTGCTGACGCCTTGCCAGCAAAGGATGCTGCCCACTTATTGACCGATTGCGACAAGATTCTGGCACAAGTTCCTGCACTGGGCCCACGGAAGCGAACGCTTAACCAGGGCAAGTATGCGGAGCCGACAAGAAACTTACAAGTTTCAACGGAGGGTCAACCCAAACCAGTTCTACTCAATATTCCTAGTGAGCGCGCAATTTCGCTGAAACGCAGAGTTCCAAGTTCACCTGCCGATAAATCACTTCCCGAAAAGATCGAAGCGAAATCAACGACCACGATCAAACTAGCCGAAGAGCCTTTCAAATCGCTCTCGACGACATTGGAGTTGGCTCAAGACTTGGCTTACGAGAAGCATCCTGCAAGCCCATTAGTTGCGTTAGATGCACCGGCAACCATCGAGCAACGGACAGAAGATCAGACGTCAAGCGACTCGCAGAGAGAAAACTCGACGACCTCACTGATCGACGTTCCTGCCCCAGATGAAATGCAAGCTACCATCGCCGCGTTGCATAAGGAAAGCACAGGTGCCTTGTTAAAACGATTACCCTCAACAGACTTCTATACTGCTGGTGCGATTCGAATTGTTCTGCGTGAACGCGGAATCACCGACGAAGAACTTTCGGTCCTTGATCGATTGCTATCTTCCGATCCTGCCGATCGGTTGCGGCTGGTAGGCGAACTAAAGGTGCTGCCTGCCCGTTCAGCGCGTCGCTGGCTGCAAGTCTTGCTCGGAGACAAAGACGCCCAAGTGCGGCTCGAAGCGCTAACCGCATTGGCCACGACCAACGATCCTCATCTTGTAAAGTTTGCCAGAGAGATAGCTGTCCATGATCAGGATTCTCGCGTCTCAGAATTAGCAGCCCGTATCATGCGTGAGGCGAGGTGAATATCCGTGGGGCAGGCATGTTGCCTGTCAATGATTGCAAGGTAGGCAAGATCCCTGCCCCACGAACTAGCTACCGCCGAATCCGGTCCTCGATCAAAGTAACCCGACCCGCGGTGACATGAGCCTTGCGGAATTCAGGGATAAAACCACGTGACCCATTCACCCCAATACGCATTCCCAAATACGGTTGCAGATTCAAATCGGGAGTCGGGGTGATGAACGAAATGACTGCCCCCTTGTCGTCAACGAGAGCATAGCTGGGGGCATCTTTCCCATTGGATGCAACTGGCTTCAAGCGGCCGACCGCATCGTAACGCGGCTCATTGGGACCACCAGATTTCGAATCAAACGGATCGTCAGATTTCAAATCGAGCTCGGCCAACTCTCGAACTCGAGATGTCTGGCCCGTGAACTGACCGTTCTCCGGATTCGGGACCGAGGAACCTTCCACGGGCGGTGAACTTGGCAGCCCCGCTTGAACGTGTTTAAATTGAGCGATCCGTTCTAATAACTCGTGCAAATGCTCGTGTTCGGACACAGAATCACTCTTTTCCATGAGTACCTGAATCTCGGATTCAATTTGGTCGAACTGCCACTCCTCTTTGGGGTGAACCACCACTTGGGAGAGTCGCAATTGCAATTCCTCTACACGTTCCGTTTCAGGCCCCAAGACCGAAGGGGAATTGCCAAATCGAATTCTTGGAGAAGTGCTCACTCGAGGTACTGCGTGTGTCGGAGGAGAGGAACCATCCGCATTCCTTCCAGAGAATTGCGACACCTGTGCTGCTGCGGGGGATCCCGCCACAATTTCAACTTTGTCTGCAGTTCCAGCTGAAAGCAGTGGTGGACTACTTAGAGCTGAGGGCATCGGTGTCGCGGTTGCAATATCCGATTCAGAATTGGCCGACTGAATGGGAACTGCATTTTGCACAAGGTGGGTAAAGCCTCGATTGTTGTCCTTTGAGACTCCTGTGACCAGCGATTGCTTCATCCAACCGGAAGCCTGTTGTACCCCTGCAGAATGCTC
Organism: Bythopirellula goksoeyrii; assembly: GCF_008065115.1. Classification (NCBI taxonomy): domain Bacteria; kingdom Pseudomonadati; phylum Planctomycetota; class Planctomycetia; order Pirellulales; family Lacipirellulaceae; genus Bythopirellula; species Bythopirellula goksoeyrii. The sequence continues at coordinate 3,148,897 of NZ_CP042913.1, read as the reverse complement.
CAATGGCGGTGTTCGAGAGACACTCTCCGCAGCAACCCAACGAAATTCTCCTGACGGCGGAGCGATGCGAACCCAACGCGGGTCATCGGTAGCTGCCGCAGGCAACAAGCGGACTCTTTCGTCACGATGTAACATCACTTGCACGGCACTGCGGGCTGGCGAGACACTGCTCCCCACGCGGGCGATTGCGCTCTCAACGGCGATCTCCGCAGTGTGTTGATCAAGCCGATGGATCTCGTGCGCAGCGATCCAACAGAAACTACCTTCCGGTGGGCGGATGGCACACCAGCCTTCACTATCGTGACGATAGACCTCCAAGGCTAAACCCTGAGGTAATTGCTGAGTGGGATAGTACTGCTGACCTGGACCACCACGCGCAAAAGTCTGAGGTGCGCTTACATACGCCACATAGGGGAAAGTAACCTCACAAAGCGCAGCACTGGTCAGCACCGCTACAATTGCAATGCTGGAGAAAAGACCTATGAGAGTCTTCGAAATTCGGCAGTCAGTTGGTACAAAGAACATCCGATCCATATGCTTGCCCTCGTCAGAGCGTGAGTAGATTTTTACTTGTGCAATGGGGAAATGAGTAAGATTGACCGTGGCTTATAGATAATTCGAGCCACCCGCTCAAGGTCTTCCAGAACGCAGCATCTGCTAGCAGCAAGACAAGTACGTTGGTAGGATGGTAATAGAGCGAATACCGTCGGCGCGACTCCTCGAGTCGAGAATAGCCAACTTGGAGATTCGGACCATATTGGGACAACTAATGAAAATAGAGAAGCTGGGTCCCTATCACATTGAACGCCAAATCGGGAAAGGCGGGATGGGTGCTGTCTATGAGGCGACCTACGAAGGACCGGGGGACCCCACTGGTGCTCATGTAGCAGTCAAGGCACTAGCACCTCAGCTAGCAATGGCCGAGGGCTTCCGTGAGCGTTTTGAATCGGAAATCGACTCTCTCAAGAAGCTCAAGCACGACGGGATTGTCCGACTCTACGGCTACGGCGAACAGGAAGGAATTCTCTTTTACTCCATGGAACTTGTCGAAGGGACGAGCCTCGAGGAGGAGATTAACTCCGGCCGTCGATTCAATTGGCAGGAAACCCTATCCATTGGCATTCAAGTCTGCCGCGCACTCAAACATGCCCACGACCATGGGGTGGTACATCGCGACATCAAGCCAGCGAATCTCTTGCTGACCAAAGAGGGCCAAATCAAAATTGCCGATTTTGGCATCGCACGTTTGTTTGGTGGCACTCAACTTACTACCGCAGGGGGAGTACTCGGCACCGCCGACTACATGTCTCCCGAGCAAGCGGATGGCCGACCCGTCACAGAGAAATGCGATCAATACAGCCTCGGTGGAGTGATGTATGCACTACTTGCCGGACGGCCTCCTTTCCGAGCCAAGACGATGCCTGAAATGCTGCAAATGCAGCGGTTTGCTGAGCCAGAACCAGTCCAGCGATTCGCCCCCGACACGCCCGACCAACTCAGTCGTCTCATCCAGCAACTACTGTCGAAGGATCCGGATGAAAGATTTCCTAACATACTGGTTTTGAGTCGGCACATGGAAGCGATGCAGAGAGCTCTTTCTCGACCAGCAAAACCAGAAGAGCCTCAATCAAAAGCGGCACCTTCTGAACACAATGAAAACGACCTGGGAACCAAGGCGACAGATTTAACTTCGGCAATGAAGTCGGATGCAACCAACGGTTCTAAGGAACCAGAATATCTGGTAATGGAGGAGGAAGAGGTAGGCGATCCCAGTAACCTCTTCGATGCTCCCACAATCGCTCAACCAGAATCCATCCCTTCCGTTTCTTCGCCTCTTACGCCGACGCTTGGCCCGGTGGATCCACAAGTTCCAGGCCGGCCAACTGAGACGCGCTTTACTACCCTCGACGAAGAAAACCAGCGTCGAAAGCACCAGGAAGATTCTGATGGCAACCTCTCGCTCTTAGCTCGTTGGACAGCCTTGATTCTCTTACTGGGCACTATTGGTTGGTTGGGCTGGACTCTAACGCGGCCCCCTACTGCCGACGATCTATTCGACACGATCGCGGCCACCATCGAGCAAGAAGGAGATAGTGACTTACGCGCGATCTCAGCGGAGTTATCTGAATTCATGGCTCGCTTTCCGGACGACCCTCGTACGGCAACCGTTGCTGGGTACCTTGAGCAGTTGGAATACCAGAAACTAGCCCGACAAGCCCGTGCAAGAAGTCGATTCAGCGATGCAGGCCAGCTGGGACCAATTGAGCAGATTTATTTGCAAATAATGAACATAAGTGAAGAGAATCCTTCTCGAAGTGAGCTGATGCTCGACGATCTGATCGCTCTATACGATCCCACAGATGCGACTGTCGAAGGGGCGACCGAAGCAAAAATTCAAGCCAGTAATCTATCTGAGGATGAACGTCGTTGGTTGGTTCTCGCGCGACTAGAACTGGAAAAGCTTCGTCAATTAAACGAAGAGCTCGCCGAAGAATTACTCCCCGCACTGAGTGAACAACTACGTTTGGCTGGGACGATCGCACAGCGCAATCCACATCGCGCCGCACAGATGTACCGAGCATTGGTGAACCTGTATGGCGAGCAAGACTGGGCAGCCGAAGTCGTTGCCGAAGCAAAACAAGCGCTAGCCGACCTAACTACAAACCACTAACCGCTACTCTTCTACCAATAACGATAGCGGTATCCGCCATTCCAGTACGGGGTCATCACATGGTAGGAACCATAATTGCCATAGATGTTCCCGTAACTGCCTGGATACCACCCACCGTAGTAGGAATAGGAAGGAACGGCATACGGATAGATTGCAGGACCGCGACCATAGTAGATCTGGGCGTCGGCTACACTTGCCAACAACCCGCCTACGAACAACATCGCACCAATTAACACAAGCCTTCTCATCACATTTCTCCTTACTCTTGAATCTGCCGAAGCTGACTCTCTGTTCTATAAACATGATAGCAAATGATGCGCCAATTGGAGAGGTATCGAAAAGCTCGCCTTTCTCGGCGAAATCTTACTTTCTCACATCCACTTGGCAGCTCATTTCGATCCAGTTGTACTCGAATTGATAACTCTTAGGCCAGCAGTATGGTCGGCAAGCTATTTGATGACCGAGGGAGTTGGATGTTTTAGAAATATCTCCGTTGCTTACTATCCGTCTACTGAAGATTTTGGATCTTGTGCTTCAACCAACGCGGATAGACAAATGACAGATGAGCATGTAGACCTCTGGAGGTGTCGCTTCATACGAGTCGGCAGCTATAATCACGAAATCAGACACCTCCACGCACGCAGGATCTCATATGACCCTACCGAAGAAATCTCGCCCCCAAAGCGAGGCAGCCTTTGAAAAAGCAATGGACCTCATGCCAGGAGGCGTCAACAGCCCGGCTCGTGCATTCGGTGCCGTTGGCGGGACGCCAATCTTCATCGAACGGGCAGAAGGAGCCCATCTGTTCGATGTGGACGGGAACAAATACCTCGATTACATCGGCTCATGGGGACCGATGATTCTGGGGCATCGCCATCCGACAGTCATTGCGGCGTTGGAAGAGGCACTATCCAAGGGAACTAGTTATGGTGCCCCCACCGAAGCCGAGAGTGAACTGGCCGAACGGATTATCGATGCTGTGGCCTCCGTGGAAATGGTGCGGCTGGTCAGCTCGGGCACGGAGGCCACGATGAGTGCCGTACGGTTGGCCCGCGGATATACTGGCCGAGATGTGATTATCAAGTTTGCCGGGAACTACCATGGCCATGTCGATAGCCTCTTGGTGGCCGCGGGAAGTTCGGCGGCGACGCTGGGGACTCCAAACTCACCAGGCGTTACGGTCGGAACTACACGGGACACATTGGTTCTGGAATACAACGACGTATCTGGCTTGGAAAAGGCTTTTGCCACACATGGCGACAAGATTGCTGGAGTAATTCTCGAACCCGTGGTTGGCAACATGGGAGTCGTGGTTCCCACCCAGGAGTTTGTTACTGCACTCAACCGACTCACGAAGGCGCATGGTGCCTTGTTGATTTGCGATGAAGTGATGAGCGGTTTTCGTGTAGCGTTTGGCGGGGCCCAGCAACTCCTGGGACTGGAGCCCGATCTCACGACATTAGGAAAAATAGTCGGAGGTGGACTGCCGGTTGGCGCTTACGGTGGCCGTGAGGAGGTAATGAAGCACATTCTTCCTGCTGGAAAGGTTTTTCAGGCCGGCACACTGAGCGGGAACCCACTGGCCACAGCAGCCGGGTGCGCAACGCTAAAGATTCTTAAGGAGCAGCCACTTTACGATCGCTTGGAACAGCTTGCTTCTCGTTTAGAATTGGGGCTTCACTGCGCCGCCGCAGAGGCCAATATACCACACACTATCGCTCGAGTGGGAAGTATGATGACCTTATTCTTCCATGGCAACGCGATCACCAGCTGGGAACAAGCAAGCCTCTGCGACACCGAGCGATATGCCCAGTTCTTCTGGGGCATGATGGATCGCGGAGTGTACCTCCCATGCAGCCAATACGAGGCGCTGTTCGTTTCATCCGCTCATACAGAAGATGATATAGATCGCACCATCGCTGCGTCAGAGGAAGTGCTGAATGTGGGGTAGCCATCTTGGCTGACATTTCTTCCCAGCCTTGAAGCCTGCTCTATGGGGGAACATCACTCATGTGTTGCCGCGTCCGCTTTTTCCTCCGCGGCACTCTTGCGAAAATAGCTGGGAATCAACTGCATCGGATCAACTGTACTTCCTGCCGAATACATTTCATACCCAAGTCTCCCCACAAGCGACGCTTGGGGGTGCCATAAACTCTTATCTACGAGAGTGACGTCAGACGGCAATCGATCCTTTAGAATACCAAGCGGAGGTCCCATTACTGAGTCGCCTGCTTTCAATTCCGCCAGCCACTCATCACTACTCAAAACTCGAGTATCCGGGTATTGCGGAATATCAGCTCCTTTGAAGCATGCCGCGAAAAGCTCGTGGCGCTGGGCGTCGAGGATTGCCCACAATTTTCCACCAGCATGTGGCACGCTCCCTGCCAATGAGGCAAGCGTATGGACACCAACGAGTTTCGCCCCCACTGCGAAGGCAAGTGCCTTGGCAGCGGTCACGCCAATTCGCAACCCGGTGAAAGACCCAGGACCGGTTGTCACACAAATCAACTCGATCTGGCTGGGTTGCCAGTCGCTCTCACTGCATAACTGGGAAAGTGTAGGAAGAAGGGATTGTGCAGACCGCTGGTCACTGGGAAGCAGCCTCTCGGCAACCAGAGTTACTGGGGAGTGGGAAGCATCCAGCGTCGCCAAAGAACCCTGTCTTAAACTGGTTTCAATAGCAAGAATTCGCAAGTTAATTTCACTTCCCAAAGCCAAATAAGGAGGTCCAAACCTTTGAAAGTAGCATCAAGGCTGCCCCCTTCCAAGGGTGGTACGCCGCATGACCCCACCTTCGGAGAAAAGCTTGGAACCCCCTAGGAAAGAGCGCCGATTCTGTGGGAACAGTGTATGGGATGCCTTGATTGCGTCCTTGACCCTCTTCCAAGGGGTCCTTAGACTGGCAGTTTGGCAATAGCACCGCGATGCTGGCTCTTAGGGGCCCGTGTCCGTGAGGGGGGTACTCTCTCGCTAGTCCAGCAATTTTTGTTCACGCTAGTTGATGTGAGGTCGTCTCTCCGGTGAAACGTGCGGTAATCAGCGATATTCACGGCAATCTCGAAGCACTCGAAGCAGTGCTCGCCCATATTGCCAGCCAGGGAATTGATGAGGTCTTCTGCCTCGGTGACATCATCGGTTACGGGCCCAATCCGTGCGAGTGCCTTGATAAAGTGATCGAGAAGACTGGCATCTGCCTTTTAGGCAATCATGACCAAGGAGCCATGTTTGACCCTGAAGGGTTTAACAGTGGGGCAGAGAGAGCGATCTTCTGGACGCGCAGCCAACTTGAGAACGCCACTGGGCCACGCGATCAAATTGACCGCCGCTGGGATTTCCTAGGTACCCTCCCTCGGGTCCATCGCGATGACCCTTGGCTCTATGTGCATGGTTCTCCTCGAAATCCGGTAAATGAGTATGTGTTCCCCGAAGATATCTACAATCAAAAAAAGATGGAAAAACTCTTCGGACTAATAAATAAGGCAAGTTTTCAGGGTCACACGCATGTTCCAGGCGTGTTTTTAGAGAGTTTGGAATTCATCACGCCCGAGCAAACCAACCATGTGTTTGAATACCGTGACGAGAAGTTCATGGTAAACGTGGGCTCAGTGGGGCAACCGCGCGACGGTGATCCTCGTTCCTGTTATATTGTGCAGGAAGATGACAAGTTGACTTTCCACCGTGTGGAATACGACAACGCCAAGACCGCCGAGAAAATCTATCAGACTCCCGATCTGGATAACTTTCTCGGCGACCGCATCAAGGAAGGCCGGTAATTAGTATTTCGCCTCGCAATTTTCGCAGGCTGGTCTTCCGGGTGAGTAAATATCGCGGCAATAGTGCCGTTTTGATAGGTTCTATCGCCCACACAGTGATTTTGAACATGGCAGGCTGGTTTTAGCGGTAGCCTTCACGACCGCGGCATGTATTAATCGTCTATCATACCTAAGGATCTTTGTTAGTGGATCAACGCCGCATAGTATTGTTTCTGGCTCTTTCGTTTGGCGTGCTGGTTCTCAACAGCATGTTTCTGGCTCCTGCCCGGAATGCGAAGAAACCAGATGAAAAACCGGGGGTTCCGGCAGCAGAGCTTGCTGGCGAGAACGACGTTGCTAATCCCTTGCCAGAGGAAGTGGTCGAAGATCCCGCCAAAGAGGACTCTGACGTTCCGGCAGACTTCCCCGTGGCAAAAGATTCTCCTCTGAGTTATTTGACACTCGGATCAATAGACTCGGATTCGCCCTTCCGTTTGCTCTGCACTTTTACGAATCATGGCGGCTCACTCCGACGAGTGGAATTGGCGAGTTCCCGCTTCCGAGATCTCCACGACCGTGGTGGCTATCTGGGGCAACTGGAACTAGTAGTCTCCCCTAAAGGAGGCCTACTCGTCCAAGTCGTAGGAACAGGCACACCCGCCGCAAAGGCAGGTATCGAAGTCGGGGATCGGCTCCTCTCGGTGGAAGACAAAAAAGGAATCGCCAATCTTGAAACGATCCAAGATTTGCACCAGGTTCTTTCTCGCCGTAGGCCCGAATCCAAGATTCAACTGAACTGTGCGAGAGGTGATGGACAGCCATTCAAGGCTGATGTGACCCTTAGGTGGAGGCCCTTGGAGGTAATTCGTCCAGAGAGCGAGAATATTCTCCTCCGTACAGGTGATCTGCCGGAGGACTTTCCTGCTCCCCCATCCTACCAATTGACTATGGAAAAAATTGGTTTGGAGAAGATTGCTGAAGGAGAAGCAGAAATAGCTGGGCTCCATCTGCTCGATAGTAACTGGGAAATTGTCGACTCTAATTCGGAGAGTATCTCTTTCCGCCAATTGATACCGCATCAGAGTTTAGAAGTCATCAAAACGTTCCGCATGGAACCGATCCCACCCGACCAGCAGGACAACATTAATTATCCAGGTTATTCGCTGACTCTCGATATCGAGATTCGCAATTTGGGGGAGCAGGCTACCGAAGTGGCGTACCGACTCGATGGCCCCAATGGTTTACCAATCGAAGGTTGGTGGTATGCCCGCAAGTTTGGTCGCCTTTGGGGAGCAGCCGGACTGCGCGACGTAGTAGGCCGCTACTTTGGAGGCGATACGGCTGAACAGTCTCCAACAACGATCGCCAAAGGTGATGGCACCAATTTTGAAGGAGGCTCAATGGCCTTCATGGGGGTTGATGCCCAGTACTTTGCCTCCGTCTTGTTGCCGCTAAAGCAATCCCCTGATGAAGTGTGGCTGGAAGTGGTACAGCCTATCCTGTTGAGTCCTCCACCGAAGCCACGTTCCAATGACGGGATGTTTGCCAACGTCACATGCCGGTTGATAAGCAAAGCGAACGTGATCCAGCCGGGGGCATCACTTCAGCAATCTTACACGATCTTCGCCGGACCCAAGCGCCCAGATCTCTTGGCAAACTATTTGGCGGTGAACAGCCCCCAGTATTCCCTCAGTGACCTGATCTACTACGGCTGGTTCGCCCCCGTCGCCAAGGGGATGTTGGCGATTCTGCACTTCTTCTATGGTATCGTCCATAATTACGGTATAGCGATCGTATTGCTCACAGTGTTAGTGAGAAGCTGCATGTTCCCCATCAGCCGCAAGCAGATGCAAAGCATGGCTAAAATGCAGCAGCTCAAGCCAGAATTGGACAAGCTCAAAGAGAAGTACAAGAACGACACACCCAAGCAGTCGCAAGCTATGCAGGAATTGTATCGCAAGCATAAGATCAATCCTCTTGCAGGCTGTCTCCCGATGTTTATCCAGCTGCCCGTATTCATTGGTCTGTATAGATCGCTGGCCGTGGACGTGGAATTGCGGCAGGCACCTCTCTTCGGCGACGCGATACGATGGTGCTCGAATCTGGCGGCCCCGGATATGCTCTGGAACTGGTCAAAGTACATGCCTGACTTCATTAATAGCGGTGAAGGGTTTTTTGGCCTGGGTCCCTACTTGAATATCTTGCCACTAGTGACGTGCGGTTTATTTATTCTGCAACAGAAGCTGGTGATGCCAGAGCCTGCAAACGAGCAAGCGGCACTGCAGCAGAAGATGATGAAATATATGATGGTTTTCATGGGGCTCTTGTTCTATAAGGTTGCTGCCGGATTGTGTATTTACTTCATCGCTTCAAGTTTATGGGGCATCGCCGAACGAAAACTGATCCCGGCTCCCGTTGCGCCGAGTCTCGATTTTGCGACATCGCCTGAGAGCCCTCGCTCAATCAATCGCAGTTCCAAGAATGGCGCAGCGACTAGCAAACAGGCAAAACGGCCGAAGAAAAAACGGTAGTCTTGGCAAGATGTCATTCCCGTGCAGGTCGGAACCCAGATATATCGTGTTGATTTCTGTGTCCTCGCCTTCGTGAGAATGATGGTTCTAACGGTCAAGTCGGATGCTTTATCGAGTTTTCCGAGGCATTAACACTTACTCCTATGGTCCCAAATATCACTGACACGATTGCTGCAATCGGCACCGCCCCAGGAGTATCGGCGAGGGGGATGATTCGCCTGAGCGGACCAGCAATGCTCACTTGCTTGAACGAATGCTTTGAACAGGTAGAACAAGAATTACAGCTTGAAGCAGTCAATTCAGCACAAGCGGTCGTCGGCAATCTGCGATTAAATAATGCCGCCTCATTGCCGTGTGACATGTTTCTCTGGCCCAGTGAGCGGAGTTATACTTGCCAACCAAGCGTTGAGCTACACACTATAGGCTCGCCCCCTCTATTGGACTTCGCCTTGGAGACGTTGTGTCGCTTCGGGGCGCGGATTGCCGAACCGGGGGAATTCACCCTTCGCGCTTTCCTCGCAGGCCGCCTAGACCTAACTCAGGCAGAAGCCGTGCTTGGGCTCATTAACGCCACCGGAGACGACGATTTTCAGTCCGCCTTAGTGCAGCTTGCCGGTGGACTGTCTGAGCCACTCGCTCAACTTCGTGAACAGCTGCTCATGTTGTTGGCCCACTTGGAGGCCGGGCTTGATTTTGTGGAAGAAGACATCGAATTCATTTCTGCTGAGGATCTCAAGTCGCAACTAGTCGAGGCTGTGAATAGGGTCCAAGCTGTCCTCGATCAGTTGGCTAATCGCAACCAACACTTGACCTCTCCCCGCGTCGTCTTGGTGGGGAAACCGAATGCGGGAAAAAGTAGTCTGTTCAACGCCCTTGCCGACAGGTTTGGTGTGATTTCAGAAGGCCGGAGAGCATTGGTATCGGAGGTAGCCGGCACGACACGCGACTTCTTGTCGACTACGATCAATCTGGGTGGACAATGTTGTGAAGTCATTGACACGGCTGGAACCGAAACAGTGGGTCGTGTTGAATCGATCATGAGCATCGCCCAGGAAATGACGGAGACCCAACGAAAGCAGGCAGACTGCTGCGTGCTATGTGTGGACTCAAGGGACGAGGATTTCGAGGACGAAATAGCTAACTTCCTAGTTTCGTCACACAATACAGCTTCCAATTGCCTGGCGATTACTAAGAGCGATCTGTTAGAAGGATGCGAATCCGTCAACCGTCCTCATCCTCATGTGGTATTTTGCAGCAGTCTTACGGGAAAAGGCCTACCTGTGTTGCAACTGACAATTACGAAGTTGTTAGGTAGTTCGGAGAAGTTAGCCTCTTCAGGAGTTGCTGCGACTGCCGCCCGCTGCAGCGAGAGCCTGCGAAATGCCCGTGACTCTCTAAAAAACGCCTTGGAGACACTCTCCGCCCGAGGTGGGGAGGAACTGGTGGCCGCTGACTTGCGTGCAGCCCTCTCGGACCTGGGCCGTGTAGTGGGTGCCGTCTATACCGACGACGTGTTGGACCGTATCTTTAGTCAATTCTGTATTGGCAAATAAAGTTTTCGGGCCCTCGGGGGCAGCTGCCACAAATGGAAGTTGCCACCGCTACGAGCGGACTTTGAACAAACTGAGACTAGTCTTCCAGAGGGGTAGACGATAGTTAATTCAGACATACGAATTCGTATTATTTGCTCCAATTCAGGACACTCAATGACCCGCCTCTGTCTGAATCTTCGATATCGCTTCTTGTGTGCCTTTTTGGTGAGCTTTCTGGCGGCAATCTCGTTGCTAGCTGATGCAGCTGAAAACGCCTGGTATGACATCGCGCGCGCCTCGATCACGACCGCCGAAATTCAGGGACACGTCGATTATCTGGCAGCGGATATGCTTGAAGGACGTGAGGCCGGCTCGCGTGGAGGCCACGCGGCCGCCAAGTACATTCTGGAATTGGTTCAACAAACAAGTCTCGAACCTGCCGGTACAAATGGAACTTTCCAACAACATTTCCAAGGGCATTCGCAAAACCTTCTAGCACTGCTACCTGGTTCTGACCCCGATCTCAAACACGAAACTATCATCGTAGGTGCCCATTACGATCACGTCGGATATGGCAACCGCCGCAATAGCTTCGGTCCTTTTGGCTACGTCCATAATGGAGCAGATGACAATGCCAGTGGGGTATCGGCCGTGTTGGAATTGATAGATGCCCTCACCCGCACCGAGCAACGCCCCAGGCGATCAATTTTGTTCGCCTTCTGGGATGGCGAAGAAAAAGGGCTGCTGGGTTCCTCTTATTGGGTACGCAAGCCGACGGTGCCTCTTAGTAGTGTGAAGCTCGCAATAAACGTCGATATGGTCGGTCGTCTGACTGATGGCAGAATCGAAGTGGGGGGGACGCGGAGCGGCAGCGGATTCCGTCGGCTTATGAGTACCCCCAATCTCAACGAAGCGTGGCTCGATTTTAATTGGGAATACAAGAACAACAGCGATCACTGGACTTTCTTCCAAAAGCAGATTCCTTCACTCTACATCCATACCGGACTCCATGATGACTATCACCGTCCGTCGGATGACGTAGAGAAAATCAACATCCCGGGTATTCGAATGGTCACCAGCTATATGCTAGAGCAAGTCGTGGAGCTTGCCGACGCGGACTACTTACCTGAATATCGAAGTGCAGCGAGGTTGGATAACCCATTCAACCAGACGCGACTCGAGAAACCGCTCCCCCCTATGGCGTCACGACTTAGTTTCACATGGGAGAAAGCGGCGGATGGTTCCTTAGAAGTGAAAGATGGCCTTGAGACAAATAGCACCGTCCAACGCGGCGATAAGATTGTCTCGGTCAACAATTTGCCACTATCTGACGGCATCATGCTGGAGTCTCTCGCTTTGCAAAGTGATTCGCCACTCCAAATGAGCATCAAGCGAGCGGGAATCGACGAGCAACTGGACGTGTCCGTCCCTCTCTCTGGAAATCCAGTACAACTGGGGCTCTCGTGGCGTGATGACCCAGCGGAACCTCAATCGGTTTATGTCACCCGTGTGGTGCCACATTCCCCTGCAGATCGTGCAGGATTCCAAGTCAATGACCGCATCTATGCAGCCGATGATAAGGACTTTGCTGACCGCAATGAACTCTTGCAGCATGTCCAATCACAGATCGCTAACGAGGCTTCCATGATTCGCTTTGAGGTGGAGAGCCGTGGCGTGATTCATCCCCTGGAAGTTCACATGAATGTATTGCATGGCAATACGAGCGATGCATCTTTGTAGAAGCGTAGCACGACTCTCCGAGTCGCATCATATTGTGCAGGTCCGTTTCGGGTGATTGATATTGCGACTACTTCGAGTGAAAACATAAACTCGGGGAGACTCGGCTATGAATTCAGCAACCTGCACAATTCTCGCAGTCGCTCCCAGGTGAAAAGCCCAGCATTGTGCCCATCCGTCCAATGGATGCGAACCGCATAGCTCCCCACAAGCTCCATGCTTTCAATGGAAATATCTTCGGGCACCGACGCAGGATCAAGAATCTGCTCACCGGTCCATTCATTTACACAATGGGCACACTGGCACTGTCTGCGGAGAAAGGCGAACGGGAAATCAATCTGCGAGTCGCCCCAGGCCACATGCAGTTGACCGGACTCCCGATTGGCCTTCAGATCAAGGGGGACATTGCTCATGATTTGCCTTGTTTGCAGGAATTTTCCCAATAACCGTTTCCGAAAATCGGCTAGCCGTAGTACCAGCCGCCGACTATACTTTGATGCTCAGCACGACGTAAGAGGGGATGTGGCGAAATTGGCAGACGCGCTGGATTTAGGTTCCAGTTCCTTCGGGAGTGCAGGTTCAACTCCTGTCATCCCCACTCTTGCGTTAAGTTTAAATCCTCACTTCTAATTCCAAGCACACTCCGTGACTGAAGTTGACGAAATCCTAGTCGCCCGGATTCGGCCAATACTGTAACGCCACAAAGTTGATTCTGAAAAGAAGATGTTTGGCGGCGTCTGTTTTATGGCTAACGGCAACATGTGCGTAGGAGCCTGGAAGGGCTCGCTTGTCGTTCGGCTGGCCAGAAAGAAGCACGACGAGACACAATCCGAGACCCATGTACGACCAATGGACATCACCGGCAAAGTGATGCGAGGCTGGGCACTGGTCGAATCGGCAGGCATCAAGTCTGGTTCTGTTTTGAAGTCATGGGTGCATCGCGCAGCCAAGTTCGCCGAGTTGCTACCGGCGAAGTGACTTACCGATTGGCCGCCATGAGTTCAGGGTTCTGCAATCTGTGTGCAATCCACTTGAAACAGGCAGTTTCTGAGCGTAAGTGAGAAACGCCTACTTCTTCTTCCCCTCTTCTTCCCCAGTCTCCAGCACCGCCAGGAATGCCTTCTGTGGAATGTCGACCGACCCAATGGACTTCATCCGTTTTTTGCCTTCCTTCTGCTTCTCCCACAGTTTGCGTTTGCGGGAAATGTCGCCGCCGTAGCACTTGGCGGTCACGTTCTTGCGCATCGCGGAGATATTTTCTCGAGCTATCACGCGCGTGCCTATGGCGGCTTGCAAAGGAACTTCGAACATATGGCGAGGAATTTCCTCTTTGAGCTTCTTAATCACTGCCCGTCCGCGCACATCCGCATCGCGACGATCGCAAACTATCGACAGGGCATCAATGCGCTCGCCTTTTACGAGGATGTCCATCCGCACTAGTTCCCCCGGCTCGTAGCCCAAGAGCTCATAATCCATAGTACCGTAGCCGCGGGTGGTACTTTTGAGTTTGTCGTGCATATCGTAGATTACGTCGGCCAAAGCCAAGTCGTAAACCAACATTGCACGTGTGGGCGAGAGATACTCGGTCCGCACATAAGTCCCCCGGCGATCGGTGCAGAGTTTCATGATGCCGCCGATGTACTCAGTCGGTAGCACGAAACTGACACGTACAATCGGCTGACGGAATTCCTCGATATCGCCCTGATCTGGCACATCCTGCGGTGTGTGAACCTCCATGGTCTCACCGGTCTTCGTGACGATTTCGTAGGTAACGTTGGGAGCGGTCTGCACGAGATCGATGTCGGCTTCCTGTTCCAACCTCTGCTGGATAATCTCCATGTGCAACAAGCCAAGAAATCCGCAGCGAAACCCGAACCCCAACGCGTCGCTTGTCTCGGGCGAAAACTCAAAGCTCGGATCGTTAATCACAAGTTTGTCGAGTGCTTCGCGAAGTTGCTTGAAATCCTGACCATCGGAGGGATAGAGCCCGCAAAAAACCATTCTTTTTGGCTCCCGATAGCCGGGCAGCTTGAGGGCTGGTTCACCAGTTGCGACGCTCACAGTATCGCCGATGTTAACCTTGTCTAGTGTCTTGATGTTGCAGATCAGGTATCCCACCTGACCTGCAGCTAATGAATTGGTCGCTTTTCGCCGGGGTGTAAAATGACCCAGCTCGATAACTTCGTGCGTTGTTCCTTGCTGCAGAAACTTGATTTTCTGTCCTTTGCGAACGGTTCCATTCATCACTCGGATGTAAGTGATCGCACCTCGAAATTCATCGTACACCGCATCAAAGATCATCGCCTGCAAAGTCGCATGGGGATCGCCTTGAGGAGCAGGAACTCGTTCGATCACCGCCTCCAGGACCTCCTTGCAGCCCATGCCGGTCTTGGCACTACAACCCAAGACTTCTTCGGCATGGATGGCCAAGGTGTGTTCCATTTCCTCACGGACTTCGTCAGGACGAGCGTGCGTCAGATCGACTTTGTTCATTACGGGAACAATCATCAGATCATGCTCCATAGCCGCGTAGGCATTGGCGACCGTCTGGGCCTCGACACCCTGAAATGCATCAACAAGGAGCACGGCTCCCTCGCAGCACGTCAGCGACCGAGACACTTCGTACTGAAAGTCCACATGCCCAGGAGTATCAATCAGGTTGAGTTCAAATTTGTGCCCTTGGTACTGGTAGTGCATCGTCACCGCATGGGACTTGATAGTGATGCCCCTTTGGCGTTCAAGTGCCATATCATCGAGTAACTGCTCTTTCATCTCCCTGAAACTTACTGTTCCAGTGATTTCCATCAGTCGATCGGCGAGAGTACTCTTACCGTGGTCGATATGGGCAACGATGGAGAAATTGCGAATATATTGGGGCGAGGTCATGTGGCGAGGACAATGGAGGGATGGTCTTTGAATCGAATATCAAGTCGACATGCGGCCTAGGGGACTAAAACATCGCATTGTTTGAGATGCTCCAGTCTGGCCAATCCAGCTGCGCCGATGTAGCCCGCATCGCCGCCAAGTTTAGCGAACTCGACTTGCAGTAGCTTGCGAAGCGGGGGTAAGAGGCGAGGTCGCAGTTCATCGCGAACTTTCTGGAGAAACTGCTCTCCAAGAGGGTGCCCTGCACCGCCAAAATTCATTGCCCCGCCAAGAACGACGCACCCCGGATCAACAATGTGGATCAAGGTCCCAATCCCCAGAGCAAGATAGCGAGCCGTTTCCAGGACTATTTCCAATGCCAACGAATCACCCGCCTCGGCTGCTTGTGCAATGGCCAACGGAGTAAGCGATTCGGTTGAGCTAAGTGTCTCTGACAATGTGCTTTCGCGACCTCCTGCCAAGGCATCCGACGCTCTTCCCACGACCCCATAGGAGCCACAATAGGCCTCTAGCGTACCGGAAAGTTTAAGGGAATCGCGCCGAGCATCGGGTCGAGGGTCAATTAGGATGAAACCACATTCCGCTCCACAGCTATGTGCCCCTCCACCAACAAGTCTCGGATAACAACACCGCCACCAATACCCGTTCCCAGGGTAAGCAGCGCCATGCTATGGGTATCGGCTGCTGCTCCCTGCCAGTACTCACCGTAGGCCGCGGCATTTGCGTCGTTGGCAAATCGGACAGGAAGTCCGCATTTCGCAGCGACTCGTTCGCGAATGGGAAAGTCCCACCAACCGGGGAGATTCCCTGGTGTGAGTAAGAGTCCCGCCTCTAGATCCATCGGTCCTGGGGTCGCCAGACCAATTCGAACAACATCTGATTTAGTGACGAGTGCCTCTTCAAGCAAATGTGCTACACCACTTGCGATCCGCTCCACTGCCTGATCAGGCCCTTGCTCTACGTTTGTTGGGACAGAATGATACTCGATTGTTTGGCCACTATCGTCCACTAGTCCCAACTTGATGTTTGTCCCGCCCAAATCAATGCCTACAAACAAAGGGAATTTAGCGTCTACAAGAGGGAGGTGGGCTTCGGGAGCGGACATTTGAGTGTGGCGAGATTCTAGGGACGTGACAGCGGAATTGGACCGCAGTATAGGGATGGGAGATCGAAACCGCAATTCGAGGAGTATTCTATTCCGCTGCGAACATTTTAGAACGACGAGCAATCCCGAACCAACAAGGCACTACGTATGCTTGGGGATACAGCAGAAGAGTTCGGTTGCCGATTCTATTGGGAACTCAGTCGGTTATTGGATATAACTGCCATAGTGCAGGGCACTTGACCTATCCAGGCTTCTGTAATTCTCGCCAAACTAAGCCAAAAGGCTTAGTCTCTTGAGAAGTCGGAAAGGTCGAGAAAAATAAGAAACCACGAATTATCATATGCCTTAAATTAATATTTCCAAGTCCCCCCTCGGAGTACTGCTTACTCCTTGTAAACATAAAGCTGCCCTTCTGAAGCAGGTCCACTTCTCAAGATTGAACAAATTCATGAGTTTAAGGAAAATTATGAAAAAAACTCTTGCAAGGACTAGAAACCCGAGTATAGTACGTGATGTAGAGCGCAGAATCTGCGCAGACGCTATAGTGGCTTATCTAAAGAAACTTGGCTTCTACCTCGCGTCGCAAGGATGTTAGCGACATGGTAAACACTAGATTATTCAACTTGGCAGGAACTGACTAATGAAGACCACATCACGATCTTTTTTCTCGTCGTTGCTGGCGCTTGCGCTTCTCTTTGCAACTGCGGTGGTTTCCGATGCCGCGCCCATTAACTACGGCGATTTCTCTGGAACTTCGGTCATGTATCTCGACGTGACTGAAACGGCAAACTCTCCTGGCGACGACGAGCCACTTTATGGTCCCCCTACCATTTCAGGTAACAAACTCGATTTTGATCCATCTGGTTTTGCCGCTACTGCTGTGCCTGGGACCCCCGACGTTACGGACGGTCAGCTGAATTTCACACTGATGGCCGCTCCCGGCGCAACGTTGAAAACGATTAATATATCTGAAGGAGGCGATTTTACGCTTTTTGGATCCGGCACCACGAGTACGCAGGTTGGTTATGGCATAGCGCTTGGTAGTGTGGTGGTTACTGAGATTAATGGCTCAGCGATAGCGCCAGTAGCCCTCAATGGTGCTTCAGCTTTCGGCAGCAAGAACCTTGTCGCGGACGGTCCAGTGATCGGAGCTTCCTGGGGTCTTACACTGTCCTATGACGTAGATGCAGCGTTGACTGCTGCCAATCTTCCTTTAGGCGCCACTAAACTAGAAATCGCTATCAATGACACGCTACTCGCAATCAGCGAACCGTCCTCTGTGGCATTTATTGCTAAGAAAGATTTCATGATCGACACGACAATCCCCGAGCCTACCTCTATGGCTCTTGCATTGCTTAGCATGGTTGCCCTGGCGTCGAGCCGTCGCCGATAGTTCGGCTTGAAGCTTGTTGAATAATTAAAACAAGGCCGCCCTGGATGGGCTGGCCTTGTTTTTTTGCGCCCTGCCTCGTTTTCGCTTACCTCTGGGCCAAAATATTTTCTATCGAGGACAGTTCGCTCGAATTGAAATCTCGGTTGGCCAGACAACCAACATTTTGTTCTAGCTGAGCGACTGAACTAGCGCCGATCAGAACCGTAGTAATGCGAGGATCTCGCAGTACCCAGGCGAGAGCCATTTGGGCTAGAGTTTGCTCTCTTGAGCTTGCAATCTCGGCGAGTTGTCGGATTTGCTTCAGCCTCGCGGAGGTAATATCAGCTTGTTGGAGAAAGCCATGAGATTTGGCTGCACGGCTATCGCTCGGTATGCCTTCAAGATAGCGGTCTGTGAGCATTCCTTGGGCGAGAGGGGAAAAGGGTATGCAGCCGACCCCCTCTCGTTCGAGCACGTCTAATAGGCCGTCAGATTCTACCCAGCGATCAAACATCGAATACCGTGGTTGATGAATGAGACAAGGAGTACCCATCTCACGGAGGAGCCTACAGGCTTCGACAGCCATATCCGCTCGATAATTCGAAATACCGACGTATAGTGCCTTTCCTTGGGCCACAGCAGAAGCGAGAGCCCCCATGGTTTCTTCCAGGGGAGTATCTGGATCTGGCCGATGCGAATAAAAGATATCGACGTACTCGACGCCCATTCTTTGGAGGCTTTGGTCAAGGCTACTCAGCAAATACTTTCGGGAACCCCATTCTCCATAAGGGCCGTCCCACATCAAGTAGCCTGCCTTCGTTGAGATTATTAACTCATCGCGATACTTCGCGAGATCATCACGCAGAATCTGACCAAAATTCTCTTCCGCCGAGCCGGGAGGAGGGCCGTAATTATTGGCCAGATCGAAGTGAGTGACACCGAGATCAAAAGCACGAAGCCCTATGGCACGATAGTTCTCAAACGAGTCAACTCTGCCAAAGTTGTGCCAAAGCCCCAAAGAAACCGCAGGGAGCTTTAAGCCGCTCCGACCGCAACGCTGGAAGGTCATATTCTCGTATCGTGCTTCGTCGGCATGGTACATCGCGATCTCCTTGGGATACTCAGTACAATTGGGAAATAATTGGCCTCTAGACAAACTGTATTCAAAGCAACTCTTCTCAAGCATTATAAAAATACGGAGAGATAATTGCAGCAAGAGCAGTGAGTGTAATCAGTCCCAAAGTGATGTTACGAAACACGGGCTGTGAGAGACGGGCACCCAAAGGGAGTCCCACCCAGAGCCCTGCTAGAATTGCTGGAAGAACCACAAGCGTTGAACAAACTGGAGTCCAGAATTGTTCACCAAACTGCTGCCAGAAAAACCACATGGCAAGAGGCTGGCCAACGGCCGAGCAAAAAAACAAAAAAGCGCGGGACCTATTGACTCCCCATGTGAGCGAGTTCACATAAATAACTATCGGAGCTCCTCCGATCGAAGCAAAACCCAATAGGAATCCTGACGAGAAAAAAGCCAGTGTTTGCCAGAAGAGATTAAGTTTCTCCCGCCGCTTGACTCTAAAACACCATAGTAGTGAAACCACCGCTAGTAAGATGCCGCCGACCACTTGCTTACTCTGCGAAGCTGTAATCCTTTCAGCAAGCCAGGAAACTGACGCCGTCCCCAAAGGGATTGCCAGTAAGCGAATCAGCGTAGGATAGATCAGATCGCGAATGTCTAGATAGTCTCGAAGTTTCCAAGCCCCTGTTAGATTTTGAATGCTAGTCGAGATGAGGTTAATAATCGCTGCCTCCGGGAGAGAGAAACCACAGATCACCAGAAGAGGTACGCCTAGCAAGCCAGACGCGAATCCCACAGCCCCTTGCACAACGCTCCCGAATGTCATCACCAGAGCAATCAGCAGGATATCGTGAAGAGAGTAGAACATGGCGAATGGGTAAGTCGGGGGGGCATGGACCACCCGATGTGTTGTATAAGTTCAGAACAAGATTCGTGAGTGAGGCCCCAACCTACTCCAAAACCAATTAGCGGCAAGTGCCATCGTGAGATAACCGTGAGCTAGTCCTTCGCCGATTTGACAAACTCTCGTACCTTCTTGAGAAGATCGTCACTGTTCCAGCCTTCTCGAATCGCCTCGGCGAGCATGCGACGCTGATGTTCGTGTGTAAGTCGGGCAACCGCTGCATGCGCAGACCAAGACAGATCTGGATGTCGGTTCTGAGGTGGTACCCGACGTGCCACCGAGGCATAGCGGCTGACCATCTCGGTGGAGAGAGTCTCACCACAAACTTCCCCAAACTCTTCGCCAAAAAGATCTTCACCTCGATTGATCAAATCTCCGATCCACCATGGACTGGCACGTTGGCACCAAATGGCAAAATGAAGCGGCCCTTTCCAGTCGTTTAATTCAGGTTTGCCGCGGACTTTTACATTGGCAGGACGAAATTCAAACGGCCCGAGATTCATTTTGGGGTCTTGAGCAGGCATAAACTGTGGAACTCATCTAGATAAAAGTATGCGAGCATCGAATTCTGCCCATGGATTTTACGGACGACTCCTTGGATAATGGAAGTCTGAATACTAAATCACTAGGCGTCACTCCAGTAATCGCTTCATTATGCCTGATTTTCACCTGAATATGGGGTCTTATCCAGAGACGCGACTCCGGAGAACCCGGCGAAATGACTGGTCGCGGCGTTTGATGCAGGAAAACCGGCTCTCGGTGAACGATTTAATCTGGCCCCTCTTCGTATGTGAAGGGGCTAACATTCGAGAGCCCATCTCCTCACTGCCTGGTGTCGAGCGTTTGGGGATTTCGCAAATTGTCGAAGCAGTCGGAGAAGCAGTCGAACTCGGCATACCTGCCGTAGCGATCTTTCCGGCTACCCCACCAGATAAGAAAACGCCCGAATGCGAGGAAGCAATCAATGCCAAGAACCTGATTTGCCGGGCCGTACGCGCCGTGAAGAAGGCCCACGGTGATCGGATCGGGGTAATTTGTGACGTGGCGCTCGACCCTTATTCAAGCCACGGTCAAGATGGATTGGTCCGAGAAGGCTATGTCGTCAACGACGAAACAGTCGCCATGCTCTGCCGCCAGGCGATTGTTCAAGCGGAAGCAGGCTGCGACATTATCGCCCCTTCAGACATGATGGATGGGCGGGTGGGAGCGATTCGCCGAGCGCTCGACGTGGCGGGTTATCTCGACATACAAATCATGGCCTATGCCGCCAAGTATGCATCGGCCTTTTATGGACCGTTCCGCGATGCGGTCGGTTCGGCGGCCAATCTCGGTGCCGGCGACAAACGGACCTATCAGATGGATGTAGCTAACAGCGACGAAGCGTTGCGCGAAGTGGCACTCGACATTTCTGAAGGGGCCGACAGTGTGATGGTCAAGCCAGGTATGCCCTATCTCGATATAGTACGTCGCGTCAAAGATTCTTTTGGAGTGCCAACATTTGCCTACCAAGTGAGCGGAGAATACGCGATGTTGTGCGCGGCCGCAGAGCGTGGATGGTTAGACAGAGAGAAAGTAATGCTCGAGAGTTTGCTCGCCTTTAAGCGAGCGGGAGCCGACGGTATTCTCACCTATTTCGCGCGGGATACGGCGAAGCTACTGTCCCAGGCTTAAAACGGCTGTGGCATCCGGTCTCATTTTTATCCTATACTTTTGGATAAAAGCTACTGACGCGTCCAAGTGATCGGAAATTCGCGTGAAGGTCGAAATTTTAGAATCCCGTCAACTCACTGCCGAAGATGCCCTGGCCATCGGCCAGTTGATCTTCAAGGTTTGGCCCAAGCCGGGCAAAGACGCCGTTTTTCGACAACGTCAAATGCTGACCCTCGGCCATTGCTACCAGGGCCCCGAAAAGCAAGCTCCCCGCTCTTTTGTGATTCGCGAGCAAGATCGTGTGATCGCCCACGCGGCGGTCATTCCACGGTCAATCAACACTTCGCATGGGGAAATGACCATTGCAGGGCTTTGCAAGGTTTGCAGCGATCCAGATCTACGTGGACACGGCCTCGGCGAAATGGTCGTTCGAGCGGTTTTTGATCTAGTGGACGCCGGCGTGTACGACTTCGCACTTTTTCAGACGACACGACCTGTCAAGAAGTTCTACGAAGGATTGGGGGCCTGCGAAGTGGACAACCGGTTCGTTAACTCCTTGGATCCGAATCCAGATAAATGCCCCTTTTGGGACGAGATTCGTATGCGGTATCCCACAAATCGAGACTGGCCCACAGGTACTATAGATCTACTAGGACCAGGATACTAACGTATCGTGAGCAGATTGGCTCTAGACACCGTTTGACTTGAATTGCCGGCGCCTAGCGCCGATCTACTCAACTCTGTTGTGGCATGCTCCGCAATTTGTTGCGAACACGACTGAGCATGGGGCCAACACTGTTGGACGACATCCCAGTAGTGCGGCAAATCTCCTGGTAAGTCTTGCCTTCCAAGTGATACATGCGGACTACTTGGGCTTCCGTCCCATCAAGCGACTGGAGCAATCGATCTACTTCTTCCCGGTCTTCAATTCGCTGCTCAAAAGGAGCATCGTTCGTGTGAGGCTCGCCGGAGAGCGAACCCAGCGAAGCAGCTTGATGACGCTCGATGAGTTTCTTCACGACAACTCGGCGCGCAATCACAGTCAAATAGGTTGCCAGGCTGCTTTGACCACGGAAATGCCGCAGAACGGCAAAATCGTTGTCTACGATGCTTAGCATGACTTCTCCCACCAAATCGTCGCGATCCGTAGAGGCAAGCAGCACGCTCCGACAATGGGCCGTGTGATTTATGACATGAATCACCAATCCCATAAAGCGGTCAACAAAATCCTCCCATGCGCGGGGCTTTTTTGCCAAACAGCGTTCTAGCAGACTTCGATCAATTTCAGATAAAGCCACGTATCGGGTGCCTCAATCACATTCTTTCAGGGGAAAGAAACGTAGCAACTGCCTGTTGGTAAGAACAGGTCAATCGGGTGTTCCACCGAGCGAAGAGCAGCTTCGGGTGCCCCAAACTGCCAAACTAATGGCTTCCTCGGTGAAAACTAGTGGAACAATCTGCTGGACCGCGTATACTCCAATTCTAAATAGCCAGAAATCTAGGAGCAAGTCGAAGGTGACTCGAACTGGGGCAAACTTGGCAAAACTAGTGATATTTTGGCAAACTATCCGCTTGACAGAGGATTTCCCAGGTGGGTAAATAGCAGTCGAGTGCTTTGCAATTGCCAAAAATGAGGAGAATCAGAGCATGAGATTGTGGTAAAAGTGCTGTGAAATAAGTTCCTGGATTAACACTTGCCTTACTTTTGCCGATATTTGTATCATTCCTCTCAGTTTGGAGTGCTTTTTCGTTGTATTGCGAGGGAGCCTGCACTGGGAATCCAACCGGTACCGCGACCACGTTGGTTTGAGCGACGAAAAGGAGAATATCTGAGATGACGCATGTAGTTTGCGAACCTTGCTTTGCCTGCAAGTACACCGACTGTGTCGTGGTTTGCCCCGTTGAATGCTTCTACGAGGGTGAGCAGATCCTGTACATTCACCCCGACGAATGCATCGACTGCGAGGCATGCGTCCCCGAGTGCCCCGTCGAAGCTATCTTCCATGAAGATAACGTCCCCGAAGAATGGGCCGCCTTCACAGAGCTCAACGCCGAGATGGCACCCCAGTGCCCGGTCATCACCGAAAAGAAAGAGCCTCTGGCCGACAGTTGAGCGGCGATATTGGTTTGCCGCGACGGTACTGTAAGCTGCGATGCGGAGCGACTCCATAGTGGAGCGCTTTCCGCCACGCTCTTTGCTCGTGTCGCTATCGCTCAGGGGTCGACAACTACTCTGACTCGCGTTCGGTCATTTCAATACGGGGCCACGCTTCGATGAGCCCCTATGGCTCGCGTGCTCGCAACAAGCGCATCCATTCCTATACGAGACACATCACCTACCTCCTCTACAGAGATCAGTAGGTCATCTCGCACCTCATTTCTTTCTTTCCTCGTGTGTCTCACATCTGCTCTGCGACGAGGGAAATCTAGCTGCGCCGAACACTGGGCATTCAATGCTATCACTCTCAAAGAGTCGCCAATATCACCCCCTGCTTTCGCTGCTGGCTTGTCTAGGAGATTTTTCTGGATTGGGTTAGAATGCGAAGCGAAGTCGGAAGGACTCGTTTAGGTAGCGTGTTATCCACCGCCTTAATTTTTGGGGAAAGGATTCAGTCATGGTCGCAGGGTTGGGGTTGTTGCTCGCGTCGGGGTTGGGGATTGTTTGCGGTTGGCAACCGATGCCAGATGGGGATGCCAGTTACGAATGCGTTATTCAACTCGAACCTGAATTGGTGGGCACGCTCAAGGATGGGGGTTCGATTCCGCTTTCCGTAGACATTCCTGAACATGTGCGACCTATCAAGCGAGTGAGAATTATCGTCGGCTCTGGACAGGTTCCCCAGCAAAGCCTGTTGACCAATCTTAAGCCGTGGCCGGGCGAAGGGGAGAAGCAGTCCCGTGAGGGTGTCGTCGAAGCGCAATACCGGCTTCCCAATAATTCCGGCGATGACCGCTATCATACTTCGCAACAGGCTTCGCAGCCCGTTTTGCCTCCAGGCGGAAGTTCCCTGAGTTCACCAGAAGCCTTTGCCCAATCGCTGCAGAACGGTGGCGAAGCGGCCAACCAAATGTCGCAAGATGTTTTGCCACCTGATCCGGGACGCAGCATTTCTGATGCAGTTGATCGCACGAGCCAACAAATGAGTAGCGAAATCAGAAACGTTGGCGACTCAGTCAATTCTAATATCCGTCAATTGTTTGGTGGCGAACCCACCAGCGTCGTCGCGCCACCTCAGAGTACCAATCGTCAAAACTCTCAAGTGCTACCTCCAGGCAGTTCTCCCCTCACAGCTACTGAAAACCGCAACACTCTGGCAAACAACGGACAAACAATCCTGCCCCCTGATGGTAACACTACGGTAGATTCCCGACCTGTGGAGCCCCCTGTGAGCACTAATCAAGGGCGAGATTGGCAATCAAGTGGCAGTCCTCCAGGTTTTGCTGCGAGCAATTCGAGTTTTGGCGCTGGTCAGTCTAGCAGTCGAACAATGCAACCAGGTGCTACGCCTTCTACCTTCAGTACTGGAAAATCGAGTGTGCTCCCACAGAACGAACGCTATGGTAATTCGATTCAACCGCCGCAAAGTAGCGGTTTTGATGTTGCTGACAACCGAAACGATGTTTCGGCAAGCATTCGACCGACTGAATCTGGACCAGGTTTTCCCGACTTCAAGCCTACATCCGACAACAACCTTGGATTAGCGAGTCCAACTACTCCTGCTTCTCGAGGTCAGTCGAACGTGCCAGAGATCAACCGAGGGATGCTTGCTCGCCCTGCCAACGCCGAGTTGCAAGGAGCGAACGGCCAATCGATCACCCTGCAGAATTCTATTTCTTCACCAACTGCGGGCAGTCAGACTACCCAACCGCCAGCCCAGCAATCGGTAGCTCAGGCGGCTGCCAATCCTACAGCCATGTTCCCACTCTTGTTATCGTGGGTTCTCTTGAGCGGATCGGGAGCGGGGAATCTCTATCTGTTCTGGAGCTATCTGGACATTCGCAACAAATATCGCGATGTGCTCTATGATGCTTCTCGGAAGCTCACCGGCCGCGGTAGTCGGGACTAGCTATACACTGTCTTTCCCTTGCAGGCTAGGAACTAGGAGTTCTGGGTTCCCGCCTGCGCGGGATTGACGTGTCAAGGCACTTGCCGTCGAAGGCCAATCCAGTCTAAAATGGGTGTTTCGCCCATTGGTTGGGTGTTCGGCTGAGTCCATCATTTGATTCGGAGGTATTGTGGGAACGAAGAAATCTGGAAAAGGGCGGCGTAAGCAAGGCCGCAAGAAACGTCGCATGCGAGCCAAAATTCGGCATCGCAAGAAATAATCTCTCGCTTGGGATCTTTCGGATCGCCAGCATTCTCCTATTGCGGTCGGTATTCGCAGAAGAAGTGTGAGCCGGTTGCTCTACCCCTTCAGACCAGTTGTGGCGATGCCGTCGAGGAATGCGCGCTGCAAGAGGGCGAACAGCATTACAATCGGCAAGGTGAATAACACGGCTGCAGCGAGTAGTAGGTTCAATTCGCTTGAATGCGAACTGATAAACTGCTCCAGCCCATAGGCAAGCGGAAATCGATCGGGATCATTCAGGTACATCAGCGGCCCTCCGTAGTCGTTCCAGGTGGCGACAAATTCTAGCAAGCCGACTGTCAACAGGGCTGGGCGGCACAGCGGCAACATCACACGGAACAAAATTCCCAGTTCGCTGCAACCATCCAAACGAGCCGCATCGATCAAGGATTGGGGGACGGTCAGGAAGAACTGTCGCAGCAGAAAAATGTAAAACGCTTCTCCCAAGAATTTGGGCACGATCAAAGCTCCCAGCGAATCATACAAACCTAGTTCCCGGATCACTAGGAATCGCGGCACCATGGTCACTTGCCACGGAAGTAGTAACGTGGCGATCAACACGGCGAACAACACATCACGCCCTGGCCAGCGCAAGCGAGCAAAGGCATACGCCACCACACTGCAGGAAATGAGCGTCCCCGTCACATTGCCTAGACACAATAGAAGCGTATTCGCTAGATAGCGGAAAAACGGAATCGCATTGACCGCGTCGTGGTAATTCTGCCAGCGAAAGGGTCGCGGCCACCAGGACAACGGCTCCGAGGCCAACTGTTCGGGTGCCTTGAGCGAAGTGAGCACCAACCACACCAATGGCGCAGCCATGAGCGCGGAGACCGTCAATAAACTGACATAGGCCCACCAGCCAGGAGTTCGACTATTCATCCAACACCTCCTGCAGTCGCCGCTGAACACGCCCGGTAGCTTCCTTCAATTCTGTGTGGGGGTCAGCTCCGCGATACATCACCTGCTGTGCCGCGTTCACAACTTCTTGATAGTAAAACGAACTAACGGGTAGCGAGGGAACCGGACGTTCATTCGCACTGGCTGCCAAGACGACGAATTCACGTAGGAGTGGCTGTTCTTCCAGGGCCCTCTGGTACGGAGCCTGCTCAACAATCTCTTGTGAGGGTGGAATCCAACCTGCGTCAGCACAGGCTTTCGCGGCGGCGTCGACGTTGCCCGAAAAACCAGTCCAATATTTCATGAACTCCCAGGCTCCTTGCTTCTGTCGGGCACTCTGGGGTACGACGAAGAAATTACCATTCACCCAGCCAGCATTGGCAACGCCTCCCGATGGTGGGGGAAGCGGAACGACGGCGATTTCGTCGGCTTTCTCGCCATTCTGCTTTGCTGCGGCTGCCGCCTCAGATAGATCGCGGAGACGCCACTGGCCATCCATGACCACGGCGTAGCGACGATTCGCCAAGAGCGGAAAGGCGGCCCCCGTAAGAGCCTGCTCTCCTGAGCGAAACGCGGCAACCTCGCTGGGGCCATAACGCTCGCTGAAACCTGCCATCCAAGTGAGGGCGGCGACGATTTTAGGATCATCAGCTGTGATTGATCCCGTCGAATCGACGAATCGTCCGCCAAAGACGACTCCCCATGCCCAAAGTCTTCTCGGATCAGGGAGATAGCCCATCTGGTGGCGGCCCACGGACCCTGACGCCGGTGCAATCGTTTCGGCAATTTGGTCCAAATCTTCGATTGTCTCCGGCAATCGGATACCATGCTCGGCAAGCAACGTCTGATTACAATACAAGGCACGAATGTCGAGCCCATTGCACAGTGCATAGAGTTGGCCCTGAGCGGTACCCAGTTCACGCGCTGCTGGAAAGAGCCATGTCTTCAAGCGTTTGATTTCGTTGGACGCGGCCAATTCGTCGAGCGGCGTGAGGACTCCCCGATAGGCCCAATCACCGACCACGGGATCGTCGTGATTCAGCAGGTCCGGCGGATCGCCCCCTGCGACGCTCAGGAAAAACTTGAGATCTAGATTCGACCCCGGCATGGCAATCGCACGCACCCGGTAGCGATCCTGAGATTCGTTGAAGCCGGCAACAATTCGCTCGACGATGGGCCGATCGCGTCCGCCCCAGAAATGCCAGAAGACGATTTCAGCAGGTTCTGTGGCATCGGCCACACTGAGAGCACCTGTCGCGATTATGGCAAAAGTGAGAACAAATCGGGAAATCATTCACGCGGCTCCTTGGTGATGCACCCAGCGATGCGAGGTACGAAAGAGCCAAATAGTGATCAGGAGAATAACCACGAACAACATCCAAGCCACTGCCGAAGCGTATCCCATATCGAGTTCCTTGAATGCCGCGAGGAACAAATGGAGCGACAGCGTCAGCGTGGCTCCTGCAGGGTCGCCCTGGCCATCGCTTACCAGATAGATTTGGGTAAACGCTTGTACGGAGTGAATCAAGCCCACGACCACATTGAAGAAAATTACTGGTGAAAGCATGGGAAGTGTCACATGCCAGAATTGCCGCCAGTGGCCTGCACCATCCAACTCGGCCGCCTCGTAAAGCTGGCGAGGAATTTCGGTGATGGCGGCCAGATAGATTACGAGCAAGTTTCCTACGCCCCAAACGCCCATCAGCACTAGCCCGTCTTTCGAGCCAAAAATTCGTCCAGCGTGATCGACAGGCCAAGCCGGGGGCCAGAGGGCTGAGCTCGTGCTCTGAAACCATCCCTGTGCAGGAATCCCCAACTGCGCCAGGATGCCATTGATGAGACCCTGCTGCGGATCAAGCAGCGCCATCCACAACACCGCGGCAGCTACAATTGGCACGACAGATGGTAAATAGCAGAGTGTGCGAAAGATGGCCCTGCCTCGAACCTCCCAAGAGAGCATGACTGCCAACAAGACGCCCAGGATTACTGAGAAGCCAACGCTTAGGACAGCGTAGTAAACGGTGTTGCCAATCGCCTGTGCCAAAGTACCGCCCGAGAGAACTTCTCCCGAGATGCGGCGATAGTTGGCAAGTCCCACCCATTTCGGTTCGCTGAGCAAGTCGTAGCGGCAAAAGCTCCAATAGAACGAAGCGAGAAATGGATAGAGCGTGAGGACGGCAAACCCAACGATCCAAGGGCTAACCATCGCCAGCCCTGCGCGAACTTCACTCTGGGAGATACCAGTCATGTTCTTGTTCGATGGTCTCTTCTTCCTCACGATTATGCTTTCACTTCCATGTTTACTAACTAGGTTCTCGCAGAGTTGCGGAGATGCAGATAAAGGATTTAATTCTTCTCTGTGTCTCCACGTCTCTGCGAGAGGAATCTATGGTTTAGGCCGCACGTCGGGACGGGCACTATTCCAATATCAAGGAATGTTCAGGCTCTAATACGAACCCATTATCGCGGAAGGAGTGGTTGGCTTCCACAACGATTTTTGGGCCAGCTCGAGGAATCGCTTCCCTTTCGCCTCGTGAGGCTCGGCAGCGGGGCGCGGCTGAACGGGGATGGTGGAAAGCTCATGATTCTATTTCGATCCTGCGCACCGACGGAGGATGCTTGCCCCCTCACATTCTGTCGAAAACTTTTCTTACAAAACAAAACCCCCTGTTTTGTTGCGGATTGAGTATGCTGCAACTCGTTTACCTGCTAAGACTTACGCGAATCACCACGACTCGGGCGGGGAAGGGTTTTGAAAACAAAACCCTCGACCAATCAGCCTTTCCCAATCCCTGGACCTACACTGCGCCGACCCGATTCAGTGAACAAACTCGGCTGTTCGGATCAGCAAACATGTGCAAGTCGAGCTAGCGAACTTGCCTGGCAGGTGGCAAGCTCCATTATCGAGATGCACAGGAGAAATGCCACAACGATTTTTGGGCCATCGACGAGCTCCGCTCGCGCCTCGTGAAAATCGGCAGGCGCGTGGCGGCTAACAAATTCGCTAGATGCTGACGAATTGGGAAACGCTTGCTAGGCGGGGCGGGGCTAAACGGTGCGGAGGAATTTTACTGCGTTGGCGAAGTCTTCGACCGTTTGTGCGGAGCCGTTCCGTTCGATGGTTATCCAACCGCGATATTCGTATTCCTCGAGTCCGCCGAGCAGGGCGGGAAAGTCTACGGATCCGCGGCCGAGTTCAACTTCCAGATGTCGGTTGGCAGAGAAATCTCGCACGGAGTCGACGGCGTGAACATGGGCGACATACTGGCCAAGCGTACTTACAAATTCAGCAGGTGAGTGACCTGCCGCCATCAAGCTCGCAGGATGCAAATCCAGAAACAGGGTCCCTTCTGAAAAGGAACCAACGAAATCGGCAAGCTGCACACAACTGACAAAACCTGCCCTGGCAGCTAACTGGACTCCCAGTCGCATTCCGTGCGTGGTCAGGGTATTGATCACATCGGAGAGCGTCGCCCACTCTGAACTTGCTGGATCGTCTGGTATGCGACCTAGATTGCAGACCAGAACTCTGGCCTGAACTTGCGAGGCGAGTCGCATCGCATCCAAGGTGGCTGCCACTCGGCGATCCAGATCGGCGGGTTCCGAATATCCACGTCGTGTGGGGAAGGAGAGCGAACCAACCCGCAGATTCAGATCATCAAGCATTTTCCGCAACTGGCGCAGTCCGGTGTCCGAAATATCCGATGGCTGAAGCTCGTTTCGGGCATCAAATTGCACTCCTTCGCACCCAATAGACGCCGCAGTATGCAATGCTTTCTTGAACGGTTGCGCAAAGCATCGGGTTTGTGCCGCGATTCGAAATATTGTCACAGATAGGTACCTTTCCAGATTGACGACTGGTTTCTCTTACTTGGTGAAGTGTCAGCCCTGACTTGATTGAAGCCCCATGATAAACGCCACTGCTTGGTTTCTGCTATGCACTGCCCTCGTTGCTCCGACCTCCGAGCAGCGGCACATCGATGCTGTGCAGATATTCTACTGTGATTTCTCGGAGAACGACGTTAATTTCGACAAATGGCCCGATGAATGGAGACGTACCTATGGCCCGAATATGCCACATTATGTCGAAGTCGAAATGCAAGACGATGAAACGGCGATTAAAGGGCGTTGCCTGACGGCTAAGCTCAATGGTGGTGGAGCACTTATAAGTAGCCCTTCCGTTGCCATCTCCGACAATTTTGGCTACGTGGTAGAAGCTCGGATTCGAGGGCAAGGAAGTCAGCATTCCCGGGCTCAGGTGAGAATCGAATTTTGCGACGAGAATCGCAATGTTCTCGAATCGACCAGCAGCGACTGGTATCAGAATACTGATGGTTGGCAAAAAATCCATATCGGCCCAGTCAATGTTACTCATCCGGATGTGCGAGTAGCGATCGTTACGATGGCTGTCGAGGAAGGAGGGCATGTCGACCTTCAGGGATCGTTCTCACTGGACGATATTTGGCTAGCACGTCTTCCACGGATGTATGTGCATACGAATAGTCCTTTCAATGTTTACGACGATCCCAAGAATGTTGTGGTTACTTGTGAACTCTCCGGGATTCGAGAACAAGATCCATTCATTCATTTCGAACTACTCGACGCTAGCAGCCACAAACTCGACGGGAACACCATCCAACTAGCAGGTAAACTGATCCATGAAAAACTGAGCAAGTCTTCTGAATTCATCGATTCAAGTGTGGAAAGACCTGCAGGTTACGCAGGCGCCACGAGTTGGCAACCTCCGATCAAGCAGTATGGCTTTTACCGTGTCAAAGTCTCAATGCAAACTGCCCGTGGAACTCTAAAGGATCATATGATCTCAATCGCGGTGGTCCCCCCTATGCAGACTGCCTCGCGGGGTGAATTTGGTTGGTCACTGGCGGGCGACGACATTCCGCTGAGTTTCGAACAGCTCAATCTTTTGTTACCACGAACAGGGATCAGCTGGGTTAAGCTTCCCGTTTGGTATGGGGAGTCAGAAGCGGAACGGGGTGAACAGCTGGTACTTTTTACCGAGCAATTGGCAGCAAAGGATATCGATGTTGTTGGGGTACTCGATCATCCCCCGGAGGATCTTGATTTCTTTGGCAAGGAGATTCCAGCCGATGCGAGTATTGCCGACCTACTATCAAATGTTGACTCCTCGGTTTGGCTCCCATCGCTTGATGGAGTTCTAACCAGGTTATCGCTACGGGTCCGTTGGTGGCAATTAGGAGTCGATAGCGACACTAGTTATGCGCATTTTCCCAATGCTGAGAAAGAGGTGCGAGAGTTGCGGGAAAAACTGTTTCGCTTTGGACAAGATGTTAGTCTGGGGCTCGGCTGGCCTTGGCTCGAAGCAGTCCCAACCGAACGTCGGGCAACCTGGGATTTCCAGCAGCTTTCTGCCTCTCCTCCACTTACTGGAGATGAACTTGCAACATATCTGGACCTTCCCCCACGTAAAGGAGTCGCGCGCTGGACACTCGTCGAACCGCTGCCGCGGAGTGACTACGATCTAGAAACCCGTACACACGACCTCATGCAACAAATGATATCTGCGAAGATTCATGGAGCCACGACGATCTTTGCTGCCAAACCGTTCGATGACGAAGTTGGGTTAATGTCTGACACGGGAACCCCGAGCGATTTACTGCTCCCATGGAGAACTGCAGCCTCCTTGCTCAGCGGTACACGATACATCGGCAGCTTACAGTTGCCTGGCGGAAGTGAGAATCGGCTTTTTGAAGACAAGCATGGTACCGTGCTGATGGTCGTCTGGAATCGCCAGCCACGCCAAGAAACACTCAATCTTGGAGACAACATCCAAGTCGTAGATGTCTGGGGACGTTCGACAACGCCTTTGATCAAGAACAATCGGCATGTACTTGATGTCACATCTCTTCCCAAATTCGTCACAGGTATGAATGCAGCCATTACCAAGATGAGATTGGGATCACGATTCATAGAGACGAATATTCCAAGCGTCTTTGAGATGTCCCATCCAAATTCTATCGAACTCTACAATGCCTTCGAGCAAGGTATCGGCGGCACGGCAAGAATAGTCGGTCCTGAAGGTTGGCAGATCGTTCCTGACCGAATTGACTTCAAACTTGCTGCAGGAGAGAAGGCCAAAAGGCCCTTCCACATTACATTGCCGTTTGATGCCATCAGCGGCGAAACTCCCTTACGCGTCGACTTTGAGGTCAACGCTGAGAAACCCTACCATTTCAGTGTCTATCGAACTTTGAATGTGGGAGACAAAGACATCGAGTTGGAACTGACAACGCGACTCTCCGACGACGGGATCCTAGTTGTCGAACAGCGGATGCTCAATCGCGACTCAAAACCGGTAGATTTCAAGTGTTTTCTCTATGCGCCAGGTTCCGAACGGCGACGACAACGGATGCAGGTCTTTCAGTTGACAAACAATTGGGATATTAAAACCTACAACTATTCTCATGGCGAAGACCTGCTTGGAGAAGAACTACTGCTGAGAGTGGAAGAACTTGGTGGAGAACGGCGAGTCTTGAATCACCGAGCTATTGTTGAGGAGTAATCGCCCGGCGAAGTTGAGGCAACGTCTGCCTTGAAGTTGGACAGATGTTCGACTACGATGCAACACAATAGGCACACTCTGAGTGCCCTATCTGTATCCATGAAAGCATTTCCTGCGCCGGCTACGGCATACGAAGTGTGCCTACTACCCTGG
Source organism: Bythopirellula goksoeyrii (assembly GCF_008065115.1). Lineage (NCBI taxonomy): Bacteria > Pseudomonadati > Planctomycetota > Planctomycetia > Pirellulales > Lacipirellulaceae > Bythopirellula > Bythopirellula goksoeyrii. Next base: position 3,115,736 of record NZ_CP042913.1, on the reverse strand, counting down.
TGTGTTGAATGTCTACCGTTGGCAAAGTAATCGAATACCTTGAGCAGATAGCTCCCCTCTCCCTCGCAGAGGACTGGGATAATGTTGGCCTACTAGTAGGAGATCGTGTTTGGTCGGTGGATCGATTAATGACCTGTCTTACCATCACTCCTGCCGTGGTCGCCGAAGCAATCGAAGCCCGCGCGAATCTGATTGTGACCCACCATCCTCTTCCCTTTCATTCCTTGAAAAGTATCACTGCGGATTCTACTGCAGGTCGACTGCTCTTGAACCTTATCGCTGCCCGAATCGCGGTTTATAGTGCTCATTCTGCATTCGATTCTGCGCGGGCTGGCATTAATCAACATCTTGCGATTGGGCTTGGACTGCAAGAAATCGTCCCACTATTTCCTAGAGATGTCGATGATGCCGACATTGGTGCAGGTCGTTGCGGAATACTCGGCGAAGAGGTGTCGCTCTTGGATATGGCAGAGCGACTAAAAAACTTCCTTGGTTTAGAAAAGCTCCAAGTGGTCGGAGAAAATGAGCAAGTGGTCACTCGGATCGCCATAGCCTGTGGAAGCGGAGGCTCGTTTCTCGATCGCGCGATCGAGCTAGATTGTGATTGCTTGATTACTGGGGAAACAAATTTCCACACTTGCCTGGAAGCCGAAGCTCGCGGGGTCGCGTTGATTCTTCCCGGTCACTTTGCCAGCGAACGTTTCGGGCTTATCTCCCTGGCTGACTATTTGAGTGATCTCGTCCCAGAAGTCACCGTCTGGGCCAGTAAGAGCGAGCAAGACCCGCTGCGCTCCATTTAAGCTACTTACCAGCTATTTGTAAGGCGTCTTTCGGTAACAAAACTCTTTATTTGCGTGGCCGACACTTCTCGTAAGTTGACCCTCCTGCTGACCCATCTAGAATGTGTGAGATGGAGAAATGTCCTATTTGAAAACGCCATCTAAATCCTGCCAATCACCTCACCTCAGTCACTGTTACTCTCGTTCGACCAGTTGAACTAATTAGGGCGTAACAGGGCAGAACGGTCCAATATGATTCAGATTGCCGATAGCCACTCAGTCAACTGCACCTCTTGCCGATTTCTTACTGCCTTGCCGGTCTTCAATGAAGCGAACCACGTAACAGCTGTACTTGATGAAGTTGTCAAGTATGCCACCGATGTGCTGGTCGTCGACGATGGCTCAACGGATGGTACTCGTGAGATTCTACAGGACAGGGATGATATTCAACTCCTAGTTCATCGCGAAAACCAAGGATATGGTGCAGCCCTCAAGTCCGCCTTCGACTATGCCATTCACCATCGGTACGATTTTGTTGTCACCATTGATTGCGATGGGCAACACGAACCTCAACGTATCACTCAAATTGCGGCCGCTTGTCGAAATGCCGACATCGTTTCGGGAAGTCGGTACTTGGAGTCCACTACATCAACGGATCAGGTGCCAAGTGACAGGCTATTGATCAATCGCACAATCACAAAAGAGTTGAACCAACAGTTGGGCCTCAATCTAACTGACGCCTTCTGTGGTTTTAAGGCCTATCGAACCCGCGCTCTCGCTAACTTAGAGCTAACCGAAACAGGTTATGCTATGCCGCTCGAGCTTTGGGTTCAGGCTGCCTGGCATGGGCTAAGAATCACAGAGGTTCCCGTGCCACTCATCTATTTAGATGAAGAACGAAGTTTTGGTGGTCCGCTCGATGCAGCTGAAACTCGTTTGAATTATTATCGCGAAGTGATCGCCCAGGCTAAGGACACTGCTACTGCCTCGGGTTCGAATGCTACGGCCAAACAAGCCAAGCCCTGTATCTTGCAGAAATGTTCATGACCTCCGAGAAGCGTTACCGTCGGTTTCGCGCTCCTGTTGCTAACGGGCATGTATTGTGTGAGCCGGCTTGGGAAACTCTCGTTGAAGCGGTGAAATGCCGCCGTAAGACTGCTGAACTTGATGAAATAAGGTTGTTCGGCATACCCCTCTCAAAGCTATCTGTCAAAGCCAGGAAGTCTATCCTCTCTGCGGCTCAGGCATACACAGGTCAGTATTTTGACGCGGAAACTAGCTTGTCTCTTGATGGGCCATTGATCGTCACAGGACATCAGCCAGAGCTATTTCACCCCGGAGTGTGGTACAAGAAATTTTCTGCATCTCGACTAGCTGACGCATGTGGGGGGACAGCAATCAGCCTCATAATAGATAGCGATATTTGCCGCTCTTCAGATATTCGAGTTCCTACTGGGGAAGCAGAAAATCCTATGATCGAGTCTGTGGCTTTCGACAAGCTTGCCTCCCAAGTGCCTTACGAAGAACGACTGGTATTGGACCGACAAGCGTGGGAGACCTTTGGAGAACGCGTTACTGACACAATCTCGCCTTTGGTAGGGAATCCGCTGATTCGTGAGTGGTGGCCGACAGTAGTAGCTTCCAATTCAAAACCAAACGTGGGAATAGCCTTCTCTCAGGCACGCCATCGCTTGGAGCATACTTGGGGGGCGCACTCTTGGGAACTTCCTCAAAGCAAACTCTGCCAAACGGAAACATTCCGTCTGTTCGCCTTGCATCTGTTCGCCCACGCCGCAGACTTTCGCACCGCTTACAATTGTGCACTTAAAGAATATCGAACCAGTCATCGCCTGCGCAACCGTGCTCATCCTGTCCCTGATCTTCATAGCAAGGAGGATTGGGTTGAATCTCCATTTTGGATTTGGAATACTGCTGATCCTGTGAGACGCTCGCTGTTTGTCCGAAGTTCTGCTCGTGGATGTCAATTAACAGATCGGCATGCTTTCCATGAAACGCTCCCGATGAGTCTAGACTCCGATCCCAATCTAGCATCTTCCATGATGGCGGAGTGGGAGTCGCGTGGAATCAAACTCCGCACACGAGCGCTTACAACAACTCTATTCGTTCGATTGCTCTTGGCAGATGTATTTATCCATGGCATTGGCGGAGCAAAATACGATCAGGTGACGGACGAACTTTGTCGAGATTTCTTCGGTCTCTCGCTACCTCACTATGCCACGGTCTCAGGCACTTTGCGTTTGCCTGTCGAACGCACTAATCACGACCTTCCTTCAGCACCTGAAATACGGCAAAAAATACGCAATCTGACATATCATCCTGAACGACAGTTGGAGCACATGCAATTTGGTCCTGAAGACCAATCTCGAATCAAGCGGCTCGTAGACACGAAAAACAAATGGGTGAGAACGGCTAAGACCCCAATGAATGCTGCAACAAGGCACGAAGAGATAACTGCCGTAAACTATCAACTGCAAGAATGGCTCATAGAACGCAAACAGCATCTCGAGCAAGAAATTGCTCAATCTAAGCAAGAAAGTAGCATTGCCCAAATACTCGATTCAAGAGAGTACAGCTATTGCCTCTTCCCCGGTGAGCAACTGAAAGAATTCCTACTGAGATAGGTGAAGCTGCCACTACTCCAAGTCAACCGACCAATAGGCGGAGTCAACAAAGGTCTTCCAACTAGAGTACTTTGGGTTGCCCAGTTTGATCGTGAGCATCGGACTTCGTCGTGGCATAACCGGCTTGCGAATCAACTTCATTCCTGCATTTTTAGGAGTTCTTCCTCCTTTGCGGACATTGCACTTCACGCAAGCACAAACCAGATTTTCCCAACTGCTGCCACCACCCAAACAAGTGGGTAGAATGTGGTCGAGGCTCAGCTCATTAGTAGGAAATCGCTTTCCGCAATACTGGCAGACATTCGCGTCGCGAGCGAAGATATTGCGGCGGTTTAGTCGCACACGCTGTTTGGGAAGCCGATCGTAATGCAACAATCGCACCACACGAGGGACGCACACTTCAAAATTGACACTGCGAATCCAGTCGTCGTGGGGTTCCTTGAAGTCTGCTTTCAGTTCGCTGATCTCACGCCAGGAATGAAAATCGTAGTTGGCGTACTGACCATCCTCGACGTGGATTACTTCAGCCAATTGATTTAGAAGCAGGCCGAATGCCCTTCGCACACCGACCACATGGACCGCCATATACTGGCGGTTTAGAACAAGAACACTCGCGTTGAGTCCCGTAGGTGAAACCGTCGACATTGACACTACCTTCCGGTTTGTATTTGAATTGCCAACCGGACGCAAGAGCTTCCGGATATCTCTCTAAGTGAATCTATATTTCTTCCTTGGCAATTTCCCTCGATCGGGGGAGTCATGGACAAGAGTAGACACGCTACTCTCGACATTAGTTCTATGGAAGTCGCCACAAATCATCGGGGAGACAACCGTTGTGCCCCACGCTCCCAGAGACCGCGATCCCAGAGGGGTGGTCGACTCTCCACTCCGGGCGGATCGCCTGTCTTCGCTATGCAGGGCACCTCGATGAGCGAGGAAAAATCCCTGCCATCTTGTGTCTATTGTACTTTCAAGGGCTCACAGATTCCAGTCAAGGTTGGTGCATCACCAGTCAGATTAAGCAAAACTTCATAGGCACGCGATTTGCTACCCAGTAATTACCGATCCAAACTGGCAATGTGTCCAGAACAACTTCTGAGGAGAAATAACGAGAAGATTTGTCTTGCCCTCGGCGAGAACTTGTCGTTAGTATGAATTTACAGGGAAGGTTCCGTTAACGACGAGCGGTAGGATTTATTGCTAAGAGGAGCAAAGCACATGATTCATTACACTTGCGATTGTTGTCAACAACGTATCGATGCCGAGATCGATCTTCGATATGTCGTTCGCATGGAAGTGTACGCGGCTCTTGACAGCGCCGAGGAAGAGTCTGACAACGATCGCGACCATCTCCAGGAGATTCAAGACATTCTCGAATCTCTCGATGATGCGCAGGATGGGCAAATCGATGAGGAAGTCTATCGAAATGTCCGATTTGATCTCTGTAGCGAATGTCGAAATCGTTTCATCAAGAATCCCCTCGGTCGGGCGATCTCGCAGCAATTGGATTTCAGTCAGAACTAAGACTTCGTGATCTGAATTGCTACCTTTCTAGTATAGAAAGCTTGCCATGCCAGGCCGCATTCGCCGCGACCCTCGCCTTCAGCTACTATGGATTGCTCTACTGGTTGCATTGGCATTGTTGAGCAAGTGGCTCGAACCTTACTTGCTGCCTTCAGCCTCGTCGGAACCTAACAACGAGGGTGAGCAAGAGATTCTACGCGTCGTGGATGGCGATACTCTCTTGCTCAAGAGAAATCGAGTACGCGTAAGACTGCAAGGTATTGATACTCCCGAAACCGTCAAAGACAACACACCGGTACAAGCGTGGGGCCCCGAGGCGACTGCCTACACGAAACGGTTTGTTGAGGAAGCAGGCGGCAAACTCTTCTTCACTATCGATGGTGAGAGAGAAGACCAATATGGGAGGAAACTACGATTCGTTTGGCATGACGAACGCTTGCTCAATGAGGAGTTGGTAGCTGCTGGATTGGCAAAAGCCAAACTAGCATATGACTATAGCCAACCCATGAAAGATCGACTAAGAGAGGCTCAGAATCGCGCTCGACGAGCACGAATAGGGATCTGGAGTACTTCTCACTAGACACTTGGGCATTAATAAGGCAATCCAAGTGGAATCCCGCCGGAAGGGAGTTGCTGCTGAATTGAGTGCGCCGCAGGCTGCACCACAGTTGAGGCAGGCTCTACGAACTGTGTTTGACTGTACGGCAAAAGGGGACTCGTGGAGCCGGTTGTAGCCTGTGTTGGCAAAGCACTATTAGCAGGCGTAGGGGTGATTCCGTACTGAGAGGGAACAACCTCTGAAGGACGCCCAATTCCAAAGATTTCGGGCGACGCAAGCGTATTGATGTCATTGCTGCCAGGGGCTCCCATTGCCGACACAGCTCCCGGAGGTGCAGTGCCCAAATCGATTTGTCGATAGCCTGCCAAAGCTGGCAGTTGCCATAGATCAGGATTCAGTGGTCCTTGATTGATCGCCACGGTTCCAACATCGATGGACAGGGCCAATTGGGCTGTAGGCAAGGAAATATCCACTTTCTGGGGAAGCGAGACATTCGCTGTCGGATAATATTGATGTGATCTTGCGATCGCACTGGCTAGCAAGGTTCCCTGGGCGTCGTAGACATGCTGAGCCATTACCCAAGCTCGCTGAGCGTCCACCACGGTACTTTTCGTGAGGGTGCCAATCCGAGTCTGAATGACAGAACGGATTTCCAAAGTACCATTGCCATGGGGTACAGGCCCTTCATGGAAATCGTTAGGATCAAATTGAGCGAATCCCAGAGCATCCAATAGCCAACTCGGTTCGATGGGCATCACCTGCTGGGCGGCACTTCCGACATATTGGCTATGCCGTGCAAAATACAAATCGGGTGGCTCATTCCTTTTTACCCAAAACCAAAACAAGTCTTCATTGCTACCCAAGTCGACTTCTTCCCCAGATATTGCTGTCGAAGCCTTCAGGCGAAGCTTATCGGGGCGTTCAGCGGCGATATTACCTCGCAGCTGTGGCAACATCGTCATACCAGGGACAGTGATTGAGGCATTGTTCGTTTGATAACTTTGGATCCGTGAGGCATTCTGATTCACGGCAGCGATCACCTGATCCAGTGCCGCACCTGGGACCAATACTTCGGGTGCTGGCGGTCCCACTGAAGCGAATGGACTGCGAAAGGAACGTGAACAGGTTGCCCCTGAACAACAGAAAATCAGCAGCAACCCGACGAGTCCGATCGCCGCTTGAGATCTGAGATAAGAAACTAGTCGCATGATACTACCGCCTCACTCGGTTCGTTGCTGGGAAGCGGGTACTGCCGGTGTGACTTCGCGAGTGCCGTAAAGCAGATCAAACATTTGCTGTTGAAGCTTCATAGCCTGTTCGGGCGAGGGTTCGGAGACGATCAACTCATAGTCCTTTTCACGTCGCGAACAATGGAGGACCAGCACTTCTCGTCCCTTATCATCCTGGATCGAGTCCTCACGGCGCAATGACTTACGGCGGAGCAACAAGAGGCCGAGCAAGTAGCGAAACTCTGTTTCGGCGGGAACTTCCTCGAGGGCTTCAAATAAGTTGAGCATGACGTCAATCGGAGCCATGACGGGCTGCGAATCATCCTTCGCAGGCACTCGCGACCGCCACCAGCCCACGCACTCGTCTGGTGCCCCTTGCCAGGCCTCGGCACTAAAGTCTTTACGAATCATCTCATTAGCTTCCAACTGCAATAGTGAAAAGTAGACATCACCAGGCTGCAAAGGCCGATCTGTGGCGGCACAGACCCTGCTACATGAGGTGATATCAATTTCTAATTGCATGGGCGCACAATCCGTCGTCTGGCCAGAGCATCGGGCATGACTGATGAGGTAGAAAGCGGGGAGATCCTAGAAAAAACCTCTCGAACGGGCAATATGACCCGCTTGATCGCTAGCTGAGGTCCGTACCTCCTGAGGTTGGATAAGTGGGGTCTTTCTCGAAGATTTTACCCAATTCAATGAAAAAGACTTGCGATAAAACCCATATCCCACCAAAATAGTGAACATTAGTTCATGTGTCAATAAGGGATACCAAAGGAGGTCTTCGATGCTAGCTAAACTGCATACCCTGTCTTTGCTCGGAATTGATGCCTTGCCTGTCGAGGTGGAGGTCGACGTCTCCCCGGCGGCGATGCCTAAGATTATTCTCGTTGGCCTTCCTGAGGCAGCTGTCAAGGAAAGCACCCATCGGATTGAACGAGCTTTGGTCAACAGTGGCTATGTGCGACCGCAGAACAGAGTTGTAATAAATCTCGCCCCAGCAGAATTGCCAAAACAGGCTGCGTCGTTCGATTTACCAATCGCTTTGGGGCTCTTAGCAGCAAGCGGCCAACTCGACTCAGATCTATTCGAGCAATACGCCGTCGCCGGAGAATTGGCACTGGACGGACAGACTCGCCCCATCAAGGGAGCACTCTCGATGGCGATGTCCGCTTCAGCGGATATGGACCTCAACAACCGTCGCAAACTCCGCGGCATTGTCGTTCCCTCTGCCAACGCTGCCGAGGCTGCTGTTGTGGAAAACATCGAAGTCGTCGCCGTCGATACTCTTGCACAAGCTGCTGCCTTTTTCGCTGGCCAACTTCCCATCGAGCCTACTCCATCGCGACTCGAAGAATTATTTCAGGAGTTGGGTGGCTACGATGTCGACTTCGCTGATGTTCGCGGACAGGAGATGGCCAAGCGCGCCATCACCCTGGCCGCCGCTGGCAACCACAATCTCCTAATGGTAGGTCCTCCTGGATCAGGAAAGACCATGCTCGCTAAACGAGTCCCAAGCATCTTGCCAGGATTGAGTGCGGAGGAGTCCATCGAGACCACACGCATTTACAGCGCCTTGGGAAAACTGCCGAATGGCAAGCCCCTATTGGCGCGGCGCCCCTATCGCGCACCGCATCACACGATTAGCAACGCCGGGCTTGTTGGAGGAGGTTCGATCCCTACACCGGGTGAAATCAGTTTGGCTCACAATGGGGTCCTCTTTCTCGACGAGCTTCCTGAATTTCATCGCCAAACACTTGAAGTCCTCCGCCAGCCGCTTGAGGATGGCCGGGTCTCAATCAGCCGAGCACTTAGTTCGAATGAGTTTCCAGCGAATTTCATGCTGGTCGCATCCCTGAATCCCTGTCCGTGTGGATATCGCAATGACCGCCGCCGTGAATGCCACTGCACGATACCACAAATAGAAAGATACATGTCTAAGATCAGCGGCCCACTGCTGGACCGCATCGACCTGCATATCGAAGTGCCAGCCGTGCCTTATGGTGAGTTGGCGGCTTCAGCCCACGGTACCGACAGTGGATCGATGAAACAAGCGGTGGTCAATGCTCGTGAGCGTCAGTTACATCGGTTTACCGGATCGGCAACCCGCACGAATGCTCAAATGACATCACGGCAGTTGCGAGATGTGTGTCCCCTCGATGCAACCTGTCAAAAGCTATTGGAGCAGAGTGTCGACCAGCTTGGCCTGTCGGCTCGCGCGCACGACAAAGTACTTCGAGTGGCTCGCACGATAGCCGACGTCGATGGTGTTGATCACATCGGTGTTGAGCACATCAGCGAAGCAATCAACTATCGAATGCTCGATCGGCAGTTTTGGAGCTGAAGGAGTATTGAGGCCTGCGGGTCTGTAGCACGGCTGATAAGTGCTGCGTCACACGGCGTTTCGACTTCTCGGGCGTCTCGATCCTGGTTTGCGAATATTCTCTGCTTTGCCGGTCATCTCGTAGAGAAATCGGCTGGGGACTGTATCTCGAAGTTTTCCCCATTTTCGTCTCGCGAGAGCGAAAGAGAGGGTCAAACTCTCTTGTGCGCGGGTCACTCCTACGTAGCAGAGCCGCCGTTCCTCGTCGATCGCGTCTCCCTCTACCTCGACCGATCGCTTATGAGGCAAGATGCCTTCTTCCATTCCGACCATATAAACAAATGGAAACTCGAGCCCCTTTGCCGAATGGAGGGTCATCAATGCAATGGCGTTGTTCTGGAGTTGATTCTCTTTGTCATCGCTACTATCACGAGTTCCCAGGGCGATTTCATCCAGAAACTCTTCGAGTCGTGTTTGCTTTTTCTTGCGTCCGTCAAAGGCTGCGGCTGCATTGATGATTTCTTCCACTGACGCAGAGCGAGCTTCCCGATCGTTGGGGTCTGGATACTGACGATCTAATTCCGAGTGATAACCGGTGCGAGAAATTACCTCTTCGACGAGATTGGCCAGCGTAGTCTTTTGGGAAACGTCTTGCAGCGACAAGATCAGTTGTCGAAACTTGGTTACGGCTGCGGCAGCATTTGAGGGCAAGATTCCTAGCGGACCAGCTTCAGGCAATACGTCCCATACCGTGCACCCTTTGGCGGTTGCCGCTGCCAGGAGCTGTTTCACCGTCGAGGCGCCGATATTCCTTGTTGGAGTGTTGATGATCCGTAGCAGTGAAGATTCATCCTGCGGATTATCGACAACCTTTAGATAGGAGAGAATATCTTTGACTTCTTTGCGATCGAAAAAGCTCATCCCCCCGAGTAGTACGTATGGCAACTTCGCGCGACGCAGTTCGGTTTCGAAGGCCCGCGGTTGCTCGTTGGTACGGCAAAGGATCGCAAAATCTTTTGCCCGCACTCCCGGCTCGGACAGCAGACGCTGGATATCGAATACAATCTTTTCAGCTTCGTCGTTCTCATCTCGAAGTTGCATCACACGTGGGATCTGGCCATTAGGGCGGGCGGCAATCAACACCTTCTCATGTCGCACTCGATTGAAGGCAATAAGTGTATTCGCATATTTCAGAATTGAGGCTGTCGAGCGATAGTTCTCTTCCAGGCGGACGACTTTTGCTTCAGGCCAATCGTTTTTGAAGCCAAGAATATGTTGCACTTCAGCCCCCCGCCAACCATAGATTGATTGGTCGTCGTCCCCCACCACACATAGGTTGCGGTGTCCAGCCGCCAAGCCTTTCACAATCTGGTATTGGCTCTGATTGGTATCTTGATACTCATCAATGAGGACGTGATCAAACAGAGCCGCTTCCTCACGACGAACGGCTGGATGCTTAGCGAACAATTGTTGCGTCAATAGCAGCAGGTCATCAAAGTCGACCATACCTTTTGTTTTAAGAGTACTCTGATAGCGGCGGTAGGCGGCGGCAGCGAGGTGTTCTTTGTCCGAATCAGCCGCTGATGCGGCTCGCCCAGGCTCGAAGGAACGACTCTTCCATTGACTGATTATTGATAGCAGATCAGCCGGCTTGAGCGATTGATCCGGACAGCGAATCTCCCTTAAGGCGGATCGAGCCTCAGCCTGCTGATCCGAGCGGTCGCAGATAGTAAATTTCCGCGGATAACCCAGCCGCTCGATATGCCGCCGGAGAACTTTCACACAGAGCGAATGAAAAGTGGAGATAACGGGGCGCGTTTCAGGTTTTCTCTTCTTGGTTTGAAGCAATAGGGTTGCCCGCTCGAGCATCTCTCCAGCAGCTTTGCGTGTGAACGTGACAGCCAGAATGCGTTCCGGCGGAGTTCCATGTCGAATGAGTTCGGCGATGCGGTGGGTAACCACCCGAGTTTTGCCTGTACCCGCCCCAGCAAGCACCAGAAGTGGTCCCGAAAGGGTTCGTACAGCTTCTCGTTGAGGTGAATTGAGGCCGTCTGACATTATCTTTTGAAGGACATTCCAAACTGTCTTAAGCTACTGGAAAACGGGGAACCAAGGATAGTAAAGCACTGACGCAGGCTAGGAAAGTCCTTGACGAGAAGGCTATTAACTGCATGAAATTCGATACAGAGAGCGAACCGCCTTGACTCTAAGTGATGACTGTTTCTACACTTCGGAGATAGAAAAGGCGATTTCGCCAAAATTTTTCCGTTTTTCTCACTCTATGAAATGCCATGAAATCTGAACGACGCCACGACTTGGAAACCAATGATCTTGCCATCCGCATGAAAGATGCGATTGAAACATCCAAGCCCTATCTGTTTCAATTGCTGGTAGGTGTCGCGGTTGTCGCCTTGCTTTTCGCTTTTTGGGGATTCTGGGGTAGGAGTTCGTCCGTAACGGAGCAGCAAGCATGGGATAAATTCATGCTGGCTAGTTACTCCAGCGATCCCGAAATGCTGGAAATGAAGCGACTAGCAGAGAACTCCGAATACTCCGGTACATCCGTTCCTGAATGGGCCTATCTGATGTGGTGCGACCGCCAACTACAGATTGCATCGCAGACGTACCTTGTAGACCGCGAAGCAACTACCAGTCGATTGAAGCAAATCCAAGGAATCTTCGAAGGATTAACCTCCAGTGCAAGTGTCCCTCAGATCAGAGACCGAGCACGCTATGGACTGGCACAAGTTTATGAAATGCAGGCCAAAGTGGACGAGGCTGAAGCAAAATATTCCGAAGTGAAAGGGGACCTCTCTTCACTTGCCAGTGGTCGCGCGGAACAACTTGAATTGAAGGAGGTTAAGGAAGCCTGCAACTGGCTAGCCAGCGCCGAACTTCCCAAACGAAAAGCGGCATCGACTAACACAAGCGGCTCAGGAAGTCGGCCAAGTTTTGAGGCAGAAGTCCCTGGATCCGTCGCTGCACCCTCTGCCATCCAAGACAGCCGCTCTCTTGAGGAGATCCTGACTGGATCGGCAGGTACCGGGAGTGATGAGGATCGCTACCAAGAAACAGACAGTGAGAATGACAATGAGACGGTCGGGGATGCTCCTGCAGAAGAACCATCGGATGCCGATAGCGAAGAGTCCGATGAAAAACCAGCGGACGGACAATGAGCCCCGCCGCTGAGTCTGCCGGGGACGATTACGATTCGAACCATGAATCAAACGTTCCCCCTTCAGAATTTGAAACCACTCAGTTTCATTTCGCCGTACCGGACGATACTGCCAATCAACGGCTTGATGTATTTCTAACTGGTCAACTCACCGGAGTGAGCCGGACTCGAGTTCGTCGTTCGATTGACACAGGAGGGGCTAAAATCGATGGAGTGGAGCAAAGAGCGGCCTATCGCCTAACAGCGGGCGAACAGATCGATTTCCTCCTTTCCCCACCTCCTGCCACGGGACCCGAGCCTGAACCGATTCCGCTGGACATCCTCTACGAGGACGAAGTACTCGCGGTGGTTAACAAACCGCCAAGAATGGTGGTCCATCCAGCCCGGGGGCATTGGTCGGGTACCCTAGCTAGTGCGTTGGTACATCACTTTGGCCAACTGAGCCAACAGGGAGGTGCAACACGCCCCGGAATCGTCCATCGCCTCGACCGCGATACAAGCGGAGTGATGATTGTCGCTAAAACTGACGATGTCCATCAAAATCTATCGGAGCAATTTCAGAACCGGACCGTAGAGAAAGAATATCTGGCCATCACCTCAGGCTGCCCCGATCGGGATCGAGATCTCATTGACCGAGCCGTCGCCGACCATCCTTCACAACGCGAGAAGATGGCACTGCTGCCCGACCACCCGACCAGTCGCACTGCGCAAACTTTTTACGAGGTCGAGGAGCGATTTCGCGGTTTTACTCTCATTCGGGCCTATCCGAAAACTGGTCGCACTCACCAAATTCGGTTGCATCTCAATTCAATTCGCTGTCCCGTACTGTGTGACAAGCTTTACGGCGGGCGGGCACGGCTAACTCTTGGAGAATTACGGAGTATCACTCGCTCCAAGGAGTTGAAACCTGATCAGGCTCCTGAAGAAGTCATTCTCAATCGTCAGGCCCTCCATGCCGAGGTACTCCGGATAGTACACCCCATCACCGGGGAACCAATGGAATTCCGCGCCGAGTTTCCTCCGGACCTCTCACGTGTCTTGCTGCTATTGCAGCAAACTAACTTGTCGCGATAGAACAGGCTATCACAAACACTACCGAACAATTCTCGGTAGGCCTCTTTTCGTTCCTCACCAAGCCGGAGAAAGTGTCATGGGATTAGTCAAGGAATTCAAAGAATTTGCCATGAAGGGCAATGTCGTCGACTTGGCAGTAGGCATTATCATTGGCGGGGCCTTTGGCAAGATTGTTAGCTCTTTGGTTGGTGATGTGATCATGCCTATGGTCAGTGCATTGACGGGGGGAACAAGTTTCACCGATAAATTCCTCTGGTTGGGCAAAGGGCCGAAGCCTGACACCTTAGCGGTAGCTAAGGAAATGGGGGGAGCCTATCTAGGTTGGGGATCCTTTCTACAAAACGTCCTAGATTTCGTAATCGTGGCAGCAGCTATCTTTGCCATGATCAAAGTGATGAACTCGCTGAAGAAAAAGGAAGAGGCCGCACCTTCAGTTACGCCAGAAGACGTTGTTCTCTTACGTGAGATTCGCGACTCTCTCGCAAAACGTTGAGCGTCCGTTCAATCAAAAAGCGTCTTCATCAAGTCGCGAGTTCCCAAGGTCCGAGGGCTCACCAGCAACTCACCTGCGAGGTAACCGGCCGCATGTCCCAATTGATTGGCAATTGCCTCGATGCGGGGGAAGATGTATTGCTTCTCCGGAGGAAATTGTGACTTGTAACACCGAACCGATGCGAGTTTCGCGGCGAGAGTGTCCCCGATATCGACAACTATTTGACCTTCTCCGGCAAGTGGGTTCGCCCGATGTGACTCGAGGGTGTAGTACAAATGAGAGGAGATCGTGTGCGGCGGGATATTGGTGAAATCGATGTCCCATTTGGTTAGCCTGGAGTAGAACACGGCCGCGTCGGTTATCTGCATCGCCTGCCAGTGATCGGGCGAAGCGAGCGGGGTCTTCTCTCCCAATCCCAACACCAGCTTGGGACGGTATTTGCGAAACTCGATAGCCAGTTTGACTCGCGCTTCATAGCTATCGAATAGCTTTCGATTCGGCAGATCCATTGTAACGCGATGTTGGACCCCCAAAGCCTCAGCGGCGGCCTGTGCTTCTGCGAGACGCTCCTCAGGGCCCGACGACGAGGGGGTAGGTTCACCATCGGTGAGATCGATGATCCCCACCTGGTAGCCCTGCCGTACGAGTTGGGCCACGGTGCCTCCACAGCCGATTTCTACATCGTCTGGGTGGGCGCCCACGGCGATTACGTCAAGTTGAGGGTATTCAGATTGAGTCATCAGTAATTTCGTCAGAGGCATAAGGTTTGGGAGGTGCCACGCCGCTCTGGACTCTCAGTTGAGAAAGTTCCGCCTGCTGGTCAGCCGTGAGGGACTGTGCGGGTCCCAACCTCTCAGCCAACAACACGATCCGGCAATAGGCATCCAGCACTTCCATCAGATTGTAGGCATCGATGAGGCTCCCGCCATAGGTGACCGCCCCATGGTTGGCCAACAGGCATACATTCGAGCGATGAACATAAGGCAACACCGTGCGGGCGAACGTGGCTGTCCCCGGCAGCTCATAGGGAGCGATAGGGACTTCGCCAAGGAAGAATTCTGCCTCGGCAAGTAACCCAAGCGGCACTCGTCGACCACAAACAGCGAAAGCTGTGGCGTGGGGCGGATGGCTGTGGACGACGCTCCTCACATCGGGTCGAGCCTTGAGGATCTCAAGATGCAAGAGGATCTCGCTAGAGCGGCGTTTCTGGCCCGCCAACTGCTCTCCATGGAGGTTCACCAAGCAAATGTCTGCTGGCTCCAGAAATCCCTTAGAATGCAACGTGGGAGTGCAAAGGACTTCGTTCTCGGTCAATCGAACTGTAATGTTGCCATCGATCCCCGCTACGAGTTGGCGTTGCCAGAGCCGTCGCCCAATGTCGCAAATCTGCTCCTTGATTTGTTCAGCGTCGAGTTGGTCGATTTCGGACATGCTCAACTCATTGCCGTTCACCGAAAGTCACGCGCCGACCTTCCAGTTGAATTCGTCCTGCTGCAAGCAGCTTAAGCACATGGGGATACGACTCCTTTTCTGCTTCAAACACTCGAGCGGCAAGAGAATCCGCAGTGTCGTCGTCGAACACCGGGACCGGTTGTTGCCAGATGATTGGTCCACGGTCGTATTCATTGTCGACGAAATGGACTGTGCAGCCAGTTACCTTTGCCCCGTAGTCTAACACCGCCTGATGGACATGATGACCATACATGCCATGCCCACAAAATGACGGGATTAGTGCTGGGTGGATATTCAACACGCGGCCAGCAAAATCGTCCGGCACGGGTGCAAGTTTTAAGAATCCGGCCATGGCGACGTAATCCACCTCGGCCTCACGGCAAGCGTCGAATATAGTGGATCCATATGCCTCATCTGTAGCGAACTGCTTTCGCTCAAAGACAGCCGATGGAATACCTGCAGCTTTAGCATGTTGCAGTCCCCCTGCCCTCTCGGTACTCGAAATCACAAGCCGCACGTCGATGGGTAGCGTTCCCTCGGCTGCCAAATCGAGCAAGTTCTTGAGAGTTCGGCCACCACCGGAAATCAGAACTGCGAGCTTGAGAGGTTTGCTAGTTTGCCGATTCACGATGACACTCGTAGGTAGAGTTCCACATCGGCATCGCCAATCTTAGTTGCTATGGGTTCTACATCTTCCAATGGTTCAAAGACAATGCGAACTGAAAGTGTTTCTTGTCTGATACGGTCAAGAAATGTTTCAATGGCTGACTGAAGATCTGCGGAATCTGTTACTATTCCAATTTCAATTCTATCCGTAAACTCACAACCTATTTCTTTTCTTCGATCTTGCACAAGGCGAATGAAATCTTTGATCCAGCCTTCTGCCAAGAGTTCCGGAGTGACTTCGGTGGCCAGCACTACGACCACTCCCTTGTCGTTTGCCGAGGTCCAGCCCGGTTTGGCCTGAATACGAAACTCGACTTCCTCTGCCGTCAGCGCGATTGGTTGGCCATTGATCTCGATATTGATCTGCCCATTGTCTTGGATGTTGGCCAACAGCTCGCTGCCGCTCTGCTTGGCGAGAACTCCCTTAACTTTCGGCATCAATTTGCCGAGCTTCGGGCCCAAGAGCTTGAAGTTTGGCACGACTTCGTGATCGACGTATTTCTCGGGTTCATCGCTGAATTCAACAGCTTTCACGTTGAGTTCCTCGGCGATCACCCCCGCGTGATCCTCGAGCCATGCTTGGTGAGAGGTATCCGCCAAGATAACTTCCACCTTAGAAAGCGGCTGACGGACCTTGAGCTCTGCCGCGCTGCGGGCCTGTCGACCCAGCGATGAAATCAGGCGAACCAAGTCCATCTGTTCGGAGAGCGACTGGTCAACTGCTGAGGCATCTCCAACGGGGAAGTCACACAAATGCACACTTTCGACGACTGATTGATCTTCCAGTGCCTCTTTGAATGGAAACACAGCAAGGTCCTGCCACAATCGCTCGGCCAAAAATGGCACGAACGGTGCAGTTAACTTTGTTGTCGTAAGCAAACATTCATAAAGAGTCCAATAGGCGTCGAGTTTGTCAGTCGACCGCTTTTCTTTCGCCCAGAAACGATCACGACTCCGCCGGACATACCAGTTGGACAAACCATCGATAAAAGATGTGATCGCCTGACAGGCTCCGAAATTATCAAAAGCGTCCATTCGCTCGACCACGATGGCGCAGGCCGCGTTGAGTTCACTGAGAATCCAACGATCGAGTTCGCTCCGCTCTGCAATCGGTCGATAGGATTCGGCGTTGGAAAGAGTTTCCGCGTCCAGTTGAACTGGTCGCTCCGGTGACCATGTAGCGGCTGATTCACCTAACTCTTTTGCCGGATCAAACTCGTCGATATTTCCGTAGATCGTGAAAAAGCTATATACGTTCCACAGCCTCAGCAGAAACTCGGGGATGCTGTCCTTGATCGAATCTTCGCTGTAGCGAATCGAGGTCCATGGTGGCTGATTGGCAAACAAGTACCACCGGAGGGCATCGGCACCATACTTGTCGAAGATTTCATTCGGCTCGCGGTAGTTCCGCTTGCTCTTGGACATTTTCTGGCCGTCTTCGCCGAGCATGAGGCCAAGGACGATGCAGTTTTTGAAGGGATGGGGATACGGGGGACTGGGCACTGGGGACTGGGGAGAATCGACAGACTCACCCTTACCAAACATTAACGTCGAAATCGCTAGCTGGCTGTAGAACCAGCCGCGGGTTTGGTCGAGGGCTTCGCTGATGAAATCGGCGGGGAATTGAGATTCAAATTGTTCTTTTGCGGGGCCTGAATCCTGGCCCCGATATCCCCACTGGGCGAACGGCATCGCGCCGCTATCGTACCAGCAGTCGATCACCTCGGTGACCCGCCGCATGCGAGCACCTTTAGCAAAGGGAGATTCATAGATCACTGCATCGATGTAGGGCTTGTGAATCCGTAGATCATCAGGAAGATCGGGATTCTTTTGTTTCGCTTCTTCCCATACCTCGAACCCAGTCGCTTGCGGCTTGGCCAGCAACTCTTCATAGCTCTCCACCGCCTCCATCTTTCCTGTCTCGTCACAAACCCAGATCGGCAGCGGAGTTCCCCAATACCGTTCGCGGCTCAAGGCCCAATCGACGTTCGATTCGAGAAACTTCCCAAATCGACCCTCTTTGATGTGTTCGGGGAGCCAATTGATCTTCGCATTATTGGCGAGCATCTGGTCCTTGTATTCGGTCGTACGAACGAACCAACTCTCACGGGGATACTGAATAAGCGGATCTTCCTCGGCCCGCCAACAAAAGGGGTAATCGTGGAGATATTGTTCTTGGTGGAAGAGCAAACCACGTGTCTTGAGATAGCGGATGATGTCCTTGTCGCAATCTTTGACCCAGCGATTTCGCAC
The DNA here is from genome assembly GCF_008065115.1 of Bythopirellula goksoeyrii. Lineage (NCBI taxonomy): Bacteria > Pseudomonadati > Planctomycetota > Planctomycetia > Pirellulales > Lacipirellulaceae > Bythopirellula > Bythopirellula goksoeyrii. Next base: position 3,097,567 of record NZ_CP042913.1, on the reverse strand, counting down.
GATCTCAGGCGCGTCTTCCAAAAACTTGCCATCGGCTCCGACACAGTTTATGAGTTGTGGCCTACTACCTGGATGAAATCGCTCTCTCTCGTTCAAAAGCACATCATAATCTACTTCACCAAATGCTGGAGCTTGATGAACGATGCCTGTTCCACTGTCCGTAGTGACAAAATCTGCCCCAACTACTCGCCAACTAGTGTGTTCGATGTTCTCACCCTTTAAATTCGGGTGGACCAAGCGACCTTGGTAATAGCCAAATCTTTGATCTCTATCTCCATGTAAAGTCTTTACGCCAACCCATTTCTTTTCATAAAAGCAATCAAATGGCGGCTTATACCTTCGACCAATCAGGTCTTTTCCTGGGAACACATTGTCGCCAACAAACACGGGCCCCTGCCCTTTTTCAACTGGTCCCGATTTTTTCTGCTTTAAGTTGTACTTGTCGATGACTGTAGCGACACAATCGAGAGCAACTATTAGTTTTCGTTCGACATCTGAATCAGGATCTTCTATTTCGGTGTATTCGATGTCAGGATGCACCGCTGTAAATTGATTACTTGGCAACGTCCAGGGGGTGGTGGTCCACACCAACAGCGAAGTATCCGTTTCTTTGCCGTCATCATCCAACAGCGGAAACTTCACATAAACACTCGGATCCGCCACCTCCCGGTACCCCTGTCCCACTTCCCCCGCCGAGAGCGCCGTGCCACCCTGTGCCCACCACCAGACTATTTTGTGCCCGCGATAAAGTAGTCCACGATCAAAAAGCGTCTTGAGGCTCCACCAGACGCTTTCGACGTAGCTCTGGTGATAGGTGACATACGCCTCATCAAGATCGACCCAGAAGCCGAGCCGCTCGGTCAGACGACGCCACTCTTGCATGTAGCGCCAGACACTTTGCTGACATTTCTGGATAAAGGGTTCGATGCCAAAGGCCTCGATCTCTTCTTTGGAGTGGATACCCATCTCCTTGCAGACTTCCACTTCGACCGGCAAGCCATGCGTGTCCCAACCCGCCTTGCGGTCGCAGCGATAGCCACGCATCGTCTTGTAGCGGGGAAACAGATCCTTGATGGCCCGAGTCAAGCAATGCCCGGGGTGCGGCATGCCGTTGGCTGTGGGCGGGCCTTCATAGAATACAAATGGTGGCGCACCCTCGCGGGCAGCGAGCGACTTGTGGTAGATGTCGTTCTCGCGCCAGAATTCTCCAACAGCCAACTCGCGAGCGGGAAAACTTTCATTCTTATCGATTGTGGGAAACATGGAACCCGATTGTCGTTCGTCAAGAGGCAAATGTATTCACAGCAAGAACCAAATGACCAATGACCAATCAATACGCTGGTCATTGGTCATTGAGAATTGGTCATTCACTTGTTTCAGTCATCATCGAAATCGGGGTCATCATTGAACGGAGCATCGCCGTCGTCATCGTCACTATCATCTTGACCAAAAGTATCTGGGAACTCGTTGTCCTCGGTCAGATCGTCTTCCCAGTCCTCTTCAAAGTCGTCATCAAAGTCATCGTCGAAATCGTCGTCGTCGAAATCGTCGAAAGGATCATCCATCTCTGCTAGGATATCCGTCGTCCTTCCTGCCAATTCCCATGATTCTTCGAAAATGGGCTCCGCCTGCTCGGGCAAAGCTAGCACTCCGCACTCCATCCGCTCACCTATCTCTAGAAATAAGTATCAAACTAGTTACAACCCAACGTAGGATGTACTCAGACAACATACCAATTGCTGGGCAGAATTCGACCTAAAACGTTTACTGCCAAGCAATTATTGTAGGCGCGGATTCTGACTCAAGACAGCAGGTCTTGTCAAGTTCGCACCATGAGGTGGAAATTCTCCACTTCCCTCGGCCTCTTCCAAGCTGAAGTTGGAGAAAAACGAGGTTCGGAGTAAACTCGGCGTCTGAAACCATGAAATCCATGACAACACAGCCTGCCGTAGGCGTTGTCTGCAAGTCGGTCGGCAAGGAGGCTCCGATGTCGTTTCCCCCGCTACGCTTCGTTCACGCCAGTGATTTTCACTTGGAACGCCCCTTGGGAGGGGTCGCAGAAGTTCCGCCAGACAAACGAGAATTATTCCTCGAAGCCCCGTTTTTGGCCGCCAGCCAGGTTTTTGAGACCGTTCTCGCCGAAGGGGCCGATGCCCTGCTGCTTTCCGGTGATTTGCTCGATCCCGAGTTGGCCGGTCCCCGGGCGGTGGTTTTCCTCCGAGATCATTTCCAGCGTCTTGCAGATCATAACATCCCCGTCTACTGGGCTTGTGGAGAAGTAGATGCCGGGGATACCTGGCCAGCCTCTGCAACGCTCCCCGAGAATGTCCATATTTTCCCCGTTGGCCACGTGGCTGATTTCGAACTACTTCGAGATGGTAAGCCAGTGGCGCGAATCCAGGGCATTAGCCGTACCCAAGGGGTCACTCCCGACGACAGCGGGTTCTTCTGCGATGCGACAGGGCTATTTACCGTCGGGGTCGCTCATGGGACCGCTGCCTCCCCCGGAACCGAGGGAGACCGAGTCGACTACATGGCCCTGGGTGGCCAGCATCATCGGCAAACGGTGGATCAATCTCCCGGAATCGCTCATTACTGCGGTTCGCCCCAAGGCCGCGATCCCAGTGAACCGGGGCCGCATGGTTGCACTCTCGTCTTGGTGGATGACGCGGGACATATAAAAACGAATTTTGTCGCCACGGATGCGATCCGCTGGATTACTGAAGTCGTGGATATTACGGCCGGTACCGACGAAGATGCTCTCATGTCGCAAATTGAGGATCGAATTGGCAAGCTGAAAACCAAGCACCATGGCAGCGAATTGCTCATTACTTGGCAGATTACTGGATGCGGCAGCGTCGTCAATCACATTCATGCGGGCGGCATAAGCGACAAAATGGTCGAAGTGCTGCGAAACCGCTATGCTGCCCATTCGCCGGGAATTTGGACCGTGGGCATCGAATGTAACGCCCCATTGGACGTACCTCAGGAATGGGTCGATGAAGAAACGATTATGGGGGATTTGCTGCGAGATTTTCGCAAGCTGGAAGAGGATCCTGACATATCACTTGATCTGGATGAATTCCTCCCAGCGGAATACCGCGAAGCCTCGTTGGCCGAAATAGCCAAAGTCGAACCCGAAGATCGCGCTGAACTACTCTGGGCAGCCTCCAAGCTGGGCGTCGATCTCATGGATGGCGAAGAGATACTAATCGGCGCATAACCGCGACTCTGCGAGTCGCAGGGAATCGAACTCACATAAAGAATTGAGCTAAGTAACATGAGAATCACGGAAGTTCACATCGATGGTTTCGGCGTGTGGCACGATCTCCAACTTGGCGGGATCTCTCCAAGCTTGACAGCCTTTTACGGTGCTAACGAAGCCGGCAAGACCACGCTGATGCAGTTTTTGCGCTCGGTGTTGTATGGAGTCTCCGCGACTCGGCGGAGTCGCTACCTCCCGCCGGTCAACGGAGGTCGACCTGGCGGCACTCTGCAACTCTCCGACAACCAGCAGGCTCTGACCGTCGCTCGTTATGCGGACCGAGACGTTGATGACCTGGGCCTTGTGACCATTATCGACGAGGAAGGCCACTCCACGGGAGATCGTCTGTTGCGCGATGCACTCGCGGGCATCGACGAAGTCACCTACGAAAACATCTTCGCATTGGGACTCGGCGAAATCCAACGGCTTGGCTCACTCACAGATACCCAGGCTGCGGAATGGCTCTATCGGCTCACTTCGGGACTTGACCGGGTAAGTCTCTACGACGTGATTCAAGGATTGCGCAAGACTCGTCAGAACCTTCTTTCCAGTGGGAAACAGAATTCCCTCATCACAGATCTACTCACTCAACGCGAAGTACTTCGTGGTGAGATCAGCCAACTTGCCCAGCAAAACCGGCGTTGGTCGCAGCTTGCCGTGCGGATCGAGGAACTTGACGCTGAAATTGTCGACCAGGAAACTGAAGTCACCGCTGCAGAGCATCAAGCGCGCACGGTAGAAATTGCCGTGGGTCTGAAAGAGAATTGGCGGCGGCGTGCAAAACTCACTTCGCAAATCAATCAATTCAGCGGCGCGATTCAGCTTCCTGAGGATGCGGCTTCGCGACTCGACTCGCTTAACGGAAAAATTGAGGAGCACCAACGAGAGGCTGACATTCTCGAAGGTCAGCGGCGCCAGTTGAAGGAAGAGACTGAACGGCTGGGAATCAATGAGCTTCTGGTAAAGCATGCCAGTCGAATTGAAGCGCTCGCCGAACAGCGAGACTGGCTCATATCGCTTGACCGCCAGATCGGGGATCTCAATGGTGAGTCTCAAGAGCTTCAGAAACGACTCACCACGGAACAGGAACGACTGGCAACGGCTCTGGGGATCACCAGGGCGGGACATCTCCAAGAGATCACCAATACAGAATTTGAGAGTCTTCACCCACTGCTGGACGAGGTTCAGGCAGCTCAAAAGAAAATCGATCATGAAACTAAGGAACTCGCGACTCTGACCGAGAATGAGCGGTCACTCAAATCCCGCATCGAATCGGCAATCGTTGCGGGCGAACATCATGGCCTGCCGATGGATCTGGAAGAGGCAAGCGACTTGGTCGCTCGTCTGCGGCGTCGGATGCAAGTCGAACAACGGCTCGAACAGGCTCGTAGCCATGAGCTGGATCTGGAGCAGCAGAGTCACGAGCTCTTGGAAGACCAGGTTTTGCCCTTGTGGATGTTCGGCTGGACGCTGGCGGCGGTAGTGCTGGGGATGTTGCTGGTGGGCCTGTGGCTGTGGGTTCCCAACAATCCTTTGGGGAGCCATGGCAGCCTGATCGCATTAGCTGGGCTAGCGTCTACGATTTTCATGTTTGTCTTGAAGTACTTCATCGAAGATAGCGCTGCCGACAAACTCGATGCGTGCCAGCGACAGATGGAATCGTTGGCTCGCCAAGTGGAAGAAGCCGAGCGAGACAAAAAGTTGCTCGACTCGGAATTGCCGATCACCGATGGCTCGGTAGTCTTGCGACTGCAAGCGGCCGAGAAGCATCTGGCAGAACTTGAGAACGTGCTACCGGTGGAAGCCCAACGAAAACGGGCTGGTCACGAGGTTTCCTCAGCAGAAGCTCGCCTCGTCCAAGCCAAGGCTCAATATGACAAAGCGCTCTCAACCTGGCAAACCAAGCTTGTGGGACTCGGATTCTCTGAGAAACTTGATCCTCGGCGGTTCGTGGCGGTCACCGAGCGTTTTTCTGCACTCGGCGATCTGGATGAGCGAGTCAAACTTCGCCAGGAAGAGATTGTTGCCCGCCAACGAGAGCATGCCACTATCACACGTCGGATTCACGACCTTGCTATAGAGGTCGACTGTGTGCAGTCCGACGACGAAGGCGAAGTTTCTACCATCGACCAATTGGAAACTCTCATTGCCGAACACAAGAAACAGCTTGCCGATATTGAGCGCCGCGAGCAACTCTATGAACGTGCTCAAGAACTCAAGGCCGAGGAAGGTGAACATCGCCAGACCATCGCTGGAATTCGCCGGCGCCGAGAGGCTCTTTTCCAGGCAGCCGATTGCGAAGACGAACCCGCCTATCGTCGCCTTATCGAGGAGCAAGAACAGTCCCAAAAGCTCCGCAGCCAGCGAAAACGAGTCACTCGCGAGATAGCTGCCGCTATTGGCACCCACGCTCCCGAGGAGACCTTTGCAGAGTTACTTGCAACCGAATGCATCGATCAGCTCGATACCCTTTGGGAACAGTATTCCAACAAGCTTGATGAGACGCAAACAGAGCTCAAGAATTTGATTGACCAACGAGGTGCCTTGCGACAGGAACAGCGGGCGCTGGTTGAAGATAGATCGCTTGCTGAAAGACAGCTCGAATTGAGTTGTCTCGAAAAGCAACTCGAAGACGCACGTCAAACTTGGCGAGAACATGCAACGGTCAGCCGGGTGCTGGAACGAGTTCGCCACCACTACGAAGCCAATCGCCAACCGGAAACCCTCTCCGAAGCAACTCGCTACATGTCGCAGCTTACTGGTGGAGAGTACCGACGTGTCTGGACACCGATTGCCGACGACATTTTGCTAGTGGAAAACGTAGCCGGTGAGTCGCTGACTGTCGACAAACTTAGTCGCGGCACCCGAGAGCAATTGTTCCTGAGTATTCGTTTGGCGGTTGTGTCTACATTTGCCAAACGGGGTGTACGCTTGCCGATGGTTCTCGATGACGTGCTTGTTAATTTCGACGCTATTCGTGCGCAGCGAGCCGCTGCAGTTATGAAAGATTTCGCCGAAGGGGGACACCAACTGCTGGTCTTTACATGTCACGAACACATGTGGCAAATGTTTAAAAATCTCGACGTTGATTGCCGCCGCTTACCGAGTCGCACGGGCATATCGCACGAGATTATCGAAGATCTGCCAATCGAGGAGCTTGCAGAAGAAATCGCCGAGGAAATGGAAGAACCAACACCACAGCCTAAGAAGTCGCGTAAGCGCCGACGCGTGAAAGTGCAGCAGGTCGTTGCGCCCGAACCTGTGGACTTCTACGATTATCCGTTTGTCGAACGGATTGAAGAGGAAGTGGTTCGGACTCCCATCGCTCAACCGAGTAGCCCAATTGTCGAATACACCGTTCCCGCCTCAGAAACCACTTACGAATGGCTAATTGACGCAGAAGAGGAATTGCACGAGGAGCGACTCTATGAGCACGCCTACCACGATCACCTTGAGCCACATCGTGCGTAAGTGCATTTCAGGCAGTTGGTTCGCCATTCACCCAGTTCTTAGTTCGCTCAATAGCATTACCCCAGCGGGATCGTAGTTCTGCTGCCTTCGAGGCAGCCATCTGTGGCTCAAACCGCCTATCGACTTCCCAGTGATGAGCAATATCATCCCGGCTGTTCCAAACACCACTTGCTAGGCCGGCCAGATAGGCGGCCCCAAGAGCAGTGGTCTCGGTAACCGTGGGGCGAACTACAGGAATCTGGAGTATATCCGCTTGAAACTGAAGCAGCGCATTGTTCACACTCGCCCCACCATCGACGCGTAGTTCTTTTAAACTAACTCCGGTATCACTTCGCATGGCATCCAATAGATCGGCCACTTGAAACACGATCGAATCCACAGCCGCTCGGGCAATATGCGCGGCAGTAGTTCCACCCGTGATGCCGATAATCGTTCCGCGGGCATAAGGATCCCAATGCGGTGCCCCCAGGCCGGCGAACGCGGGTACTAGGATCACACCTCCGCTATCGGACACGGAGTTGGCCAGGGATTCCACCTCGGAAGCCGATTTAATAATCCCTAGTCCATCGCGCAACCAACTCACAACAGCTCCTCCTACAAAGACACTCCCCTCAATTGCATATTCGATCTTGTCGTCGATCTTCCAAGCAACCGTGGTTAAGAGATTATTTTCCGACACGGCCGCTTCGGTCGAGGTATTCATCAGCATGAAGCAACCTGTGCCGTAGGTGTTCTTCGTTGCACCTTTCTCAAAGCATGTTTGGCCAAATAAGGCGGATTGCTGATCCCCCGCTATGCCTGCGATCTTGATACCTGCGAGCGGTTGTGAAGAGTCCACCTCACCATATACCTCGCTGGATGGCCGGATTTCAGGCAAGATACTTCGCGGAACTTGGAACAATTCTAAGAGTTCTTCGTCCCAATCCCCCGTGTGGATATTCATCAGCAATGTACGCGAGGCATTCGAAACATCCGTTATATGAAGTTGGCCACCTGTCAGCTTGGAAACGAGCCACGTGTCAATGGTTCCACAGGCGAGTTTGCCAGCCTCCGCCAATGTGCGTGCCTGCGGGACATGATCTAAGATCCAGGCGATCTTCGTGCCACTGAAATAGGGATCAAGCAGCAAGCCGGTCTTCTCACGAACCGTCGGCAGATGGCCCGCCAAACGCAATTCTTGACAAGTATCTGCCGTGCGCCGATCCTGCCACACAATGGCCGGATGAATCGGCTCGCCACTCGCGCGATCCCACACGACCGTGGTCTCGCGCTGATTTGTAATTCCAAGAGCAGCTATTTCAGAGGGATTCAACCCCGCAGTCTTGAGTACTTTCGCCGCCACTTCCAATTGTGTTATCCAAATCTCCTCGGGGTCATGCTCCACCCAACCTGGCTTGGGATAGAACTGCTTAAATTCCTTTTGCTCGACGGCTTTGATCTCGCCTGAGTCGGTAAATACGATTGCGCGCGAGGAGGTCGTACCTTGATCTAATGCGAGCAGAAAAGCCATCGAGATAACTCCCTTAATAATGCGCCGAATGGATTGAGATAGTTGAGGAAGAGACAAATGAATTCTGTTGCATTGAATTGATCATTGCAAGCAGCAATTCAAGAGTAATCGATTCATTGGCGAGATTAACGGTTAATAAGCTATTCTTTACCAATGGCCTGTGTCGTCGTAGAACGTTCCTCATCAGACGGAACCTCAACCGGAGATTGTTTAGCTTCGGTTTTCGAGACCACTAAGGCTTGTCGCAGGAATCCCGGACGATTGGTCGTCACTGAATCAAATCCAAATTCTATCAACTGCTCAGCTAACTTGGGGTCATCGACAGTCCATGCATGAAGGCCAAGGCCCGCGTCACGACAGCGTGCCACCACATCGGAATTGATGACTTCTAGCTCGGCCTTCAAGTCCAGACCGTCAGCGTTAATGCTTGCTGCAGTTTTGAGGACGTCATCGATAGTTGGCATCCATTTTCCTTGTTGCTTGTCTTTCTTGAAACCGACGACCCAAAAGGTTTCGATATCTGGCATAGTCTGTTTGGCTACTTTTACGACATCCTCATCAAAGGAGATAATCTTTAGTTGGGAAAGCGGGATCCCCGAGTCAAGGAGAATTGGCTTTAGAATGGGAAGGATCTCCGGGCCGCATTTTATCTCAATAAAAAAGGATTTCCCAAAGGGAATAGTAGCCAAGACATCTTGAATCGTAGGAATGCGCTCATTTGCGTACTGGCTGTCCTTCCAACTACCAACGTCGAGCTTCTGTAGCTGTTCAAGAGTTGAATTCGATACTTTCATATCGACATCACTGACTCGCTTGGTCGTTTCATCGTGAATGCATACGATCTGCTCATCCGAGGTGAGGTAAAAATCTCCCTCAATCGCATCTGCGTCTTCTTCCCACGCCAATTGAAAAGAACTGAGCGAATTCTCTGGTGCTTCGGCCGACGCACCACGATGTGCGACTAGCAATTGAGCATGAATCTGGGAATTGATGCCGATCGTGTGGCAGACAACTAGAACAAGAAACCAAATCGATTTATTCATGGCTGTCTCATCATTCAGTGATACTGAACCTAAGAGTGGAGACCGTTACTTAGGGGCAATTTAGACTCGACTCCCTCCTACTGGCTAGTGCTGCTAAACAAACTTCGATACGCTATAGGCACTTTGTGGAATCAAGGAGCCTGTTTTCGGGGAGAATACCCATGTCCACAGCATCCCATGATCCTAGCGTACCGGGGAAATTCGATGTTCTTGTGATTGGAGGCGGTATCGTGGGCTCCGGCATCGCTCGAGACGCCGCGATGCGAGGTTTGACGACCGCCTTGATCGACAAACAGGATTTCGCCGCTGGCACTAGCAGCCGATCAAGCCGACTGCTGCATGGAGGGATTCGCTATCTGGCTCAAGGAAAAATTGGCTTAGTCCGTGAGGCGAGCCGCGAAAAGATGGTTATCCACCAGATCGCCCCTCATCTGGCTGATCCTTTGCCTTTTATTTTTCCCACGCATAAACGATCGACGTGGTCACTATGGAAACTTGGGATTGGAGTGAAGATTTACGATCTCCTTTCTGGTGGGCGGAACTTAGGGAAGAGTAGTATCCTCACACGCAAACGAATCCTAGAACTGCTCCCTGGGCTACAAACTTCCAAGTTGACAGGTGCCGTGCGCTATTTCGACGGCTTGACGAATGATGCACGCTTGGTCTTGGACACGCTCCGGTCGGCAAGTCATCACGGAGCCTCCATCACGAACTATGTGCGATTCGTCGACGCCCATCCGGAGAATGGTCGCTGGCGGTGTGACCTGCAAAACACGCCGTCTCACAAGCATTATGAAATCTGTGCTAAGTGTGTTATCAATGCGACCGGACCTTGGTCACATGATCTTCCTCATTCTGAAACTACATTGCGGCTCACCAAGGGAGTTCACCTAGTCGTCGACCGATCACGCCTCCCCGTGCCGGATGCAGTAGTGTTTGCAGAAGGTTCTCGAATCCTATTCGCCATTCCCTGGGGCGAACGGGTAATCTTGGGGACCACTGATACGGACTACGACGAACCGATTGACTTCCCACACTGCGATCCCGAGGATCAAAAGTACGTGCTGGACGTAGTGAACGATGCGTTTCCAGCCGTAGCCTTAACAGAGAACGACGTGATTTCCACTTGGGCCGGCTTGAGACCCTTAGTTGCGGACAAACACGGCAAACCCTCAGACATTTCTCGTCGCCATGAGATTAAGATGAGCCATCCTGGCTGGTGGGACGTGACTGGAGGCAAACTTACGACCTACCGTCTAATGGCTGAGGAAACCGTAGATGAGATCGCCGACTATCTCAATATTCCTTTGAAGCCATGCCGTACTGCAACAACGCCGCTATTAGAACAACGAGATTCCGTTCAAGTGAGCGGAATTGAGCCTCCCGAAGTATGCCAAGAGGCCGTTGAACACTATTGTCAACGGGAATGGGCAGTCCATCTTGAGGATGTGATGATTCGACGTACAAGTTGGCGCTACTATCACTGCGAACATATGGATATCGCAGAGAACGTGGCAAAGTGGATGGGCAGAATCCTGGATTGGAGCTCAGAAATTACAACCCGTGAACTGGAGCACTACAAGTCGCTGACTGATTCTGGCTTCGCCAGTACTCCATCTTCATAAGTGGCGTTCTCAGACGAATTGAAGTTGTTGCATGGACGGAATCTTTTGAAGTTTGTATCGAGTCATGAAGGTTCTTCTTTGTGACACAATGTGACTATTCTCAATATCATACATTTCTTGGAGCAAAAGAAGATGATTGCTTACGCAGGTGAATTCCTGGGAACATTCCTGCTGGTTTTGCTGGGCAATGGAGTTGTTGCTAACGTTGAATTATCTGAGACGAAGGGTCACAGCGCCGGTTGGATTGTAATCACCTTCGGGTGGGGCATGGCCGTGTTTGTTGGCGTCTGGTGTGTGGGCCCGATGAGTGGTGCCCATCTTAACCCGGCCGTTACCTTAGGGCTGGCGTCAGCAGGTGAGTTTGCTTGGGAGGAAGTCGCGGGCTACATTGCAGCTCAAATGGTGGGAGCCATAGGAGGCGCAATTCTTGTATTTCTTGTCTACAGGGATCACTATGCCGCAACCGATGATGCCAACGCGAAACTTGCCACGTTCTCAACTGGCCCGGCAATCCGACGAACGAGTAGTAATCTACTAAGCGAAACCGTTGGTACCATGGTCTTGGTGCTGGCCGTCCTCCTTACGGTCGAACCAACTCTACTGGCAGAGGGTCCCATGATCGCAGGTCTCGAGATGCCCAGTGCTAAAATCGGCTTGGGCACACTCGGAGCACTTCCAGTTGGATTGCTTGTGCTCTCGATTGGCTTATCCTTAGGAGGCACGACCGGCTACGCAATCAATCCTGCACGCGACTTGGGACCTCGCTTGGTTCACGCGTTGTTACCGATACCTGGAAAACGTGATTCCGACTGGGATTATGCCTGGGTACCTGTCATAGGCCCACTTTCAGGTGCGATTTTGGCCGCCGCTATCTACTCGCAAGTCGGCTAAGCGATTTGCGGGTAGCCTAAGGACAATACCAGTTGATGATGATTTCAGAGAAGCAGCCTTTTAGAAGAAAGCTCGGCATTCGTGAATTCACGAGGCCAGACAGAAAACCCCGAGAAACAGACTATTGCTCGGGGTTCAAAGAGCATGCAAGCTCCCTGTAAACAACACTGTTCGTAAGAGAATAATCTATCTCACTCGTGTTAAGTAGTTAGATAACGTCCTAATTATTGCGCAGATTGTTTGGGCAGCCCCTGCTTGGTAGGAATTGGATTGTTACGATTCATTCCCCCAAGCGAAGGAGACTGCCACGATGGCGAGTTTAACAGGAAGTACTGAAAACGGAAGCATGGTTCAGATCGACGAGGCTCAGATTCGAGGGCACGTCGACGAGGTGGTTCGCAAGAGCGTCGAGGAGACGCTCAATGGACTGTTGGAGGCCGAAGCTGATCAACTCTGTGGAGCGAAGCGTTACGAGCGGAGCCCCGACCGCGTGGATACGCGGGCCGGGTCATACGATCGCGGACTGCAGACAAAGGCAGGCCAAGTGACGCTCAAGGTTCCTAGACTCCGCAGTTTGCCATTTGAGACGCAGATTATTGAGCGGTACCGACGACGGGAGTCGTCGGTCGAAGAGGCGCTAATGGAGATGTACCTCGCCGGGGTGAGCGTTCGCCGGGTGGAGGACATCACCGAGGCGTTGTGGGGAACACGAGTTTCTCCGAGCACGGTGAGCGAGCTGAATCAGCAGCTCTACGAGCGGATCGAAGCCTGGCGAAACCAGCCGATCGAGGGCGATTTTGCCTACGTGGCCCTGGATGGTATTTGGCTGAAACGGTCGTGGGGCGGCGAGGTGAAGAACGTGGCGGTATTGGTTGCCGTGGGCGTCGACCAGGACGGCTATCGGCAGGTTCTGGGTGTTTGCGAAGGGACGAAGGAAGATACCGAGAGTTGGCGGAAGTTCCTCCGGCATCTCAAGGAGCGTGGCCTGAAGGGAGTTCGCCTGGTGACCAGCGACAAGTGTTTAGGGTTGGTAGAAGCCTTGGGCGAGTTTTATCCGGAGGCAGACTGGCAACGGTGTGTGGTCCACTGGTATCGCAACGTTGGCTCGGAAGTTCCTCGTCATCGAATGAAGGAGGTGATGGCGATGCTCAAGGCAATTCACGCGCAGGAAGACCGCGAGGCGGCCAAGAAGAAGGCGGGCGACGTTGTGGAGAAGCTGCGAGCGATGAAGCTCACCAAGGCAGCCAAGGTGGTCGAGGAGGGCGTGGGCGAGACGTTGCGGTACATGTCCTATCCTCGCGAGCATTGGACGCGGATTCGCACGAACAACGCTTTGGAGCGATTGATGCGCGAAGTCCGCCGGCGGACGCGCGTCGTGGGTGCCTTCCCGGACGGCAACAGCGCATTGATGCTGGTATCCGCAAGACTGCGACACGTCGCTGGTACCAAATGGGGCACCCGCAAGTACCTCGATATGGAGCGATTGCAAGAGACAACGAAGGAGACCAGCGGAGTGGCCTCGTAGGCCGCGCACGCCCCCAACTCGTCGAGTAGGCCCGGGGGATCTCTCCCCCAAGCCTCTCACAGAACCGGACTTGCGGGTCACGCATCCGGCTCTTCAAGTTGCTGCCTTAGGTTTCAAACAGTCGTTGCTGTTTGATGAAGACCTGTCGGGAAGGGTTCAAGGCATGCCAACGGTCGGTGAGCGGCATCAATCGTTCGGCGAACCAGGCGTTGGAATACGCCTGATGGATGCCATAGCTGACACTGCGTCTCCAAACGCCAGCACGAGTGAAGGCGGTCTTAGCCGCCGACTTCCGAGAAACGCCACGTGTTTGCAGGTGGCGGAACAGATACCGGTCCCGCTTCTTCTGACGAATGATAATCGCCCGAATACGACGCCGAATGTGGGCGTCGAACTTGTGGAGCGGTCGCAGGGAATCTTCGGTACACAACCGAAAGTATCCAATCCATCCTCGCAGGTAGCGTTCGGTTCTCTCGAAGCACGTCGACAGCGATTGACCCCAGACTCGTGGCGTTAGCTCACGAATACGGGCATCCATTCGCTCCTTAGTTCGGCGAGAGATTGCCACCATGACTTGGCCCTCGGCATTCTTGCCGAGTTGAAAGCCGAGGAAAGTTAGATAATTCGGACCCGTGACGGAACTCTTGTCTTCATTGACCAGCAGACGCAAGCGTCTATCAATGAATTTACTGACGGAGTCCATCACCCGACGACCGGCACGTTCGCTTTTCACGAACACGCTGAAGTCGTCGGCGTAACGCACGAACCGAAGTCCACGACGTGCCAGTTCCCAATCGAGTTCGTCAAGAACTACATTGGAAAGTAGCGGAGAAAGCGGACCACCTTGCGGTGCGCCTTCGGTCGTGGCCGTTCGTGTGCCATCGGGCAACACAACCTTCGCCTTGAGCATGCCATGCACTAGCTTTAGGAGACGCCCATCCTTTACGTGGTTCGCCAAGCGGTTTAATAGCCGCTGGTGGTGAACACGATCGAAGAACTTTGAAAGGTCAATATCGACCGTCCAGGCATATCCTTCTGCCAGATATTGCTTGGCCGCAGCAATGGCCGTTTGTGCACCACGCCTCGGACGGAATCCGTGACTGCTGTCGTGAAACGTCGGCTCGAAGATCGGCTCCAAAACTTGGAGTACGGCCTGCTGAACCCAGCGGTCCACGACATTCGGAATACCTAGGCCCCGATGCCCGCCACCGGACTTGGGAATCCAGACCCGGCGAATGTCGCCAGGCAGGTAGGTACCCGAAAGCAATTCACGGCGTAGCTGAGCAAGCAGTTGGGGCGAAGCCTCAACCACTTCCCGTACACCACGTCCGTCCACACCTGCCGCACCTTTATTGCGCGCGACGTTAAGCAACGCCCGGGCCAAATTAGACACCGAGGCTACTTGTTCCAGTGACCGACTTGTGTCGTCGGCTACCCAGGTGGCTGGATGATCTACCTCCTTGGTATTCGCTCTGAGCAGCAGGTGCGACTTTCCCTTGGATTCGTCCGAGGTTCTCTCGTCCTTGCCCCCATGCGGGCTGTCGGCAAACGCGAAAGCCAGTTGGCATGTTCCAGCACTTAACAACTTGTCGCCCCCTTCGCTCCACCGGCATTACCCAGCTTCAGCACTACTATGGGGCGATCCGACTTCTCTGCGGGCATCAACCGGTCGTCGTTGCCTTCTTCCGGAATACCGATAGGCGGACCCGCAGAGATCTCCTGGGGTAAGATCGAACAATGTCCTGCCGCCTCCGCCCTCACTACTCCTCGGCCACCAACGGATATCGGGCGTCGCGCTGGAAGGCACGCTAACCCAGGTCCGAGAAGCCCGTTTGAGGGTTCACTTACGTTCGGTGCTGCAGTTCGGCTACGGCTTCCTCCCCACACGCCCTCGCGGGATAGACTTCGATTGTCCAATGTCCAAACTCCGTCTCGTGCAGTTGCTTTCACCTCGTGGTTACCTCCGTTAGGATCCACAGGGGACTTCCACCCTCAATCGCTCGACCATGCCCAGCGCACCCTCCGCTGCTACGCAGCTACGGAGTTGGGGGCGGACCTACCGACAGGGCTAAACCCTAAAAACAAATGTGCGCATCTTGACGGACACTACCTGACAAATGAGTCAATATGTGCAACCAGCATGTTAACTTCTGGGGAAATGTTAATCAGAGATTCCGAGACTTTTGGCCGGAGATTTCGCACATGCGATGGCAACCTTGAAGGTTCCGTTCGGCCCCAGGATCTCTCCCTTGAAATAGAGATCCCCGGCCAGGGCGACCAGTCCTCGCAAACTCTGCGAACATAGGATCGAAAAGCAAAACGCCCGGCGGCCGAATTCTCGGTGCCGGGCGTTGACTGGTGTGGTGGTCGGTTTCGTAGAAACCAAAGAAGCTCCCCGGGTAGGACTCGAACCTACGACCCAGCGGTTAACAGTGGGGCTTTTACACCTATAGGCTAATGCCGAAAACACCTAAAATAATAGTGGTTTGCTATCATTCTATACTTGGATGAGACTCTTGCAAAGCCTATTATCTGATTGCATTGTTTATCGGGGAATAGTGGTAGTTTCAAGTATGCCATCTTCGCTTTTAGGTAGTTTACCTATCGGATTAGATCGCGGATTCAGGGTGCTCAATGGCAGACAAGTCGCAATACTTCGAGGGAGTTATTCACGCCGATGCCGTCTACACACTTGAGGAAGTGAAGAAGCGTATGCGATTAGGTGCCGCCGCTTTGAGAACTGCACGCCGCCACGGGTTGAAAGTCCATAGAGTCGGAAGTCGCAACTACATCATTGGTAAGGAATTCATTGACTACATCAGCCAGACGGAAATCGTCTCATAGATCAACATGGATCATCGAGGATGCCTCCAGAATCGATGCTGACGCCTGATAGGTGTTCTCACACCCGCTCCGCCCATGACGCCACACAACACGCTGCTGCTCTGGTCATTCATCGTCGGCGTGACCCTGATGATTACAGGCATCGTGGCCAACCGTTTCCGAGGTGGCCAATTGCTTGACCTGCCCTACTGATATGAGACAGCCGCCTTTGTGGCCTACTTCGCTGGAATCGCAGTGGTGCTGATCGGCAATGTGGTTGCCTGGATGTACATGTAGTAGCTGGCCCATTTGTCAGTGATACCCAACCGAACTCCGGAGACTGGGAAAGACGATTATGCCGATGCCCTATACATTGTGGATATATTGGAACCGGAAAACTGATCCCGAAGCAAAGCTTATCAGCGGAGATATCTATTTGCATTGCCGGAACAATTAAATAATCCTTTCGAATATCGAAATCGGTTTACGTTTCCATCTTCGTCTGCTGAGATAGATATAAGCGTTCGCAAGATGTGTGATGCCATGTACCATAGTTCTAGCAGCTCATCTTGCGTTGAAGCGGAAGGATTGAGTGCTGACTCTACTTCGACTAGACTGCTCCTAACTAATGGTATTGATCAAGATACATCCTGTAGCTACTCGCTTCGCGATTATGCTTTTTAGCTTTGAATGAGAGGTCAAGAATGAGAAGCATCATCATTTCATCTTGTGTTGTGCTTATGAATTTCCAGCTAATTTGCAGTAAACTGCCTGCAGAAGATAAAACTGAAAAAGCTGAGCGAGTTATTGATTTGGTAGTTGAGAAAGCACCCAAGAAAGTGAAAAATAATTCACTAATCGGCGAATATGTTGACAATCGAATTATTCCATTTTTCGATCTAGAAGAGGTGTTATCTAGATCAGATGATTGGGAGGTTGCCGATAACGATTCTTCACATGATTACAAACACACCAAGACTGGCATGAGAGCTCAGTCTCGGATATCAGGCGACCACTCAATAAAAAACCCAAGAACGGGAGAGAAGGTTCTCGAAGTATATGCCGATCTTTCATTTGTCTTTGAAATCGACGACGAAGAACAGAAAAAAGTTTCGAATGAATTGCTGGAGAAAATATTAGACTACGAGTCAGTCAGTTCAAAGAAGAAAATCATTAGATGGATAAAGGCTGGTGCACCTAATGGTGATCTCAAGCTCTCAGATGAGAGAAGCGTTTCAATGTGGTTCAGTAAGGGAGTCAGCGGCTTTACATATAGTTTAAGGATTGCACATTACATGGTTGACGAAGATGGTGAAATAATTCGCAGCAACCTAGGGAGACGACGTTGAGTTATTCGAAGCTATTGGCCTCCGTGATCGACTTGACTGTCAAATTATAGCTTGGGGATTGGAATCTGCGAGGAGCGTTGTCGCCGTTTTAGAAGGCATCGGCTTTGATGTGTCCAATTCGTTTCTTGAAGACCCAATTCTAGCTTCGGTCCGCACAACCGCTGACGATAACTGCCTCCCGCTAAGTTCGAAGGCTTTATCGACCGCGGCTAGTTGGGCATTCCCAACTAAGTTCCGAGATTTGGCACTCCGCCGCGAGGTAGTATCAGCCAGATTTATTCCTAGGTCATCAATCTGGCCGGGGCGGAACTTCTTTCGTAAAGCACTCTAACGTGTCTATAACTGGGCCGAAATTGAGCCGATCTATCGGCAACCATGGAAGGAATCGCAAGCGAAGACTGTGGAGGCCCACCAAGCGGCTGCCAAGCGGCGAGGTGGTGGCTAAAGCACGCCGGACGCGTCTCACGTCGAGGTCCTCCTACGCCTGACAGAGGACGTGAGTCTTAACTGCGTGTTGCTGTTGAAACGATCTTGATGCCTCTAACTCGCGGTGGGTCAGGCTCTACGAGCGACTCCTTGCTAGGGCTCTACCAAGTGGAAGACTTTCATAAATGGTGAAAGCTCATCTTCCCAAATCTGCTTCTTGTTTTTCACTTTGTTGAGAATCATATCACGGATGAACCATGGATTGATCGTGAAATGACCCTCCCCAATCACGACACGCTTCTGCTGTTGACCAGTCAGGCCCCACTTGTACTTTTCACTCTTATTTGGCATTCCGCGATGAGCAAGGCCATTTCGCCAGCACGTCCAGAACTCGTAAGCATCGTCGGCAGGGATCTCCAGATCCTTGCCGATTAATTTGAAGACTTCGTGCCCTTCTGAAAAACTTTCCTCCTGCCCAATTTGGGAAGTCATTCTCAAATACTTTTCGTAAAGGAAAAGGCAGACACTGAGACACACAAAAGCCTCATGGCCATTCATCCTCTCCAAAGGCTCAATGTACCAAAGCTCAATCAGTTTCTTTTTCGAGGTGTGTTCTAGCTTGATCGATCTTGAACCACCGGTTGACCCTGAATCAGGCGGGTTTCCCGTGATGCTGTGATTGTCAGTCATTTTTATGTCCTACCTTGTTGCCAAACATAAAAAGAAGATATAGATACCACTGAATCAATGTTACGGAAAATTAGAAGCATTTCAATTGACAGCAGGCATGCCACGCTGTATGAAGTTCCAGGCCAAAGCTGCGTTGTGTCAGCCTCATCGGCTGAGGCACTTTCCGAGATGCCCCGTCTTCCTCGCTCCGAATGGTGCTCTGTTTGCTTTTGAGGCACCCAAGTACAGCGGCTTTATCAACCGCCGCTACTTCCTTTTTTTACTTCCTTACTCATTTCTGCATCTCCCTCCTCCGACAATCCGCACGGTTTCTTCGAAAATCTCATCGACTATTCCCTACTGCTTTGGCTGGAGATACAGACCAGTTACCTTTGGAAATGTGTCGACGTGAAGAAACATACGCAGGTGGACTCGTGAACAAGCGAGCCGTAATCGCTCTGGGTAGTAGATAGTTCTCCCAGAGGGCCCACGACACAATCTTACCAGTACGATCAAAAATCGCGTGTAGGCTTCGATTCAGCGTAGGGACTAGCGGGAATGACTCGAATGCCAGCCGTGTCGGCCCCAACGCGACAATTTGAGAGTCTTGATTCTTGATGCTGGGGTCAGACCAATTGTCTGCATGTGGTCGATTTTCGAGGGGATCCAATCTAAGCCCACAATCGGGGATTCGCTTCCACGGGCCAAGCAACGCCAGCTCAATATCTTCTCTTGAAATCTTAGAACATTGTCCTTGCACCATCTTTAGAGGATGCTGATGGCCACCCCCTTTGCTCATCAAAATTGGAGACCTTCGGAAATCTTCTCCAGCCTCACAGCCAATTGCACAAGCCCAGTCAGGATACTGGAGTGCGAATTCTCGCCACTTGTTTACACCCTCTTCAAATTTAAGTGCCGGATCCGTCTCAGCCAGTTGGCTGAACTGAGCTGGAAATGTTTGGCATGTTTGTAGCAGTTGAGAAACTACAACTTCAAAGGGATCATCAGTGTCAATGTCTGCTATCCAAAAGGGTCCACTCTTTCGCCATGCAAGACCTACCTCCAGTGTTCTGCAGGCTCCTAATGCTGCAAGAAATCCTAGTAAGCTATCAGCTCTCAATCCGGGTAGTTCCATAACTCTCCCTACGGCTAGTTTCTCTGTCAGCAAACTGTACGACCGATGCTAAAAGTGCAAGTCCCCAATATCCGTAACGATCAATGAGTCGCCAAAGTCGATTCTCATCTGCTACATGCTCATCTGCTCTAACGCTAAGATGTTCCCTATCCCAGGTTAATTCCACATTTGGGGAGCACTCATCGGAAGGTAATGGATAGGTAGGTCTTGCCCATCCGTGGTGCGACTCGATGAGATGAAGTGCCAAATCAATATCTTCCACTTCACAGGCGTCTTTGCTTATGGAGAATAGCTTAGCTGACAAGAACTCATGTCGACGTCCTGAAGGATAAGCGGCCTGCTGTCTTGCAGCAAGCATTTGCAGCCACGTTTGACCACTCTTCGCTAGGAATTCTTTATGAACTGCAAAGCCTCCTTGCAGCCACGCTTGAAATCTAGGATCTGCTTTGCCAGTGTCGTGCCACCATGCAGCTAATCGAATAACTTCTTTCGAGGGTAAGTCCAAATCAGTTGCGATAGATTGTGCTAGTTCCGTTACTTCTTTGCTATGTTGTTCAAGAGAAACTGGTTTTCCACTTTGTACGGAAAGAGAAGTCTGCTTGGCAGCCAGAACAAGACCATCAGGATAGGGACGTACTTCAACGCTGTCTCCTAAGCGTTCCTTCACAGCTTCGGGAAGCAATTCGAGTATCTCGTGCAGTGCCACGGATTCCAAGTCGACACCACTTTCTAGTCCTTCTCTTTCCAGTCTCTCTTTTGTAAGGCGAAAAACAGGTTCCACTATTTCCGAAATGTCTGGAGTCTCCTCCGAAATCATGCATGCTAACTCAAAATATCCTGAGCCTGCAGGAAGAATAACAACATCACCCGGTTGGATGTCTTCTGCATTTCTAACCGCAACATCCTCACGTCCTCGCCAAATGACCAGAGGTTCCTTTACGGCTCTTTGCACACTGTAGATTGGTACGTTTGCAGTCTCCAAAATTGCTGGTGGAACTGCATTGATACGCTCGACCCAATCCGAATTGTCTCCCTCAAAGTCATTTCGCCAACAGATGCGGCAATCTTGTTCGTCCTGTTCGCCGTGTAACCACGGGCTAACATCGAGATCAATTGTCTCGCTTGTCAAAACCCACGCATTGAGATGAGCTGGGAGTAATAGGGGCGGAGGTACTAGAGGCAGACTGCACTCTAGTGGGACTTCCCACTTGCTTTGCGAAGTGATGCCAAAGTCTATCATGCTTTTCTCAGCATTGGCCGTCAACCATTTCCAAGTAGCTAGAGCCGAATCACCATAGACTTTGGGTTTGCTGGGGGGCTTGATAATTTTCCCCTCGGTCTGGGTTCGCTTACCGATCCTGTCGAGTCGACCAAAGCGTTGTTTAAGAGCATCGATGCTTGCACATTCAGTTACCAAGGCATCGAAATCCCAATCGACACCCACTTCAAGTGACTGAGTCGTTACAACAAAAACTTTGGGAGACTCGCTCGATGAGTTGGATTCCAACATTGGACCCCATTCTTTAAGCAACGCTATTCGATCAAACTCCCGTTGACGACCCGTAAAGAGTACCGTTTCTCCGATTTGACGTAGTTTCTTTGCATTCTCGATTGCTTCGTCTACGGTGTTGCACCAAACGGCAATTGATTGTGCCCCTGATTTGCGAAGTTGCTCGGCGTGCTGTGCTAGGCTCCCTGTTACCAAATGGGCTATTTTCTGTGCGTGAAGCCGACTCGCCAAAATTGGATGACCTAAGTCGCTCTCATTAAGGTTAAGTATTTCGCCTTCGGCACATCTCGGTGTAGCTGTCATTGGCGAAAGTCTAATATCTGCTCCAAGTGATACTGCTGACGTGATTGTCTCATTCAATGGTTCGGAAAGATGAGCCTCATCAATCACCACAAGTGAATCGACGCCAGCAAGTGCAGCTTCCAAAACTCTACCGGAACGCCCAACTCCATACCCACGAAAAAGAAGTCGAGATCCAAACTGGTCAACGGTGGAGCAAATGACAGCTGGTCGACTCGGAGAAAGTAGAGGACGTTCGTCAAAGACACCCCCTCGAAGTCTCAAAACATCTACATCTGCTCCTGACTCTCTAATAAGATGAGATGCCCGTTCAAAGGCCGCGTCAACGAGCACACGACGATCAACTATGTACCAGCACCGTCGATTAGCCCTACCTTCCAACCAACGCCACAGCCAAACATCGATTACTGCGGTTTTCCCGCAGCCGGTTGGAACAGCGATTGCAGCAGGCCATTCTTCTAGTTCGGACAACCTCGACTGCCACGGAAAAGGCTCGTAACCCCAAACATCTGAAAACCAATCATTGAAGTTCACAATATTGCCTTGCAGAATCCAAGGCCTTTGTATCTTCCGGAGCCAATTGCTACGGGGCCAGCTAAGGAGGATTGCCACTTAATAGTTGCGTGGAGCCGATACCGATTTGGGGGAGAAACCAACTCCATTCCGAGACCACCTCGATGAGGAGAGGATTGCAGAATCTCGATTGATTCTGGGACTGGCAGCTCTGCTTGTTCGATTGCTTTGAGCAGAAGACTATCCACACTTTCTTGTTTTGGCCATCTAGGCAAAAGAATTGGTGTGACAGTTCCCCAGGTCTTAGATGCTCGGCACCATGTATCTGCAAACACTGTCTTTCGCAGAGACTCCACTTTTCCGATACTTGTCTTGGCATCAATCCAAGACGTCTTCTCAAGAAATGGAGCCAATGCGAGTGAGGCAGCCACTGCATCAATACTTTTGGGAATCATTAACCCTACACCGTAGACAATTCCACTTGAGTACGGATTGCCTACATCAGCCAGTGGAACTAGACCCACGTGGCTTGCTTGAAGTCTGTCTCCATTTTTGGTGTGACCACTAAGCCAGGAAGGCATTGGCTCTTCACAAGCTGCCAAAAAACATTTTCGGACTGCTTCAATAAGCGGACACACTTGTCGAAGATCTACAGGTTTTCCAAGCTCCAATGGGATCAGCTGTGACCACTCGCCTTGTATAGTTTCAGGTGAGTGTGTATTTCGATAACCGTGCCATGCAGCTGGTTGGGGTCTGTTGCCTGCAGCATAGAAAGCTTGCAATTCTGAAAGTCGACCTTGATAGGGTACCCGCATCTTGAGTACACCCTGGTCATCAGGAATCCAAGCTGCAGTCCGTTTTCCTTCCTCTACCCAACAATTTACAATCGATTCTGAACGTCCCAAGTAAGTCATTCGGGATGTCACATTTCGCAAAGCTTCAAGAAGCTCTTCTTTGGGTTTTTCGTCCCACCAGTAAGTAACGCATGGATCATCTGGGCAAGTTGCTGCAAGCAGCTTTTCTTTATTCCTATTTGCGTAAAGCTTATCGTTGGTGGGCCAGTAAGCAGTTAAAGTGCTTCGATCATTAGTGGGAGAGGCCGAAATTGCCGGTGGCTGTTGGCCTTCAAGCCAGCTTAGTGCTTCCAGCTCAGCAGGCTGAGGCTCCCCGCGATACATTGCAGCGACCAAGGCCATAAATAACCTGTCTGGATGGGGTGGCCACTCTACGTGCCCTGGCTCATCGTAAGCCTGGCGGTCTAAGTGTGCGACCCCTGCAACATATTCGACTGTGATTCCCAGCAACTCACACTCCGATTGACTGAACACCTTCTTCTACAAGCTTTAGTAAATCGTCGCTAGGTTCGAGCATTGTTGTCTCATGCCAGGGCAGTCCAGCTTTCTTCACGTCAGATATGGATTCCTCCAACAGACCCAAAGCGACTTCCGAAGAGATTTCCCCAAGGCTAACCGATTCTGGCCCTGAGAGAGCCTCCCAAACATATTGACTCTCCGGTAGTAAATCACACCGCGACCTCAGTCGACAACCTTTAGAAAATGCTTCTGCAAACCCAGCGACTCCCAAAGCTGCTAGAAAATTTACCCCTACTTCGGAATCGTTTCCAAGTGATAAACTTCTCAGCGAAGAAAGGCTTATACTCACGCACTGAAGGGCATAATCCATAGTGATGCCACGGTCATCGGTGATGCTGGGAGGAATATTACCCAACAAGGCTTCAGAGGGTTTTTTACCTTTGGCGTTGAGTCGCCAATCCCATCCTTCTTTTGCAACGACATCGGGCTTCTTAATGCTTTCAACTTTGGATGCTTTGCTGATAGGTAATTGATCAATTCGACTAGCAGTGTGGGGGGCATTCTCTACATCCACGGCAACAATCTCAGAGGCAATTGATCGGGGAACCTTGATTCCCACTCCACCGGTACGATTGCTGTGCCAAAAACCGAAAAGCAAGGATGAAGGTGAATAACCAAATATTTCCCTGACATCGTGATTCAGGATTGCTTTTCCTACAGAAGAATTCAAATAAGGAACACCGTCCAGAGTACAGCCCCTTAATATGGCATCACATATTCGATGGGGAACATCGTACGAGGTCAGATGGTAGTTGCCGACATTGACGGAAAGATGCGGCGTAGTAATCGAGGAGTCGCGAAGAGCCTGTTCCATTCGATTCGCTTGAGAAGTGACTGCGTCCAAGAGAACACATGTCCGACTTTCTCCATCAATCCTTCTGAAATGTCTCGTGCTTCCTTCGCTATAAGTAGGAGGGTAAACAACGTCGCCGTTGCCACCCGCAGGCTGGAGGCGATTGCGAGATCTCAGGACTGTCGACGATTGTAAAACCTTGCTGAAATCTTTTAGCTTCATTTGGCTACTCCGCTTGAGTATCAACCCGAAAAAGTGGCAGTCCAAGGATTGATCAATATGGTTCAGGCCCTGATTGTTCGACTTTAGCCGCGAATAGCAAGTGGCCACGAAATAATAGGGAGGTTCGCGAATTCGCTAACCTGTTGCTAACACTCTAGTTCGGTCTTGGTATAGCTGAAGGAGGCTTCGCTCTTTGACAGAAAACACCCAGGTTCGCGATTTCCCCGACTTTACCCTTTGCTAGATAACGAGTTATGTTGGTGGCCGTAACAGCCCGCGTAGCGGGCCCGAATTGAAGGTTGATGAATGTGATCCTGGTTATTTATTCGCCTGGTAACAGCCCGCGTAGCGGGCCCGAATTGAAGGCCTATTGCAATCCCGAGCACGGTGCCCGGCACAGGTAACAGCCCGCGTAGCGGGCCCGAATTGAAGGAATGACGATGCCTCTACGGTAGATACCAAGGCAACGTAACAGCCCGCGTAGCGGGCCCGAATTGAAGGACGATGTCGTCTCGGCTCGCGTAGTTCGTGTCGTCGTAACAGCCCGCGTAGCGGGCCCGAATTGAAGGGATGAGGATACGGATAGCATCACCGGACTGCATGGTAACAGCCCGCGTAGCGGGCCCGAATTGAAGGCAGGCAAATGCATCGACCGAATCATCTCCGATACCGTAACAGCCCGCGTAGCGGGCCCGAATTGAAGGTATACACTGCTGACAGCGTTACCTACTGTTTGCATGTAAAAGCCCGCGTAGCGGGCCCGAATTGAAGGTCCCCTAGATGAGAGGGTATCCCCCATTCCTGATGTAACAGCCCGCGTAGCGGGCCCGAATTGAAGGCCTGTGGCTCGGCGGCGTTGATCGTGTTGCGACGGCGTAACAGCCCGCCTAGCGGGCCCGAATTGAAGGGGAATGTAAACATTCGTTGGCCCAGGATACGGATACCGAACACCCGTGCAGGGCTGCACTCTTTTTTCTGTTTAGATTCGACATAGAAACTGTTTTGCTTGGCCCCAGCGGGGCGTTGCTTTTGACACCAGTATTCTGGCTGCTTCTGGTGCTCTCTGCAATGGGATTCCCAGCGGCTGATCAGATGTGCAGGTGTTAACGGTTAACACCTGATTCACTGATCAACTGGCAACGGATGCCAGTTCAATTGAAGATCAGCAGGTGCAGGATCAGGCCCTGCTGTTGGAAACGGATTCCAACACTGTTTTGCCAGACTCTACAAAACAAGTACTTTTCTGAAAATGGACTGCGGAAAGAAGCACCTGATGCTGGCTGGCTGGCACCAGATCCGTGCCTTACTTACCACCCCCAAAAATGGTGTGTGAATAAAAGTCTTCCGATCTCTGCTACGCAGACCCCCGGTATCCGGTTTTCCAAGAACCTAACTAGGGGGGCACCCTAGCCTGACCATGGTGTGATCACCCCAATACAGTCGGCACGAACCGCAGCTGACTTGTGTCGAAGGGCCAGCTGCGGCCATGCCGGGAGCTATCTCAGTCTTCTACTGGCCACACTTCCAACTGACATGCTCTGATCTTCTCTGTTGCTGCATCCAGGTTTGCTAGCTCAGCTTTGATTTCTCTGGCGTCGTGATTGTTCGAAGTGTCCCCGTAGCATTCCATCTGTTGGAGTTGTTTGCCCAACATCATCCGTTGCTCTTGGATCACAGCCAGCCTTTCAGCTGTCCAATCTGGTGCGGTGTCCTGCAACTTTTGCTCAATCCATTCTTTGCGTTGGATCCGATAGATGGATTCTGAGAGCTTGATGCGAAGATCACTGTGGCGCTCATTCAGTTTCTGATTGACTGCATCAGATTCCTGCTGCAGAGCTTTCATCTGAGCTTCCAATTCGTTGCACTCTGCTTTTGCCTTACGACATTCAACCAGCGTGGCAATTCTCTCTTTGCGTTCCAGATAAAGTTTGACATCTGCTTCCAGTTGCTCAGCTGTGCAGCCAGAGGCCTGCAGAGCTGCCTGCACAACTTCTGTTGCCACTTTGTTATCTTCACCAAGTGCTGCCACAATCTCACCGTAGCTCTTCTGGGAAGTGGTCCTGTTCTTGGTCAGGGTTCTCTTCAGGCTTGCTAGTGCACTCATCTTCATTCACTCCAGTTCAAAAGTGTGTGTTGGCAGCTCATCTGCCAGGGATTAAATCTCATCTCACAAAAAAGTTGGTTCGGGGACCAAACTGCTGGCTGGTGAACATCTTCCATTTTCAACCAATCTTTTGAAAGCGTTCGATGCAGCATCTGGCATCAACAGGATCTTTCGTCAAGCTGACTTCATGGATCAAACTCTTTTGGTGCAGCTCCATTCCCGATTCCCCAGAATAATAATCCCGATTACCAATCCAGACTTTCGTATTGGGCTTGATGGTCTTTCGTTTTGAGCAGAAATACCCGATTGACAGGGCGCACAGTCTGCGTGACATGATCTGCCTGATTAAATCACAGGTCTGAACATCCGCTCCAAATGCAATGAACTCCGCCATCATCACAGAGCGTTCCCGCCAATGGTCGGTCATGTAGCCAATCACTCTGGATTCCGGCAGATCATGATCCGTCCTCAGCTCCACGTGCTCTGTGAACTTCATGCCATCCAGATCAGACATCACCCACAGTCCAGGGGATCTTTGGTGGACTTGATTTTGGGTGGCAACGATTCCTGAGAATTTGATTTTCATGGTTAAAACTCACTCATTGGAATGGCAACTCGGTTGCGCGTGGCAGTATTCTCTGCCCAGCGTTGGATAGTATCTTTTTTCCAGCCATCTGGTGCATCCTGCAGGGGAAGTGGCCCGCCTAGGCCTGCATGCTTGCACAGGTGTGCAACATCCTCGGATGTCAGGATGGATTTGTTCATCATGGCTTTGATTCGTTCAGACATCGTTCTCTCCTTTTCAAAACAGGGGTGTTGTGTCGCCACACTTCTGGCAGCTTGAATTCTTCTTTGGTCTTGGTGGTTCCAGCTCACTGGCTTTCATGATTCGTGGCACACTGTCGATGAGTTTGCTCACTCTTCGACGCTGTTCTGCTTTCCTGTCTAGCTGGAATGGCAGGTGCAGTTGCTGTTTGCTGGTGGCTTTTTCATCAGTGCTCTCTGATGGTGCTTGGAGTCTCATAATCGGTGTCCCTCTCTCACGAAGGCTATCAAATACAAAAACGCAATCTCTCTATTTCCGCAGAAATACACGAAGGGTATCATGCCACTTGATACTCTTCGTGAGCACCACTTCGATCTGTCTCTTCCCGGTTCTCAAACTGTGCAAGTGTCTGGCGTGCTCTGTGGTGCGTGCTGTTCACTCTTCAATGGTAACGCTGGATCCAGTGTTCCAGTGTTCCAATGTTCCAGTCTTCCAAACTTGTCAACGATGATGGCCATCGCATCATCAGCAGACTGCACTTTCGTTTTTTGTTCATTGATGAACAAGTTGCCAGTGTTTGGCCAGTAGTTCGCAACTTGGACTTCACCACGATAGGCCATCAAGTGGTACACGTGCTTGCAACGACTACGCACTTCTTTCAACCTCAGAATTAAACCATGTTGTCGAGCGTGCACTTGGTAATCGTCGAACTTTTCCAACAGTCCCTTGCAAGCTTCCTTCATGGGCTTCTTCTTTTTCGTCCCTTGACGCTTAACGTGCTTGGGCTTCCCGATCACCTTGCCACGGCTTTGCAATGTGACACCACACTTGCAGCAGCGCGGCTTGAGTTTCCCATGGAACCAATCGTCCTGCGATGTCTTGGTGATTGTCCGACATTCCGTGCACACTGATTCGTAGGTCTTGTACTTGTATTTTTTCATGGTTGAACTCCTGCTCAAGTTTCTCTTGGATCTGTTATGTCCTTGCCCCTCCTTGGAGGGTTTACACTTCACTCGGGATAGAACCCCCCCCCGGCACTCCGCATTTATGGCTGCACACTATCCACTACCCTATTCGGGTCTGGTCCTCACCTTTTGCCGGTACCTTTTGCATCGGGTGGTAGGATTACCACGAGGTTTCTCCGATGGCGTGCTGGTGGCATCACGGGCTTTTGGCCCAACCACGTACGAATTACCATTACTTGCGCAATGGCTCGACAGCTGTACGACTTTAGGTCGTTCGTTGTTGTCCGCAGACAATCGGGCTACGACTGAATCCCCGGAACGCACTAGCCTATTGCTGAGAGGCCTATGTTGGTGCTAGATTGAAGAGCACCTGATCGCAGTGTTCGACTCGATCTTGCCTTGCTGAACTAGTAGTGTGGCGCAGCTTGGCTTCTGAACATGGCCCCAGTCGGGCTTTCCGGCTGGGGCGTTTTTCTCCTTGTGTGTTAAGTTTATTGCAGCTTTTTCAGTGCCACTGCCAGCTGATCAAAGCATGCTTTGTTGGCTTCAAACAGACCCACATCACTGAATCCACGGATCAGCTTTCCCAGATGCAGCTGCAGATCTTTGCGCTGTTTGATGCTCACGGTTGGTGATCCATTCTTCTTTGCTGACCGAGGCTTGACAGCTGGCTTGGCGCCATCTTCAGTGCTGGCAATCGGTGCAGCTGGCTTTGACAGATTGGCCACATTGTATGTTCTGCCATCCCTGCCAATTCTCGTTTCCCCTTGTTTTGTAGAGTCTGGCAGAATCTGACTGTTAACGGTTAACAGTCGATCAGATCTGACACTGCCAACAAAAGCGTTGCAGACTCCACACATGTCTGCCAGCGCTCGGTCACTCTGATCACCAAATGCTTCCAGCGCCAGTTCCACTGCATAGCGCTTGTCAGCATTGGTCCTGCGCAGTCCATGCTCTTGATTGGCCCCACATGCATCCACCAGCGCGTCTTCATAGCTGCCCTGGAAATACTGCACCAGAATGGCAGCCTTTGCACGCAGTGCAGCTTCCAGTCTGTGGGTGCCATCAGTCAGCCATTCACTACCCTGGCCATCTGCAAAGATCCTGATTGGTGGCAGATCTTTCTTCTGCTTGATCAGTTCAGTCAGATGTGCAATGTGCTCTTCTGACATTTCAGCCCTAGTCTGGATCAATTCAACTTTGATGCCAGTGGCTTTGATCTTGATCGGAGGGTTTGCCTGCACCTGAGATTTTGTGCTAGATTGCATTTCAATGAGTCTTTCTTTTAGTGGTCCCAGCGTCTCAGCGTTGGGGCCACTTTTTTTGTGGCCCCAACGGGCTGGAGGAATTAAATACCCATCTTGGCTAGATCTTTTACCGCCCGTTGAATGTCACGTTCTCTCTTGGCAGGGCTGCGACTCTGAAGATTGGAAGACGCTCCAGGTGCAGCTGCGGTCGTCCGTTCGACGAACCGCCCGATAGCCTCCTGGGAGGTGTATCTCTTCACGCCAATCGAGATGGTCTGTAACTTGCATCCACGAACTCCGGAAAGAGTCCATCGCCAGACAGTGGAAGGATTCACGCCCAGCTGTTTGGCCGCCTGCGGCAAGGTAAGCTGCTTTTCTTGAAGAATGTTCATGCTTTGGTCTCCGCTCAAAAAAATGAAAGAACGGAACCAACCATAACCACCGCCAAGGGGTGCAAGGCGAGTTAGTGCGAGTTACTGGCGAGATAGGGCCAGTTGGGGGTCAGTTGGGCATGAGTTGAAACTTTTCCCTTAGCTCAGCAGGGACAGTCTCCATATCAAATTGAATCGACTGCCGATTGATAGAGCGGATTCGGTAGAGTCCCGAGTTGATGCAACTATTGAGCCAGTCGGCTTTTTTAGTATGCGGGCAGCCAAGCAACTTCGCAGCATCCTTCTTGCTCATCGGTCGCGACCATATGATCGGTCTGGCACCTGCGGGGATGCCAATATCCAGAACTTCAGAAGCGAGTTTTGCCCGCAACTCAGCGGCTGCCTTTGAGACCGCCAGATCCGTTAAAAGCTTATTCCACGGTGTCCACCGCAAACGCCCAAAGGTGCCAGCCGATTCACATTCATGAACTTCTGCAGCCAACTTCAAAAGTGAACTCAATTCCCGGAGCTTGGCTTCTAGCTCGGTCTTTGTCATGCCTTGCGTCTTCAACCAGCCAAGCAAGCTCTCTTCAAGTTGCCCGGGGATCCAATGCTTGCAGTTCCGGCAAACAAATATCCCTTGCTCCAGAAAGTCGCAGTGGGCAATGAGTTCACTTGCTGAAGTGCTTTTGAGCTGGCTGATGGCCAGATTGGTGTTCGTCGAATTGTGCATTTTGCAACCTTTCGATTTGGTACCGAGCCGACCGACTGACACCGTGAAGGTTGCAGCCACGATGCAGTCGTTCGTGTGCGGGTAATTAGTCCGCAACTCGGCAGTTCTAAATTCTATCCAATCTCAGCCGCGACAGCAGCAGCAAGTGCCATGTTTCTTGCCGTATAAACCTGTGTTACATCGGCCTTGGAATGGCCCAAGCAAACTTGCACGGCTTCCAGACCATGCGACTTACGGACCTCAGTAGCGAAACTGTGCCTGAGTCGATGCGGGGACCAAGTAGGCACGCCAGCAGCCTTAGCTGCTCTACGAATCGCCCGCCCATAGCTGCGGGTGTCGTACTTGTCACCTGAGGTGCGAAGTGGTTTCACCTTGCAATTGCTGCCCGGTTTGTTCCCGCAACTCAGCGGTGTTTGCCGTTGTTCGTGCTGTGCCGCTCTACGCTTTGCTTCACTCTCAGCGGGCGAGAAGCAATAGCAGTCCGCTGGTCTTAACAGATATTTCAAGAGTATCTGCTGACATTTGGGGCCAATGAAGATGACTCTCGGCTGATCGTGGTGCTCTGTCTTATGGCTCTGCGGAATGTACTCCCAGGTGTCGGGCTTCCGGTTAATGTCCCCTGGCCGCATATCACAGATTTCCCCGGGCCTTGCCCCAGTAAGGCGTTGCACTTGGACCATATCGGACACGATTTCGGGGAGCTTCTCAATAGTGGCTTCGACCACGTCGTTAGCAACTGGCTTGACTGGTGAGCTTTCCTTTGCTTGTGATCGGCCTTTGCGTAATCCGGTCACGGTGCGTAAGGCCTCAAATACACTGCCAGGAATCATTTCCTCACTGACTGCCCACTTGAACACTCGCTTCACCCTGTCCACTTGCTTGTTGACTTGTGATCTGCACCAATCTTTTTCGATCATGGCTTGGCGTACCGTCTTGAGGGCAAGAGGACCAAACTTACTAGCCTGTTCCCTGCCATATAATTCCTTGACCACACCAAGAGCACGCTTGACCGAATAGACTTCGTTGGTCGGTTGACGGTTCTTGCGGTAGTACGTTCTCGCAAACCGCATATAGGCAGCGATGATCTCGACAACGGTGACTTCATTCCGGTGTCTGGCAAGCTTCCCCCCCGCTTGGAGCCACTCTGCGGTTATCCGCTGATAAGCTTCCTTGCTGGCAGCACTGCCATGCTTGCCTAAATAGATAGTCCGACCGTCGATCTGGACTCGGGCTTGTCCGGTGGGTTTGTGCTTTCCGTAGACGGGCACGCGAATAGAATCGGCGTTAGCCATTGTGCAACCTCCAAAGCTAGGTCTTAGGTAGTCTACCTAAGAAACCACTACTTTCAGGCCGCACTGACGAACGCCGTCAGGTAACATAACTTGTTGTTCGGCTTAGACTTACAAAAGCTCCCCGGGCAAGACTCGAACTTGCGACCCAGCGGTTAACAGCCGCTTGCTCTACCAACTGAGCTACCAGGGAATGTCCGCCTCAATCGTGGCGAGTTTCTATGATATCTAACGAAGGAAGGAGGAACAAGAGCCGATTACTGCCCGGGAAAAACGAGATATCTGTTCCAGGGCGAGGACACTCCGACTCGTCTGGGAAATCACTTTCAATGGCACTAGTCCAGAAGTTTTTCCAAGACCACGCACTTGCCATTCTCACAGTGCTCCACACGGGTCATGTAGGCCTTAATTAGAGCCAAGCCACGGCCTCCGGGAATCTCTAGGTTTTCCACATCACAGCAGTCGGGAACCTCGGTAGGATCATAGCCGCTCCCTTCGTCACAGATGCGGGCATAAAACCGATTCTCCGAAAGTTCGCCTTCAACGTGCACACTCTTATCAGGATCATGTTTATTGCCATGACGTACGGCATTACTGATCGACTCTTCCAGTGCCATGTGGACGCCGAACAGGATTTCTTTACTCCAACCGAACTCCTCAAGCACACTCAATACTTCCTGGACGAAGTCATGATAAGCTGTAAGGGTACTGGGCAAGACTCGTTTGAATTGTTTCTTGGGAGAAGAAGTCATGATGATTTGCTCAGTTGGCAGGCTTTCCAAACAGCGAAGCCCTCTCAAAGTACGGCAAGCGCATCGGCTTCGTTATCTTTAATCTTGAACAGCTTATCCAAATTAGTAATCGTGAAAACCTGATAGATCTCTGGGGCAATGTTTGTGAGTATAAGATCCGCCCCGGTCCGCTTCGCTTTTTTCTCGAACGTGATCAATTTCCCAAGCGCTGCAGAGGAGAGAAATTCAACATTGGAAAAGTTAAGCACTAGCTTGTTGTGCTGTCCATCATCTACCAAAGAAAACAGCTCTTCTCCCAACTCTTGAATCGTTTCCGGATCAATAATCTTCTGATCCTTAAAACGCACTACACTAACATTCGATGACTTGCTTATCTCGATTCGATTCATATTAGTTGCACCCGACACTAAAAAAGCAGGAGAGGTGAATCCACAATCCGACCAATCGAAAACGATGGCTCCCGATGACTGAAACTCTAGAAGCGATAATATCTTCCCACCGAGAAGTGTCAAGTCAGTTGGACACGGACTGATTGGCACAGAGTTGGTCCATGCCACTATATTTGTAGATAAAAGATTGAATAGTCAATTGACCACTTGCTCAGGAATTGGGGGTGGCACCGACGATTTGTAAACTGCTCTATTGATGAGCAGATAGTTTCTACCATTGAATTCCGTGATGACCCCGTTCACACTCCAACGGATACTATTGCTTTCATCATATCCTTTCAACGTTCGTACGATCCGTTCGAGATTAAGGTTGGGAAGAGCACCAAACTCGTGCTCATCATCGGTCACAAACGTGGCACCTTCACCATCGAGTCGAAAGAATCCTGCTCGATCGACAATAGTAGTACCTTCACGAATCCGGCGTTTCTTGATTTCCTCAGTATCGCCTTTCGACAATCTGTTAGGCAAAATCTGTGCTGAGGGACTTGGGACGCCACTTGAAATTTCCTGTGCAAAGAGTGTCAGTCCAACAAGCGACAAGCCCAGCGAAGCTGCAATCACTCTTGAGAGCCGAAACGAGTAGATTATTGAGTGCAACATACTCTACTTCAGTACTTGGATTGAAGGATCTTGAATGTCATCTCATTGGGAATGCGAGTATTATCCGCCTGGTTTCTTCATCGCTAAGCTGTGTAAGATCAAGACTGATCCAACAGAGATCAGACACCAACCAAGCCACTCAGGCGGATTGATTACCTTGTTAGGAAGGGATCCCATATCTCCGGTAAATGAGACCATGGTTGTTGAAGTACTGGAGCTTTGGGTTCGTTCTGCCAGAAACCGGGTTGCTTCTTGGTTCAACACATACGAACTAACTATGCGGAATTGGAGTCCCAAGAGAATAACTACAATCCCCAGAAAGAAATACTGGTTGCGATTGAGTTCCACGGCATAGTCCTTCCCAAGCGCTTTCACGCAAACCTGCATTGAGCCAATATACCCGCCCACTGCTTGGCAGCAGATAAATGCGGTCACTCATAGTGTGTTATCGATGAGGTTGCTTCTAAACTCCAACATCTCTCCCCAATGATCCAGTCAGGAGGATGGTAGGATAACTGATGTAAGAGGCGGAAATGACGATTTGCGCTAATGTTCGACCTCTCACTTGTCACGCAAGGAGAGCTGAATGTCTTAGCGAGAGTCACGGTTCAACAAACGGTCTATTCCCTGATCGAGCGTGTCATTGAGGGCGTTGTCGAGCAAATCCTTCCGATTGGCCTGAACAAGTGCAGCGGCGATCTCAGCATTATTTGCCCAATCGGACACCTGAAACTCGCGAATATCCGCATACGTGGTGGTCAGTTGAGGATGCACTTTCGGCACCAGATCGAATCCCTCCCGGGATCGAATCACGTGGAAATTCATGGCGAAATAGATAAGAGCACCACCAAAGACAGCGCCCGAGAAAAAGAGCATGATGCGACGCATTGAATGTTGAACCTCAGTAGAAGCAGCGGAATCCCAAGTTGATCAGTAACTCTATCAGAAATTGTCGATACCCCCCAGATAATATTTACGAAGTTGACAACGAAGTCAGATTCTTCGAATTTCCCAAGAATGTGGATTTCCGATACTTCCAAAGATTCAGGCGCAGGAATCTATGTCCGATAGCGATTCTTCCGAAGATCGCAGTTATAATGGGCGAATAAGGGAAGCTTTTTTGAAGAGCCCAAGAATTACTTGACTCCCCGAGGATTGTCTGGCAATTCTGGATAATTGCAGCGATTTTCTCACCACAATTCGCCTTGGCGCAGTACGTTTCAGGAACCCCTGAACACTGATTTGAGCTTTGGCACCCAAACTTGCCGGAATTCCATGCGCGTTAAACTCAGTAGCACCCTGCCTGGAAAAATCTTACTAGCCGTATCGGTCTGTCTATTGATCGCCGGCTGCTACCAAAGCAATTCAGATCGGACCTTATCCTCCGATGGCGAGTCACGTGCGGTCTACGCTTTAGGCCGCATAGAGCCTGCATCAGGCATCATCTCGGTGAGTGCGGTCCCAGGCGAACGTCTCATGGAAATCGATCCGGATGTTGCCGTGAATCAACGTATACCTGCCAATGGAGTTTTAGGGCTGCTTAGCAGCTTTCACCTGGGCAAAGCACAACTCAATGCACTCATTAAAAAGAAGGATCTTGCCGAGAAAAATCGCCTGCATCAACTCGCGTTGGCCAAAGCGCAAAAGGCTCAGGCGGAAGCTACCCTGGCTCAGGCACAAGCCAAGCTCAAAGAGTTGGAACTTCAAGAAGACAAGATCCAGTCGATGGAGACTGCCAGCCTGCTTGCAGATGAGAATCTTGTTCGCCTGGAATCATTGCACCTCAGCGATCCTGAGTTAGTGACGGACTATCAACTCAGAAAGCAACGCAATGAGATGGACATGGCGCTTTCTGACTACACAATCGCCAAAGAAGGCTACGCCTCTTCAAAAGAAGCTGCCGAGAAATCGGTCGCAGCCGCCCATGCAAATATTGTGGCAGCCGACTTGTCCCTAGAGCAGCTCAAGCATCGCCTTGAAGAACAAGCAATCGACCAAGAAATTGAGGTCGCCAAAGAATCTCTAAAGCGATCCGTCGTTCTCGCACCAAATGTGTCGCTTGAGTCTTTAAAGAATGTGCTGGATCTCAAATCCGAAGCCGACCACACTCCCGGCTCTCCGGAAGGTCGTGGTCCCTTCACAGTCTTGAAGACTTATCTGCAACCAGGGGAGTTCATTACGCAAACCCCGATTATGCAATTGGGAGACCTCACCGAAATGGTCTGTATTGCAGAAGTCTATGAAGCAGATGTAAAGAACCTCAAGATCGACCAACCAGCTACAATACGTAGTCCCTCATTTTCGGGTAAATATGCTGACAAGATTGATCCTATCACCAAAAAACGCACTGGTGGTATCTCGGGTCACATTTCGCGAATTGGCGGCGTAATCGGCTCGCCAGGTTTGGCAAGTCGCAACCCACTTGCTCCGGCGGATCGAAGTGTCGTCGACGTACGGATAACTATCGAGGATCCAGATGCAATTGCTGAATTATCACAACGTGTTGGTCTTCAAGTGACCGTTGAGTTCGAAAAGCAGGAAGATGCTTCCAAGACACCTGCTAAAGAATCGAACGATTCTAAGGTGAGTGAAAATCCTAGCTGAGCAGTAGACAAGTAACCCCCTATTATTTGAATAAGTCGTTCTGGGGAAGAATCCCGGTCTCGGCTTGGGCATGACGGCAATGCGAATCCATGAAAACCCCACTCGCATGGAAGAATCTCGTTCACAATAAAGTCCGCACGACGATTGGCGTGGCTGGGGTGAGTTTTGCTGTTATTCTGATCTTTATGCAACTTGGTTTCTTGGGCGGTATTATTCATACCGCCACGCAGATCTACGACGCCCTTGAGTTCGACCTGATGCTGCGGTCCCCTGCCTATCTGCATCTCACCGAAGCTCGATCTTTTCCGCGTTCAAGGGTCTTTCAGGCAGCATCTTTACCGGAGGTTGAGCATGCCCAGCCTTTCTATCTGGGACTGAGCGAATGGCAAGCGCCGGCCGCTGCTAAACCAGGCCCTTCAGATGATTCCTCTCTCTCTCCTGAATCAGCGCTGGAAGCTGAAGGGGATTGGCGTGCCATCATTACCATGGGTACGGACCCCCAAGATCCCGCTTTCAATCGTGAAGACATCAATCAAGAGGCGCGAAAACTTTCGGACGCAACATTTGTGCTGGTCGATGTGAAATCAAAGAAAGAGTATGGCCCTGCGAACAAAGAAAAATTCAGTGAGGCCGATATCGGCGCTGAAACCACCTTGGGGCCTCAACGCGTACGCATTGTTGGCCTGTTCGAATTAGGCACCGGCATGGCTTCTAACGGTGCCTGCCTGACAAATCCTGCAGGCTATATCAGAGCGTGTCCCTGGCAAACTATTGATGATGTAACGTTTGGGCTTCTCAAGCTGAAGGATCCAGAGGAAGCTGAGAGTGTCCGGCAGAAATTGCTAGACATCTATGGGATTCCATCAAGCAATGAACAATCTGGTCTCTCACTTGCCCCAGTAAATCAGTCGAATACCAATGTGGAAATACTGACTCGCCAGCAAGCATTAGACCGCGAAGAGCACCGCTGGGTCCATGAGACCCCCCTGGGCCAGATCTTTACACTGGGAGTTTGGGTTGCCCTCTTTGTTGGAGTGGCCATCGTCTATCAGGTCCTCTCTACAGATATCGCCAACATGATGGGCGAGTATGCCACCTTGAAGGCCATGGGATACGGCGCGAAGTATTTAACCAAGGTCGTATTGATGCAGGCAGTCTTGTTGGCAGTGGTCGGTTATATCCCATCGCTTATCATTTCCTGGGGACTCTATCGCTTGGTCGAGCATCTCTCAGGGATGCCAATGAATATGACCCCCGGAATTGCCGCATTGGTATTGGTGCTTGCAATCGTCATGTGTGTTCTCTCTGGATTGGCGGCCCTACGGAAATTGTATCAAGCGGATCCCGCTGATTTGTTTTAGGTTTGAGCAACTCCCAATGAAACCACGTCGCAAAACACCACTGGCTTGGAAAAATCTGACGCATGATTGGCGTCGATTGGTGGTCGCTATTTGCGGGATCGCATTTGCCGTTCTGTTAATGTTTACGCAAGTAGGATTCCAAAATGCCCTCTTTGACAGTCAGGTCAAACTTATCGATGATCTGGAAGGCGACATTTTCCTCATAAGTAAAGCAAAATTTACACTTGCTTCTGAGAAACGATTCCCTATCACACGTCTGAACCAAGCCCGCGCATGTGCCGGTGTTGAAGGGGCCTATCCCGTGTACACCGAACTCACCACCTCGGTACTTCGACGAATGCAAAATGGCATGGGAAATCGCGGCTTTCCACTCCGGTCAATTGGATTCTACCTAGATGATCCCGTGTTTGATTCGGCAGCGATCAATCATCAACTCACTCGCTTGCGATCTCAGGGAACAGCTCTCATCGACGCAAAGAGTAAGCGGAGTAAGTTCCCGTTTCCCTATGATGACGACGACGCGTTAGCCCAAGAACAAGTGGAGTTGGCCAGCAAAAATCTTACGTTGGTCGGAACTTTCGAATTGGGTACCGATTTCGCCCACGATGGCAATCTCGTTATGAGCGCAGAGAACTTTGCTGAATTCTTTCCCCAGCGAGTCCGCTCCGGTGATCCCCTGAGCGTGATCGACATTGGCATTGTTGATGTCTTGCCCGATGCCAATGTCGATGAAGTTCGATCCCTTATCGAGCGGTCGATTGATAAAGATGTCCAAGTGCTGACTCGTGAAGAATACCGCGAGGCAGAAATCCATTTCTGGGACACGAGTACGCCGATTGGGACTATTTTCATGGCGGGGAAGATCATTGGTTTCATTGTGGGAATGGTCATCTGTTACCAGGTCATTTACTCAGACATCGCAGATCACATGGCTGAATTCGCCACGCTGAAAGCTATGGGATACACCGCACGGTATTTCATCCTCTTGATTCTTACCGAGGCTGTCTTGCTGGCCATCGTAGGTTTTGTGCCAGGATGTGCCGTGAGTACTGTCATGTATACTTGGCTCTCAAACCAGACGGGACTCTTAATGGTAATGTCACGGAACACGATTATGCTGGTGTTTCTACTCACCGTTGCCATGTGTGTCGCCTCGGGACTCTTGGCCGTGCGTAAACTATTGTCGGCCGATCCTGCGAGCTTGTTTTAATAATCAGACCTTAACAACTTTCAGACAGACCTCCGAATATGGATTCACAAACGACCATTCCTGCAACCAGTGGCGCGTTCACCGGCGGCATTCAAATGCCGAAGACGGTGAAAGTGCAAGGCCTCAATCATTTCTTTGGCGAAGGGGATCTCCGAAAGCAAGCCCTCTATGACAACAACCTTGAGGTACGCCGCGGTGAGATCGTGATCATGACTGGCCCTTCTGGCTCGGGAAAGACCACGCTGCTCACTCTCATTGGCACTCTGCGCACCGTCCAGGAGGGAAGCCTGCGAGTGTTGGGGAACGAACTATGCGGCGCCGACCGCGATCTCATCGTGCGCATTCGTAAGGAAATGGGATTCATCTTCCAAGCGCACAACTTGTTCGAATCACTCACTGCCTACCAAAACGTCAATATGGCTGCCGAGTTGGTGGGTCTCGATCCCATGATCGCCGAAGGGCGAATCAGTTCGCTGCTCACTCGCCTCGGCTTGGGACATCGTATCCATTACAAACCCAAGAGCCTCTCCGGAGGACAAAAGCAACGTGTCGCTATTGCCCGTGGACTGGTCCATAAGCCGAAGCTCATTCTTGCTGACGAACCTACCGCAGCCCTCGACGAAAAATCGGGACGCGAAGTGGTGACTCTCTTCCAGGAATTGGCACGTGACGAAGGCTGCACGATCATCATGGTGACCCATGATAATCGCATTCTCGACGTTGCCGATCGTATCGTGAACATGGTCGATGGCAGAATCAAGTCCGACGTGGCGGTGCAGGAAACCTCGGTCATCTGTGAATTCCTCAAGGAATTCCCGTTGTTTGCTGATCTTACCCCCAATACATTGGCTGAGGTTGCCGATCAAATGATGGTCCACGAAGCCAACGCAGGCGATGTGGTGATCCGCCAGGGAGACGCGGGCGAACTCTTCTATCTTATCCGA
This sequence comes from Bythopirellula goksoeyrii, assembly GCF_008065115.1. Classification (NCBI taxonomy): domain Bacteria; kingdom Pseudomonadati; phylum Planctomycetota; class Planctomycetia; order Pirellulales; family Lacipirellulaceae; genus Bythopirellula; species Bythopirellula goksoeyrii. The sequence goes on along the minus strand of NZ_CP042913.1, from coordinate 3,057,729 downwards.
TCGGGGAGTGTCGATGTGCTGGTCAACGATGGCACCGAGGATCAGAAGGTAGCCGAACTGAAACAGGGCCAATACTTCGGCGAGGCTGCCCTCATTACCGACGAACCCCGAAATGCCACAATCGTCGCCCGCGAACCGACGATCTTCTATGCGCTTGGCAAAGACGACTTCCGTGCGGTGCTGGAAACCAGCGCCACCTTCGAGGAAGAATTGCGCCAGGCGCTGTTCCGTCGTCAGTAGGGAAATATTGCCACGAAAAACACGATAATTCACGAAAATTGGATTTCGAAAACATTGTGTAACCTTCTTGTGCATCTTCATACTACTAACAATTCAAGTTTTCGCAGCTTACAAAAATTATCTAAACGCAGAGGACGCGGAGTCGCGGAGACATGCAGAGAATTCCTTTAATTCCTTTGCGCCTCGGCGATCTCCGCGTTTAATTGATATTCGGTTGCGGCCACCGGCCGCGCTGGGTTTCTTGTGGCTATGGAATTCATGAATCCTTAACAGGATCTGCCCTCCAGTCTTTCTTGCTCCACTGCAAGCTGCTCATTCGCTTGGTTGCGGGCTGGGTCTGAAATTGGATATACTTCGTACTCTCACTCCAACTCAGCACCTTTACTCCTGAGGAATACACTCATGAATGCCAAAGATGTCCTTAACGCGACGCTCGATACTAGCTCCATGGTACTTAACAAGTATTTGGAAGACTTGAGCGATGCTGACCTCATGAAACGACCGGGAGAGGGTTGTAACCATATCGCTTGGCAATTGGGGCATTTGATCAACTCCGAAAAGCATTTGCTCGAAGCAGTTGGTGCCGATTCGGGAGTCGAACTCCCCGCAGGCTTCGCTGAGAAGCATAGCAAAGAATCGGTTGGCGATGACGATCCGGCCCACTTCTGCAGCAAGCAAGAATACCTGGATCTCTTTGACAAAGTTCACGCCGCGACGAAAGCGGCGTTGGAAAAACTCACTGAAGCGGATCTCGAACAACCAGGCCCTGAGTATTTTCGCTCGATGTTTCCTACCGTCGGAAACGTCTACGTGCTGATCGCCACGCATAGCATGATGCACGCGGGGCAGCTTGTGCCGCTGCGACGCGCGCTGGGCAAGCCGGTGGTGATTTGAGTGGTTAGTAGTTAGTGGACAGTGGAGAACTATTGCTCTCCGCAGGATGCGGGTCTCGCAAAATAGTCCAGTAGGGTGGCCACCGCCCACCAAAACAAAGTGATTCAAGCAAGCAACTGGTGGGCGGTGGCCACCCTACTTTTCCATAGGACCGGCCGGAAGCTGCACAAAGCCACATGTCGTTGCTGGCACTTGCGCACCGTGGCGGGAGTTTTGCCCCGGCCTTTTTCTCAAGATTGAATGAAACAAAACAAAACTATTCTCACGCACCCTATTTTTCTCGATGTTTTTTAGAGTTTTTCTCCTGGTTTTGAAAACAAAACTCGCCGAATCTCCGTTTTCTTCCACCACGGGAAAGCCCAGAACCTACCGACGGATCTCTAGCCGCACGACTGCTCCGTGCGAGGTAGGAACGATTTCGATTGTCAAAGAACGGGGGTCAGTGGTTAGTGGTTAGTGGTACGATCAGAACATAGGTAGCGCGGGGGGTGGAAAGCTCATGATTCTTTTTCGATCCTGCGCACCGCAGGAGGGGTTTTGTCGCTGCACATTTTGTCGAAAACTTTTTCTACAAAACAAAACCCCCTCTCGTTGTGTCGGTCCGTTGGGCTGCAACTCGTTGGCCGATCAAGACTTACGCGAATCACGTTGTCTCGGCAGCGGCGAGGTTTTGTAAACAGAACCCCACGAAACTGGCCGCTACTTGCTCGTCGAAACCGCCAAACTCACTGAGCGCGCAGGCCTAGCGCGAGCATTCCCGTAATGCTTTGCGGGCGCTGGTGCGTATCTATGACCTACCGCATGCTCCATTATCCAAATGCCAGGGAGAAATTCCACAACGATTTTTGGGCCAATCGAAAACAGCCAGACAGCGAGGGTTGGCCAGCAGTAAACGTGATTAATCGGAATAGTCGTCAGGCCCTGGTCAGAAATGGCGAGGGAAGATTGTTTACCGCGGAGACGCGGAGTGCGCTGAGTTGGGAATAGAATAGGTGGGGAGATTCATGAACTAAGAGGGAGGTTTTTGACTATTAGCTCGTCCGCTTCAAACTTCGACTAATTGAGGAAACTCGCGCACTCTGAGACCAGAGGGCCATTCATCCCAGTTTCCGCCGTGGGAATGCACATGGCGTGCTCGCTTTCCTTTCCAGCAGGCGTTGGAACCAAGCTGTTTTAGGAAATAAGGCACAGCTGCCTCCTTGCATTGCTCAATCAGTGACTCTGCCCATTCCAAGTGAAATGGGTGTGCATCGGCCCCCGATTCACCACCTTGGATTACCCAATCGATTTCCGGTAGCCATGCTTCGATGTTGATTGGCTCCCATTGAGGTTCGACAGACAAGAATCGGATCGTCTCACTATTACCTACTTGGAGCAAATGCCTGATTCGAGATGTCGACTTTTGGGTGGTGACACTTGTCGCCACCCAAAGGTTTGTTGGCCAATCTATTTCCAGGCGACGAGACAAAGCTGCCATCCGCTGGGGTCGTTTCGTTAGCCACAACCAACAGTGCCTCTGCCCGTCCTCACTTGTGACATTCTCGATCACTTCTTCCTTCAAGAAATCATAGTCCACTGACTCAGACAAAGCGTCGCTCATATCTGAAACAAAGATGAGTCGTGGCATTCCATCTAGCCAAGGCTTGTCTTTTCGCTTCCGTCCCGACAAGTCCGACCACCTGGAAGCCCGCCGCATTCGCCCAGGAAACAATGTCACCTGCTCAAACTGTGGTGCGTATCCAGAGGAGACTCCCCCAAATCGACGATGTAAGACGCCTGCATAACAAGTTTGTCGTTCGCCCGACCACAATTCGCAGCCGGCACATCCCATCGTCGGATTCTCTGTGGAATCACACCATTGTATTGCCGTGTTTTGTGCCATCTGGTTTAACGTCTAGTCTTCGTTGGTTGACGGAAAATGAATCTTCACTTTATCGGTCCTAAAGGTTCCAGCACGTCGCATCTATCTAAGTGCCGATTCTAATACCCTCCCCGGCCCTGAGAGGCCGACCCTCCCAAAGGGAGGGTATTTCAAACTCACCCTCCCCTGGGAGGGTCGGACGCGGTAGCGGCCGGGGAGGGGTGAAATGCGTTCAAAGATTCCGGCGATGCTATCCTTTCCTAAGAGCATGGAACGTACATTTTCTCAAGCCTTTCCGATCACGGCTCGGATTCTGGTGCTTAGTCGTTCCCTTAGATTATCAACATCCTGCCAAACTATGATGTTAAAGTGCTTCACATCGAAATGAGAATTCTTTAATTCGTCTTCTCTGCAGATCCAGATTACCGGCAGTCCCAAGCCTTTGGCGTAGCCTGCTTCAAAGTAAACCCCGTTGCGGTGAAGTGTGAGATCAGCAACTACAAAGCGAGACTCGTTAATTTCCGCAATAATTTTATCAACGATTCCCTCGGTAAATTCCTCTTCATCTATTCGCATTGGAGTAAAGCCGCATGATTCGATGGCTGGGTAGATTCCATCTTTCCACACCGTATCGAGTGATTTATCGAAAGACATCGCGGTAAATACCCTCTTCGAGTCTACCCTATGGCTTTTCTCAAGTTCTTCCCATCCAAGTGGTGTGAGAGCAATCGTGATGTCGTTCTGCTCAGAGCTTGGTTCGTAGCATGAAACAGCTGACGTCTCGATCCATTTGAGTTCCTGCGCGTACTCGATTTGATAGATAAACTCCTCTCTGTTGTCTGCATAACCAACAGTCCAATCTTTATCCCGGTGATATCCGACATAATCGCCTGCAAACAGACTTCTTCTTGCGATGTCTCGGATCAACTTGCGAATTTTTGCAGGGACGTCAAATGCGATTGGAGCTTGGAGTAGCAAATCCATAGTAGTATCGGTAGTAAAAACCAAGGGCTGTCTCGCATCCGTGTATTCCCGTGCTACCCCGCCGAGTCTCCTTCGATTTTGCCGCGTGAGGTAGGCTGCTCGATCATCAAAATGAAACTCCAGTTCTTTTGTGATTGAGTAGCGACCACAGGAGCGACATTCTACAAGTGCAGAATCGTTATCTCCCTCTCTCATAACACAAGGTTTGTCACAGAAGAAGCAAATCGAAACATCAGTGCTCATTTAAGATATTCCTATGCACATGCAATCATGCGTTCTGACCTGCCAAAAGTATTCCAGACAATTTCTTTGTAGAAATTGGATCCAATAAACTTTGCAGTTGTGTTCAAGGTCAATCTCACTTCAGGTTGGATACTGAAATTTGAAAGAAGACGAAAGAGAGGGATATTCCCCTAGAAGCCTCTGCATAACGATTTCAATCCAAGTTCCTAGTACATACTTATTGCTTCGGTCATACCGGTGCTCAATAGCACTGAGAGAGTAACTATTGGGAAACTCGCCAGTAGCTGCTGGATTGTGATAGATACGCCAAATCCCACAACCACTAATCCCTTTCATTCCATTGAAGTCTGGTAAGAATACAGTGAGTGAATCACTCGAACGAATCGGATTGGCATCGAATTCAAAAGCACCATGAATTGAAGAGTTATATTCATGGCCTACGAATGGCGATGGGTCGCCTTCGAATGGTCTTCCGAAAAAAGACACTGGGACGAGGTTAAAACCATAATCTCCATGGCTGAACCACTCCTGAGGATACCCTGCTGTAAGGAAGAAATTGTTGCACTCCCTGGGGCATCTGTCAATTTTCGACAACGTCAGCGGAACCTTAGAGATACAAATTTGTTCCGCTTTCTCTTGTGTGAGTCTGATGATTGCTATGTCGCGGCCATGAGATTCTGTGCCATGAAAATCAGAACCTATCAATTCAACAACGTGCGGATCACCTTCGACAGCAACGCAAAGCGGAGTGTTCGTCTTGATTCGCTGATCGATTTTATGTGCAGCGGTAAGAATGAAGTATTCACGAGCAATTCTAAAAAAAACTCCTGAACGATCAACTTTGAACTTTGGTTCTTGTTCACCTTCAACTCGAACAATAAGTAAAGTAGCGTCAAGTATCTCAGGTAATATTGCCTTTTTAACTTGAACTAGGGTTTCTGGCTCGGAGTATGGCATTGCGGTAATCCTAGCGAGTGACAAACTGCATTACACCCCCACATAACGCTGCCCATCTACCAGGCGCGCCTTAACTAGACTTTCTAGCGTTTCTAGAAGTTCTGCAATCCGTTCTTTGTTGGCCCTGGTGAAATGTTTGGCGAGGTCTGTTTCGTCGGCGGGGGTGGCGAGGATGGCTTGGACGGCGGCGGCTTGTGCGGAGAGGGTTTTGGGCCGGGGTTGTTTGGTGATCTTGGCCTTTTTCTTGGTGGCCTTGGGCTTGGCTTCTTTGGTGTCGGTGAGCATGCCCTGTTGGGTTTTGCCGTCGGGGTTTTGCCCCTTTAGATTTTGATAGTCGGGTCTTAACCACCGGATGAGGCCCCGTTTTTCTTCCTCGGTCTGTTCGTGGTTGAGGGCCACGAGGCGTTCGAGGTCTTTCACCTTCTCGATGCCTTGTTTGGTTTCACAGACAAAACATCCGCGGCGATAGAGATCGATGCGCCGGGTGCTGGTGGTGCCGTCGCCGTTGTCGAAGATGACATTCTTTTCGAAGACGTAGCGATTGTCGGATTCGACCTCTACCGTGGGGTCGGGATGTGGGGCTTCGAGTACGTCGCACAGTTCGGCGAGTAACAGCTGATTGTTCGCCCGCTCGGCCCCGCCGGAGGGCTTCCAGCGGTCGATGAAGTTGGTGATGGCGGTGTCATCCATAACAGCGATTGATTCGAGCAAGGAATAGGTAGGTATGGACACCTAGGATACGTGTTCGAGTGGCCCTCTGCAATTAGTGAGAAAGGCGATCGTGGAGCTGGGTTCCCGCTCCCACTTTCGTGAGGGCAGCCGCTGTGCACCGGTCAGAGAAGGGACTGGGGGCTGGGGACTGGGAGCTGGGGGCCGGGTTCCCGTCAGCACGGGAATGACGGTGGGTTGTTCATCTTTGGCTTATCCTGGGCTAATGGCTATAATCCGTTCGGGATGTTTTCCATCTGCCGACCATAATCATTTATATTGTCAGTGCTCCTTTTATGTACCTTCACTTTGCCATCACGCTTCCCCAAAAATGCTTACCGGCAAATTATATCAGATAATTCTGGGCAGTTGCTTCATAGCACTCTCACTCTTCACTGCCTGCTCTTATGCAGAGGATCAACCAAACATCCTCTTCATCTATCTGGATGACTTCGGTTGGAGAGATGCAAGTTACATGGGGTCTGACTTCTATGAGACTCCCAATATCGACGCGCTGGCGCGCGGGGGGATGATTTTTAGCGACGCCTACTCTTGTGCGGCGAATTGTGCGCCCGCGCGGGCTTGTCTGTTGTCAGGGCAGTACACGCCTCGGCATCAACTCTTCAATGTCGGTACCGCGCCGCGCGGGAAAGCCAGGCATCGCCGATTGAAGCATGTTCCGGGTACCGATACGTTGAACCCGGAGATCGAGATCTGGGCTGAAGCTCTGCAAAAGTCTGGGTATCGAACGGGAATGTTTGGCAAGTGGCACTTGGGAACAGACCCCACGACCCAAGGTTTCGATGTGGCAGTCGAATACGATAAGTTGCCAGGATTTAATGCCCACTATGGCCCCGAGGGCCAATATCTAGCGGATGTGCTGACAGACCAAGCTGTCGACTTTATCAAAAAGAGTGGCGACAAACGCTGGTGTGTTTATCTTTCTCATTTTGCCGTCCACACTCCACTACAACCTAAACGAGAACTGCTGCCGAAATACCAAGCAAAGAAGCCGGGTAAGCTCCACCAGAACGTAAAGATGGCGACCATGATACAAGCCGTCGATGACGGAGTCGGTCGGATAATGACCGTACTGGATGAAATAAATGCTCGTGAAAACACGGTCATATTATTTTACTCCGATAATGGGGGCTATGGCCCCGCTACCGACATGGACCCCTTATGGGGCTACAAGGGGACATACTTCGAAGGGGGTATTCGAGTACCTTTTTTTGTTAACTGGTCGGGAGTTGTCGAGCCAGGGACCGAATCCAGCGAGCCAATCATTGGGGTCGATCTCTTTCCGACGATCTGTGAAATTGCCGGAGTACGCTTGCCCCACCAGCCGCTCGATGGACGCAGCCTCATTCCCCTGTTGAAGGGTGAACTAAAGAGCTTTGGTGATCGTCCCCTCTTCTGGCATTTCCCGGCGTATCTGCAATCGTACGGAGTATACAACGAGCAACGTGACCCTCTCTTCCGATCGCGACCGGTAAGTGTTGTGCGGATTGGCGATTACAAGCTGAAAGAGTATTTCGAGGATGGCCATGTTTCGTTGTTCAATCTCCGCCAGGATATACGCGAGCGTCACAATCTGACTAAAGAAATGCCCGAAAAGCGAGATGAGCTTCTTCATATCCTCAAGACTTGGCAACACGAGGTGAATGCGCCGGTACCAACCGAACTCAATCCAAAATTCGACGCCGACGCCGAGAACAAGGCGATCAAGAAAGCCTCGAATTCCCGCGGAAAACAGCGCCAAAAAGATCTGTAACACTCCCCTTCTCTTCTCGCTTAACACTCCAGGAGACAGAGCGTCTCCCATCCACTGCCTCGCCTGGAGAGACTTTCCATGTATTCTGCCTGTCCAAATTTGCTTGAGTTGAAATCGCCTACCGATTCTCTATTACTGAATGTATTGGAAGATCGCCATAAAAGTTCCCGACTGCGGGAAGAAAGGACTATACCCAGAGTTCCGGTTGTAGAGATCTATCGGAACGCGACGGAGAATATTGTCAATGTGAGAATTGGCCGCTGGCGTGTGCTCTCGAGCGATGTGCATCGTCGGATTGCAGAGGTCCGCGAACTAGGTTGCCAGCGAATAGCAGTTCGCATTGAACTCGACGACCACAACCGGTTAGCTTCCCACTGCACGATTTGGGAACTCTATGACTCGGAGGGACACCTCTTATCGATGCTGCAGGATATGGGCGATCGGGAGATCTGGCTCACGACTGGGTTTCGACGTAAGTCATTGTGAATTGATCAAGAAGCAACAGTAGGGCGATTATTATTGAAAGAAGCAAATCTGGTAGGGACTTGAGCCCCATAAAAGCTTTTTTCTAGCCACGGATTGACACAGATGTACACGGATGTAATTCTGAATCGAGCTGAACAATTGTGCTATCCTTACTATGATATTTCGCAAACTTTACTTCCTGACGAAACTTTTCTGGCTATGATTGCCATGCTTTTTCAGAAGACCATCGAATCCACGGCAATATGCCTCACAATAGCTGGAAGCTTGCATGCTCAAGAATGATGGCGAGCAATCGGCCCGCGATCAGTTGGCTCTCATGCGAACTGAGATGGCTAATGAACGGACAATGCTGGCCTATCTGCGAACTTCTCTCATGTTAATTGCCACCGGGGGAACCATCTTGAAATTGTTGGCCGATACGCTTCCCTTGCATATCGCAGGCTGGACATTGATTGCAATAGGAATAGGCGTCGGCGTTTGGGGCTTCCTGCGATTTCGTCAGTTTCAATTTCAGTACGAAATCGAAGAAGAGACTTTGGAATCCTAGCAGATTCACCTCATAGGACATCTCTAGAATGTCCATGGATCTGCCACCCGATTTTCCCACTTGGCCTCTAACCGCAAATCTACTCCTGTTGATGTTCGTGGCCAACGAGTTGGGGTTCCGCTGGTCGCAGATGGGCTCTGCTTCTGATTCGGAGCTTTCTCGTAGTGCAATTTCTACCGTCAAAGGGAGCGTGTTCGGTCTGGCAGGATTACTTCTGGCATTTTCCTTTTCGCTCGCGGCAACCCGGCACAACGAGCGACGCCACGTTGTGCTCGACGAAGCGAACGCATTGGGAACTTGTTATCTGCGTGCCGGTTTCCTGGGCGGGTTCTCACCACAATCGACGTAACTGGAGCTGGACAACTTGACGCCTCGGGCAACATGCCGACTTCGCCGGGACCGCAAGAAAGGACTCGTTTTCCGGCCCGCATTAAGCTCGATGATAGTGAAGACTTACGAATCTCTGCTGGCTCTCAAGGGTATGCGGCCGTTTATACCGACCAGGTTCAAGTCGCCGGTGTTACGATGATGGTTCTCTTGCGGATGAAAAGTTGGCTAGGCTACTTATTTTAGGAAAACGGTTTGCTAGACTAAGGCTATCAGCATTTGACACAATTGCTCGTCATGAGTCATTCCATACCGCGGAGGTAATCTATGAAACGCTTTTTCGATTCACTGCTGCTAATTGCTTTTCTGGGAATCTTCCCCTCTGGGACTTGCTGGAGCCAGGAGGAGGCTGCTGAGCAAGCTAATCCTGATGAGGCGGCCATTCGAGCCAATGCCGAGGCCTACGTCGAAGCCTACAACAAACGAGATGCAAAGGCCGTCGCTGAGATGTGGTCCCCTGATGCGGTCTATATGGACCCCACCACGGGGGAAGCTGTTGTAGGCCAGGAAGAACTCACTGCTCTATTCGAAGAAGATTTTACGGCGACACCCGACCTCAAGATTGAAGTATCAATCGACTCGATAGATTTCGTTTCTCCCAACGTGGCGATTGAGAACGGAGTCGCCACGGTAACTGTCCCCGACCAGGAACCCGCCATTTCCAACTACTCTGCCGTACATGTCAAACGCGACGGTAAGTGGCTGATCGACAGGGTATCGGAATCCGACGTTCCCTCTCCCCCTCCTACCAACTACGAACAACTGCAGAAGTTGGAGTGGCTGATTGGTTCGTGGGTCGATGGTGACGATAATTCAACGATTGTTACCGAATGCCAATGGACTAAGAACTGTAATTTCATCACACGGAGCTTTGCCGTGGTGGTCAGGGATGAGATCGATTTATCTGGATTTCAGATCATCGGCTGGGATGCGGCCGCCAAGGAGATTCGTTCCTGGGTGTTCGATTCGCACGGAGGATTTGCGGAGGGGACTTGGGAACTCGAAGGCGACCAGTGGGTGATCCATTCCAAAGGAACGCTTGCATCGGGTGAGAAATCATCGTCAGTCAACATTGTCGTTCCGGTCGACGAGAACTCCTTCACTTGGCAATCTGTCAACCGACAGGTGGGCGGGCAACTGCTGCCGAATGTTGAGGAAGTGCTAATCGTTCGCGATCAAACCGAAGAAAGTGAATATCTCGAAGAAGAAATGGCCGCTGAGTGATAGCGCGGCGCTTTTCAATCCCGATTAAATTCAAAAGGTGTTTCGATGAATAAGAATATTCTACTAACGTTGGCTGTGGGGCTCACGCTCTTGATCTATTCCACCGGTGATGTTGTGGCCCGTGGTGGCCGTGGCGGAGGAGGACACGGTGGAGGTGGCGGAATGCATCGTGGTGGCGGTGGTGGTGGAATGTCCCGTGGTGGAGGGGGCGGCATGAGTCGTGGTGGTGGTGGTGGTGGAGCAGTGCATCGTGCACCGAGTGTGAGTCGTCCCTCTCCTCGCCCTGCTCCAAGGCCATCGATGAATCGGCCGAACGTGGGTGGTCCTTCCGGAAATCGCCCGAATATTAGTCGACCTAGCGGAAACCGGCCAAACGTAGGTGGTGGTGCTGGAAATCGGCCCAATACCGGCGGCGGAGTTGCGCCTGGAAATCGGCCCAATCTTGGAAGTCGACCGGGTTCCGGTTCTCCAGGGCAACGGCCCAATCTCGGTGGAAACCGCCCACAGCCCGGTGGGGCAAGTGGTCGTCCCGGTGCAGGTGGAAGACCTTCAAGAGGAGACCTCAACAATTTTCTAGATTTACCCGGTGGCGGTGGGGGAAGACCTTCCCTAGCAAGCAGGCCATCTGGAAGTGGCAGACCTTCGACTCTACCTGGACGACAACCTGGTTCGGGAAGACCCTCCGGTGGTGCTGCGAATGACTTTTTCAATAATCGTCCCACAACGCTTCCTGCCGGGCCGGGCACTCGACCTGGCAGGCCTGGGGCTGGAGGAGATCGGCCTGGTCGACCCGGGGGCGGAGATGGAAATCGCCCCGGCCGTCCCGGCGGTGGTGAAGGTGATCGTCCCGGCCGCCCGGGTGGCGGAGACGGAGATCGTCCCGGTCGTCCCGGCGGTGGTGAAGGTAATCGCCCTGGAAGACCTGGGGGTGGCGATGGAAATCGTCCCGGCCGTCCTGGTGGTGGAGAAGGAGATCGGCCTGGGCGTCCAGGTGACGGCAACAGACCCGGTAGACCAGGACGTCCCGGTGATGGGTGGTCTCAAAACCATCGACCAAACCGTAGGCCCAACAACAACCAGTGGAATTCCTGGCGTAACAACCACTACACCAATATCAATGCCAACTTCAACAGGAATTGGGGTGGTAGATACGGTGGGTGGTATAACAACGCATGGTGGGGAAGATATCCAGGCCGCTATGCCTACGCGCCTGGGTTTAACTACTGGGGTGTCGCCACCTATGGGGCACTGAGTAGCTGGCTGCCTTGGGGTTGGAGCCAACCTCAGTACTACAATTACGGAGACAATGTCTATTATCAGGACGATACGGTCTACTATAACAATGAACCGCTCTGCTCTGCTGACGAGTATGCCTATCAGGCAGAACAGATCGCCACGAGTATTCCGGATGTCCAACCTGCTGAAGACGACTGGATGCCGTTGGGCGTATTTGCGCTGACAAACGACGGCGAGGACGTCGACGAAGATCCTACGATGTTCGTGCAGTTGGCCGTGAGCAAAGAGGGTATTATCTCTGGCACTCTCCAGAATACCTCCACCGATACTGTTCAGAATCTAGAAGGGATGGTCGACAAGGAGAGCCAACGGGCTGCCTGGACTGTCGTCGATCAAACCCGTCCGTTAATGGAAACGGGCATCAGCAATCTCACCCAAGACACTGCTCCTGCATTGATCCATTTCGACGACGGATCAACTCAGCAGTGGCTCATGGTGCGATTGGAAGAACCGGAGGGTGCGACAAAGTAGCACTAGGCTCTCTATCGTTCTTTTGACCCACCAACCTATCCCCTCCACGGTGAACTCGTGGAGGGGATTTTTTGTAAAACAACTTGTCGGGAGAGCGTTTCCTGTCCCTCTGCCGTAAAGTGATTTACAGACTTGATCTGTTCTTGAACTCTGTTTTGATTGAAACTGGATGAATCGTCGCCCCATGTCTGACAACTTTCATAACATCTCAATAGGTTCAGACGGCAGATGAACACGCCTCCACAAAAGACCTCTACAGAGGAACGAACTCCCCGTTCAGGATACATGGGACTCTGGATCGCCCTAGGGTTGCTATTGGGGATTCTTTGTGGAGTATTCTTTGGAGAGTATTGCGAAAAGCTTGACGTCATCGGTAAAGCCTACGTGGGATTATTGCAGATGACAGTGCTTCCCTACTTGGTTTTTTCTTTGATTGCCAAGATGGGGAGACTAGATGTCGATCGAGCCAAGAAGCTAGGAGTGGCTGCACTCACGGTGTTGCTCGCGATGGGCCTCATCGGCGTTCTCTTGATTGTGCTGGTTTCATGCATCTTGCCTGCCATTAAAGGCGCTTCTTTCTATAGCCCCAGTCTCAACCGGTACGAAATCGGAGATTCGGATGCCTTGGCCCAGTTTGTTCCGACGAATATATTTCGGTCTCTGGCCGATGAGTATGTGCCCGCTGTGGTCGTGTTTTGCCTCTTCTTTGGCTGCTCGCTGATGTTGGTTCGCGGCAAGGAGCAACTGCTCGACTTCCTCGATGTGTGTTCCGATGCGATTGGGCGAGTCAACTTATTTCTCATTCGTCTTGCGCCGCTTGGCCTGTTCGCTCTCTCTGCGGCCGCCGCGGGAACGATACGAATTGAGGAATTATCACGCCTACAAGCTTATTTGATCATGTTCACGATCGCTTGTGTGATCGCTGCGTTTGGAGTACTCCCGCTTATTGTTTGCAGCTTCACAGAGATTCGGTACCGTGACTTATTCCACGCCGCTCAGGAGCCCTTACTCACAGTCATTGCCACGGGAAAACTGTTTGTGGTGTTGCCACAGATAGCAGAAAAGTGTGAGCAACTACTCAAGAAGGATGAAGACTCGACGACTGACATCGGAGAAACTACGCCTGGTGTTTTGGTGCCCTTGGCTTATTCAGTTCCTCATCTCGGCAAGTTGTTTGCGTTTATCTTCGTCTCGTTCGGAGCCTGGTACGTGGGGCGCGGCTTAAGCCCATCGCAAACCGCTGGGATGGCTGCCACGGGAACCCTCTCGAGCTTTGCTAGCCCGCTCATCACCATTCCTTACCAACTCGACCAATTTCATTTGCCGCAAGACCTCATGGCTTTGTTTATCCTGCCAGGTTTTGCCACTACTCGGCTTGCTGATGTCGTAGGTGTACTCCATTTGATGGTGGTCACGATACTAGTCACGAAAATCCTGCAAAAGAGACTGCGCGTCAACTGGTGGACACTTGCAGCTTCAACTCTGCTTCTGTTCGCTTGTACCTGTACCGCGTTTGCAGTCAGCCGATGGTATCTGGCGACAACTACTCCGGAATATGATCTCGATCAACGCCTTCTCGCAATGGAGATCGCCGACCCCTATGCTGACGTCCAGGTATATCAATCGCGGGACGACGTGACCGTTCGCCCACCATCGCAGTTACCCACCCTTGAGCGAGTCAAGGCAGAAAACTTGCTGCGAGTTGGTTACCATCCTGACCACTTGCCTTTTTCTTTCTTCAACAATCAGCAGCATTTAGTTGGATTGGATGTCGAGCTGATGCACCGCTTGGCAGAAAGTCTCGGTGTCAAGTTGGAATTTGTTCCCTTTTCCTATAATACCGTTTCCGAACAACTGGAAACCGGCGAAATCGATATCGCGTTGGGTGGTCTGATCGTGAATCTAGAGCGTTTGAAGACCGTGGGATTCACTCAGCCCTACCAAACCGCCACGATAGCGATAGTCGTACCGGACCACCGACGGGGTGAGTTCGATACTTGGAACAATTCTGAGATGCCTACCACACTTCGCTTGGGGGTCGTCTACAAGGACATGGCCGTAGTAGCACGGCGTAAACTACCCGATGCTGAGATTGTCGTGATCGATTCGATTGGTTCGTTTTTTGACCAGAACCAACAGAATCTCGATGGACTTATTATGGCCGCCGAAGAAGGTGCAACTTGGAATGTCTTGTACCCCGAGCATACGGTGGTAACTCCCCGGCCAATCGTACGGAGGCCAGTAGCCATGGCAGTACGTCCAGACGATGTCCAATGGGTTCGCTTTCTCGACGGCTGGCTGGAATTTGAAAGGCTGGACGGGGCTGTTGATAGTCTGCGCAGCTTCTGGATCGAAGGAGACGGAGCAAAGCAGCGCTCACCTCGCTGGAGCGTAGTGCGCGATGTGCTGCATTGGCTTCCCTGAAGCAAGGCAATTACTCCTTCAAAATCCCCCCTTCCCCCCGTGCTAGCACTCTCAAGCTAGCACTGCGAGTTGTCAAACTGCAGAAACTCTAGGGATTATGCCGATCAAGCAAAGTGTGACTGCGCGCAGTGAGCGGTAGTTTCTCGTAAGTAAAGATAATCAATCTACGCGTTGTAGTGATCTGCGGATTATGAATTCACCATTAGCCTACCAACGACAGCGATTGTGGTTTGCACCCATGCTGGTTGGAATAATAGCGATTGGTGGATGGCTCAGAACAACGTGCGCACAAGAGTTTATCTCGCTCCCACCGACAGTTGAAAACACGATTTACGAAACGGAACTCTTGCCGTCTCAGCTCGACTCTTCTGATATTAGACCATCGACTGCAGAGGAGTCGACGGTCGTCACTCCAGCTTCCTATCCTGCAATGTATGAAACGCCGAACGATATCGGTTGGCCGAGCGAAGTGAGGTCTGGGTATGATGATGGCTTTGTTGTTGCCTGTCCGCGACAGCTTAACATCGACACCTCCGACATACCGTTCGTCTGGAGAGTCAACGGCTGGGGCCAATTGCGGCACACGGAGTTTAACTCGCAGGGTACGAACCCTGACCAGAACCAATTCCAATTGAAACGAGCTCGAATCGTAATCTCTGGTAGTGCCTTCACTCCCGACTTTCAATACTTTTTTCAATTAGATGGGCGTAGTAGTAGCGGTGATAATCTGAGACTGTTGGATTATTACATGACCTATGACATTGGTCACCATCGGCTGGGGTACGAGCCCGGAACTCTCGGTTTCAAGACTGGCAAGTACAAGATTCCGTATTCTCTGGCACGCTATCTTTCAGGAAAGCAATTCGAGTTCACCGATCGGTCGATGTCCAGTATGTATTTTGACGCGAACCGTAGTTTGGCCTGGGGTCTTTATGGAACGGTTGATGGATTGATTATCCCTTGGTATTGGGAGACAGCCATCTTCAACGGTTTAGTGACCGGTGGTGCAGAAACCGGCAGTAGCGGCAACCTCGATGATAACTTTGCTTACTCTGCCCGTCTCATGGCTTTTCCTATTGGCGATTGGGGATCAAGTGAGTTGGCCGATTTCGAATGGCACGACACTCTGGCAACCCGAATCGGGGCTGGTTGGGCCGATTCGACGATCAACCGAAGTGGCATGACTGAGTTCGATAGTATTCGCGTCGTCGATTCCGGGCAGACGCTTGCCTCGATCCTGCCATTGAGTGTGGATCAATACACCGTGAATCTCTATGCGGTCAATCACTCGTGCAAGTGGCGAGGGTGGTCGCAAACTTTCGAATACTACTTCCGCTACATTAATGATATCGAAGGTGCGGCAATTCCGAACTTGTTCGATCATGGATTTTGGTTTCAACTCGGGAAGTTTGTCATTCCTGGAAGACTTGAGCTTCTAACGCGGTGGTCGCGTGTGGATGGCAACTCGGGAACGCTTGGTGTCGCAGATGAGTGCTCCGAAGAAATCGCAGGAGGATTCGCCTGGTACATCCGTGATCAACATGCCAAGCTGACGGCAGACGCAACCTACATCAACGGTGCCCCCATCAATTCTGACTCCTTGGACATGTCACCCGGCGACATCGGCTGGTTGTTCCGCACGCAAATTCAATTTGCATTCTAGGGAATTCAGTCCCCTTCTGATTGCGACAAATAGTCGCATGTTGGCCCGCGCATTGATTGTCTTTTCTCGCGCATATCGTGTCAAAACCGCGCTGTGAATTCCCAACTCTATTGAAACTCGTAAGTTTGTTCCCCAATATTTCATATTGGACGACTACACTTTGGGGGAAATACCACTACAATCGACCGGTAGTGATGAAAATCGTGATGTGAGCCTACCCATCCTAGAATCTGCAAGTGATTGTAATTCATATGAATGAACTTGATCCCTGCCAAGTGACACACGTCGCTTTTCGCCTCGCTTTGGTCTTTGCCTTGTTCTCTGCTCAAGCCAAAGCTTGTACCCGCGCTGTCTATCTTGGCCCGGAAGATACCATCATCACAGTACGCAGTATGGATTGGGCTTCGGATATCGGCACCAACTTATGGATTTTTCCTAGAGGCATTAATCGCAACGGTGCCTGCGGACCCAAGTCGATCACCTGGACTTCAAAGTATGGCAGCGTCATTGCCACTGCATTCGATGCCGCCACAGCCGACGGCATGAACGAAAAAGGGCTGGTCGCGAGTCTGCTCTACCTCGCTGAGTCCGAATACCCCCAGCCCACAACAAACGAGGCGAGACCACCGCTATGCATCTCCGTTTGGTCGCAGTATGTTCTTGATCAATTCGCCTCCGTCGCGGAAGCGGTGGAGGCCATACGCAAGGAGCCTTTTTATGTTGTACCGGTCATGTCGCCGGATGGACACGAGGGAACCGTACACCTTGCTATTTCCGACCCCACTGGAGATTCGGCAATATTCGAGTATATCGGCGGTAAATTGGTAATCCACCACGGTAAGGAGTATCAAGTGATGACCAATTCACCGATCTACGACAAGCAGCTTGCGCTGAACGAATACTGGCAGGAGATCGGTGGCACGACCATGCTGCCCGGCACAAACCGCGCGGCCGATCGCTTTGTCCGCGCCTCGTTCTATATCAATGCAGTTCCCCAGACCGCCAAGATCGAAGACGCTATTGCAAGCTGTTTTGGTGTGATTCGCAATGCTTCGGTTCCCTTGGGAATTTCCACTCCTGGTCAGCCGAACATTTCCTCAACACGCTGGCGAAGCGTCTCTGACCACAAGAACAAACGCTACTACTTCGAATCCACTCTTAGCCCGAGCATTTTCTGGATCGATGTGGAAGATTTGGATTTCCAAGCATCAGCCCCGGTGAAGAAGCTTACCATCAGCGATGGGGCGATCTTCTCGGCTAACGTTACAAAGGATTTTCAAGATACCGAACCCTTTGAATTTTTGCCTGCGAAGATTCAATAATCAGGTAAACCGTTATGATCAGGGCCGCCAATCTATCGCAATGAACTGTATCACGACTATTCTGGAAGTTCCCGACCATGGCTGGCTACACGGGGATCATCCCTCTAAGCACCGCACCAGTTTCAAAGACCCTAAAAGACAACGACTATGCTACAGCGATTTTTGGGAAGTGGCACAACACCCCGGAAATGGAGATTAACCCTGCGGGTCCCTTCGATCGCTGGCCGGCGGGACTTGTCGCATGCCAGAGTTCACAGCACCGAGTCTGGGCAAGAAAAGCAATCATGTCACTATCGAGTTGGAAGTCGACGAACATGCCAACGGTGTGCTGTACGCACTCGGCGGCGCAGCTGGCAGTCTGACTTGCTATCTGGACGATGGCTACTTGGTCTTCGAATACATCCTGTTCATCATCGAGCGGTACATTGTCCGATCCGAGATACCCCTTGCAGCTGGGAAGCATACTATCGTCATCGACACAATACTTGAGAAGCCAGGCGCACCACTCACGGTGGCCATGGATGTAGATGGACAAAATGTCGCCAACATAACAACCAAGCGTTCAGTCCCCTCGGCTTTCAGTGCCAGTGAGACGTTCGATGTCGGTATCGATCTCGGCTCGCCGGTTTCTCGCGACTATTTTGATCGAGCTCCCTTAGAATTCACAGACGACATAGTGACCATGAACGTAACACTTCACAAGTGATGATATGAAAAGGTATTACAAACGATGAAACCGGACGAAGAAGCGGATTCTACTGCTGTCGAGGTTTCGCAACACAATCTTCATATTGCTCTTGTCGATAGAAATCCTTTTAAGGTGCCTATCGATTTCTGTTGCTAAAAAAGTCCGATTTTCCTCCTGGGATAAATTGCATTGCGTGGAGAAAATGATAACATTCTCTTGTCTCTTGGGACTTTTCTACATTAACTTCGGAGAATCGACATGAGAAAAATACTGAATTCTCTCACTGTGCTGAGCTTGCTGCTGCTGGCAGCCAACCTTCATGCTCAGCAGGACAGCAAGCCGAACATCCTCGTGATCTTTGGCGACGACATTGGGCAGACGAACGTCTCTGCCTACACCATGGGACTGGTCGGCTATCGCACACCGAATATCGATAGCATTGCCAGAGACGGCATGATCTTCACCGATTACTATGCCGAGCAGAGTTGCACGGCAGGCCGCTCGACATTTCTCACAGGACAGTGCACTTACCGCACAGGTCTTTCCAAGGTTGGGTTACCTGGAGCCGACCTCGGCTTACAGAAAGAAGATCCCACAGTCGCCGAATTGCTAAAGCCTCATGGCTATGCGACTGGTCAGTTTGGTAAGAATCACCTGGGTGATAAGGATGAATTCTTGCCTTCCAATCACGGATTCGATGAGTTCTTTGGCAATCTCTATCACCTCAATGCCGAAGAAGAACCTGAGAACCGCAACTATCCACAAGACCCTGAATTTCGCAAGAAGTTCGGCCCTCGTGGCGTCATCCATTCAACGGCGGACGGTAAAATCGAAGATACTGGTCCGCTTACTAAGAAGCGGATGGAGACCGTCGATGACGAAACTTCTGATGCAGCCGTCGACTTCATCGAGCGTCAGGTGAAGGCCGACAAGCCTTTCTTCTGCTGGTGGAATGCCACTCGAATGCACTTCCGTACGCATGTGCGAGACTCACTACGCGACGAGCCTGGCCTGACCGCCCGGACCGAGTATGCAGACGGCATGCTCGAACACGATGGTGACGTTGGCAAGTTGCTTAAAAAGCTCGATGAACTCGGCATCGCTGACAATACCATTGTGCTCTACACGACAGACAATGGCCCCCACAAGAATAGTTGGCCAGATGCTGGATTGAGTCCTTTCCGTAATGAGAAAAACTCCAACTGGGAAGGTGCTTTCCGCGTACCGGCAATGATCCGTTGGCCTGGAAAAATCAAGGCGGGAAGCGTTTCCAATGAAATCGTAAGTGGTCTCGACTGGTTGCCGACGTTTCTGGCGGCGGTTGGAGATACAGACATCAAAGAGAAACTCAAGCAGGGCTATCAGGCCGCTGGAAAATCCTTCAAAGTCCACCTGGATGGCTACAATATTTTGCCTTATCTCACTGGCAAAGAAGAGAAGTCTCCACGCAAGGAATTCTTCTACTTCAATGACGATGGTCAGATTGTCGGGTTGCGCTTTGAGAACTGGAAACTCGTTTTCCTGGAACAACGAGTACCGGGCACCCTGAAAGTTTGGGCCGAGCCTTTTACTCCGCTGAGACTTCCCTTGATGTTCGACTTAAGGGCGGATCCTTATGAGCAGGCCAATATCACTTCGAATACTTATTACGATTGGCTGCTGGACCATGCGTTCTTATTGGTCCCTGCCCAGCAGTTTACAGGAAATTTCTTGAAAACGTTTCAAGATTTTCCACCACGCCAGGAGCCTTCGAGTTTCAACCTTGATGATGTGATGAGGAAGCTCTCAGAAGCTACCAAATAGGACTCGATTGTTTCTACCACTCAATCAGGGCCAGAACGGCACGGGGTTTCCCAATCGTTCTGGCCCATTTTTTATTTCTGCTATCCGTGATACTATCACGGACTGCTAGTTTCTTAGTTTTTCATAGAGTCCGTGGTATTTAGATGACTCCTCGCGAAGCAATCAATCAGATCCAAATTGCCATGAACGAGGCGATCATTGGTCAGGAGACGGTTGTCGAACGAATGCTCCTGGCACTGCTCGCAAATGGCCACGTCCTCATGGAAGGCCTACCCGGGGTAGCCAAGACGCGTTCGATCAAGACGCTATCCAACCTGGTGAATAGTGATTTTAGTCGGGTGCAGTTCACACCCGATTTGCTGCCATCCGACGTTACCGGCTCGGAAATCTATCGCGAACAAAATGGCACCTTTGAATTCCAACAGGGCCCCATCTTCGGCAATCTGATCTTGGCTGATGAGATCAACCGTGCTCCTGCCAAGGTACAGGCGGCGCTTCTGGAGGCGATGGAGGAACGCCAGGTCACCGTGGCTGGAAAAACTCACAATCTGCCAGCCTTGTTCCTGGTGCTAGCAACTCAGAACCCGATCGAGCAAGAGGGGACCTACCCGCTGCCCGAAGCGCAGATGGATCGCTTTCTACTTTATGTGAACGTCCCCTATCCTCCCGCTGCAGACGAAGCGGCGATCATGCGTCTCGTGCGTGCAGAGAAAACGGGCAACGCTGCCGAGCCCCCACCGAAGATCGAGCAAGACCTCATCTTTGCGGCGCGCAAGGAAGTTGGCTCGATCCATGTGGCCGACGCTGCTGAGAAGTACATGGTCGATCTAGTGATCGCCAGTCGAGAACCGCAGCGCTACGGCGGTGACCTGGAAAAATGGATCCGCCTTGGTGCCAGTCCGCGGGGTACAATCGCCCTGGATGCCGCTGCCCGTGCTCACGCCTGGTTGCACGACCAGGATTTTGTCTCTCCTGAGAATATTCGAGCGGTTGCTCCTGCCTGTTTAGCGCATCGACTCCATTTGAGCTACGAAGCCGAAGCCATTGGCAAGACGCGCAACGACGTTGTCGAAAAACTCCTTGAAGCCGTGGTCCCCGTGTGAACGAAACCTGATGGCTGGCCAGACAACGATCACGCTGGAAGACATGGTTCGCCTTAAAGCGAAAGCTCACGGATACTCGTTTCTCCCCCGACAGCCCGTGACATCCTTGCTCGCAGGGCGCCACGCTTCGCGTCTTCGCGGACGCGGCCTCTCCTTCGAGGAATTGCGCCGCTACCAACAAGGCGACGACATCCGCTCGATCGATTGGAAAGCCACCGCTCGACTCCGCGAGACACAGGTTCGCGTCTACAGCGAAGAACGCGAACGGCCTGTTCTGCTGCTGGTTGATCAGCGTAGCACGATGTTCTTTGGGAGTCGGCGGTGCATGAAATCGGTCGCGGCGGCGGAACTCGCAGCACTGGCTGCTTGGAGGACATTGCGTACCGGAGACCGTGTGGGCGGAATCGTATTCAACGATGCTGCGATGGTCGAAGTGCGTCCCCATCGGAGTCAGACACGCGTGTTGCACTTGCTGAATGAGATCGCACGACAAAACCAACTGCTCGCTAGCAAGGAACCACCGACCGGAAATACATCGCTCAACGACGCTCTCAATTCGGCCCTTCGATTTGCAAAGCACGACTACTTGGTGGTGTTGATCAGCGACTTGAATGGAGCAGACCAAGAAACCCAGCGACTCACTACGCTGCTGCAAGCTCACAACGATGTCTTGATCGCCGCTGTTTACGATCCCCTGGGAGCCTCGCTCCAGTCGCAACCCGGGATGGTGGCGGCAAGTGGTAAGGAGCAGTTTGAGTTGCCGCTCGGAACGTTTTTTGAAGAAGCTTTCCAGCATTCGTTCACGGAAATTCTAGACCGATGGATGACTATTTTCCGGGGTCTCCGAATTCCCATCATGCCCATCTCCACCGCCTTTCCCATCGCAGACCAACTACGCGACCTGTTCGGCCGACACTCTGCTACGCACTAATGGACGACGACACCAACCTAGATCGCTTGCACGACATCGAGTTGCCACCCGAGGTGGCTGCCTGGCCGCTGGCATTAGGCTGGTGGGTTCTGATCGTGGCGATACTGGCGCTGGCAAGCTACATTGGCTACACGCTATGGAAACGTTGGCAGGCCAATGCGTACCGCCGCGAAGCCCTACGTGATCTTGAATCCGCGGAAGACGTCGCCGCGATCTGTGAAATCCTCAGGCGTTGTGCGCTGGCATTTACACCGAGAAATACCATCGCAGCAATGACGGGCGACAACTGGGTAAACTGGCTCTACGAAAGATCTCCTGAAGAGACCCCTTCCGATATCCGTCGTCTGTTAGTTTCTGGACCCTATATCGCTCAGCCTCCGACTGGATCGGAGGAGATGCTTCGCGACTACACTGCGCATTGGATTGAACACCACCAAATTTGCGATAGTAATTCTAGCTGACATGTTAATCCTTTCTCATCCCTGGATGTTCTTGCTGGTACCGTTGCCTTGGATTCTGGTGAAATTGGTACCTCAACCACCGGTCCCGAGCTTGGCGGTCAGGGTTCCCTTCGGGAAGCGCATCAAGTCGGCAAGTTCTGGTGGCGGCGGAGTCGAACAGATTACTCGCAGATGGGGAAAACTCATTGCAACCGGCTTAGTCTGGTTGCTGATCGTGACCGCCCTGGCTAAGCCCCAATGGCTTGAGCCACCGATCGAGAAGACCGTGCCGACGCGCGATCTATTGCTGCTGGTCGATCTCTCGGGGTCGATGGACCACGAGGATTTCGTCGACAAGGAAGGAATGAAAACCGACCGCCTGACGGCAGTAAAACAGGTAGTGGGTGACTTTTTGATCCACCGCCAGGGGGATCGCGTTGGGTTGGTCGTATTCGGGAGTGCGCCGTTTCTGCAAGCGCCCTTTTCCACGGATCTGAAACTCGTGAGGAGCTTGCTCGATGAAACCTCGGTTGGGATGGCGGGACCTCGCACTGCCCTGGGAGATGCAATCGGGCTTGGAATCAATCTGTTCGAGAACAGTGACGCCCCAGTCGAAACGATCATCGCGCTCACGGATGGGAATGACACGGCCAGCCAAGTGCCCCCTGTGGAAGCCGCCAGGGTGGCCAAGGAGCGCGACATCCGTATCCACACCGTCGCGATCGGTGATCCACAAACTGTCGGCGAAGAGAAACTCGATGAACAAACTCTCCGCGATGTTGCAACCACTGCCGGTGGCAAGTATTTCTTCGCAGCCGACCGTGAGGCACTAAGCCACATTTACGACGAACTCGATAAAATCGAAACCCGGAAAATCAGCGAAGTGAGTCATCGTCCGCGGCGGGATCTCTACTATTGGCCCCTGCTTGCCGCACTGCTGTTCTCGCTCGTAGCCAAAGGACTTCAACTAATCAACAGAGCGAAACTAGCCGCACCGATAGCTAAGAACAAACTCGTTCGTGTTGACCCACTCTCGGGCAAACTGGAGGTGGTCACATGAGTGGGCTACTCACAAATTTCCATTTCCTCCGCCCCGCCTGGCTGCTGCTGGCGCTATTGGCAATCGGCCTGTGGTGGCTCTGGCAGCGAAAGACCGATCCGTTGCAAGGTTGGCGTCAACAAATCGATCCAGAGCTACTTTCTGCACTCGTAGTAGGAAAGGAAGCCAACTTGCGGGCAACCAAAGCTCAATTGTTGGCTGCTTGGCTGTTGACGGTTGTAGCAATCGCGGGTCCGACCTGGCGGCTGGCGCCTAACCCCTTTGCCGACGATGCCACGCCACTGGTAGTCCTGCTCAAAGCGGAAGCGAGTATGAACGTTGCCGATCCTGAGCCATCGCGACTCGAGCGAGCCAAACTAAAACTCGCCGATCTCACTGCCGAGCGAAAGGGCCAACCACTCGGGCTGATCGCCTACGCCGGAAGTGCCCACTTGGTGCTGCCGCCGACACGAGACACGGATGTCGTTCGGCAGATGGCCAACGAGATTTCGCCAGAGATCATGCCCGAGCCGGGGGATCGACTCGACCTGGCATTG
Organism: Bythopirellula goksoeyrii; assembly: GCF_008065115.1. Taxonomy (NCBI): domain Bacteria; kingdom Pseudomonadati; phylum Planctomycetota; class Planctomycetia; order Pirellulales; family Lacipirellulaceae; genus Bythopirellula; species Bythopirellula goksoeyrii. The sequence goes on along the minus strand of NZ_CP042913.1, from coordinate 3,033,687 downwards.
CTCGAGGCTCAACGAATTCTGGCGGAGAGCGAAACGAGTGGGAGCATACTTGTGATCGCCGACTCGATTGCTACCGATCTGCCCGCCCTGTCAGAAGCGGCCAAAGCAGTTGCCCTGCCGATTCAGATTCTCGCCATCGATTCACCAGACTCTCCAGAGCAAACCTCGATACTCACAGCCGCCAAACGCATCGGTGCCTCGGTACAGAAATTTACCCCTGACGATTCCGATATAAAAAAGATCGTGCAAACTGCCGCCCGCGCCCCGCTGATGGTAGCAGGCGACGAATCGGACCACTGGATGGAAATGGGTTACTACCTCGTACCAGTTGTCGCACTGTTGTTCCTATTTGTCTTCCGCCAGGAAACTGCAGCAAGGGGAGTGGCATGAAACAACTACCCCTCTTAATCGCCTTCTCCTGGATGGGCCTCTGGTACACTCCCGATCAACTGGGCCAGCACTATTTCAATTGCGGCGAGTTTGACACGGCGGCAGATGCCTTTCGCGATCCGCTTTGGAAGGGGGTCGCAGAATTCCGCGCTGGCGATTTCAAACAAGCCGCGCAAACTTTTTCTCGAGTCAACACGGCCGATGGACACTACAACCAAGGTAATTCCTGGGTAATGCTCGGCAAGTACGAAGACGCCGTAGCGAGCTACGACAAAGCGCTCGAAAAACGTCCCGACTGGAAAGAGGCGCAGGAGAATCGCAAGCTCGCCCAGGCGCGCGCCAAGATGCTGGAGAAAAAAGGAGGAGATATGACTGACGGTGAGATGGGGGCTGACGAATTTGTCTTCGACAGGAATAAGCAACCTGACGACCAGTTTACCGAGGTCGCGGGGGGAGACAAACTCTCCGATGCCGGCATGCAGGCTCTCTGGCTCCGCAAGGTGCAAACCCGTCCGGCCGACTTCCTGCGCTCGAAGTTTGCCTACCAGGATGCGCAACGCAAGGAAGGAGACACACCGTGAGATTGACGACTCTTGCTCTCCTGGCTTTCTGCGAAACCGCCGCCACCTGTTTTGCTGCCGTCGATCCGGTGGTGATCCGCGTGCCTGAACCAAAGGCATGGACGGGTGAACGAGTTTCCTTTTTCGTCGACATCCGCGTCTTAGGTTCATTTGGAGGCGCGACCACATTTTCGCTACCGAATGTGCCTGGCACGATCATCCTAAGTGTTGGCAACGCGAGTGTCTCTTCCAAGGAAATCGAAGACAAGCAATGGTTCGTACAAACGCACGAGTTTAGTCTGTTCTCGCAAACATCGGGCAAGGTAGTGATCCCTGATTTTCCCCTACGCTACGGTAAAAGGAAAGGATTCAGTGGTCCCGCTACTGAGGTGGAGGGCAAGGTTCCTAGTTTGTCGGTCGAGATTGAGCGTCCTCCCGGCAGCAACAGCATCGGATTTCTCATTACCACCGAATCCCTGGATGTCTCGGAAACGTGGGATCCAAAGCCTGGAGCAGCGAAGGTAGGCTCCGTATTCAAACGCACTATCAGCCAACACGCAGATCAAGTGCTTGGCATGGCGCTGCCGCCAGTTCCCAACACCACAACAGAGGGTATCCATGTCTATCCCAGTAATCCCGTGGTGAAGGACAACACCGAGCGGGGGGCATTCGAGGGGTCTCGCACCGAGACACTCACCTATTTGATGGAAAAAGCAGGAACCTACAAAATGCCCGCCATCAAGTTTGTCTGGTGGAATCCCAAGTCTGAGCAGCTTGAATCGAAAGAACTCCCAGCAGTGACGTTTGAAGTCGCCGCCTCACCGCAGAGTTCCAAAACAACAGCAAGCGAAAAACATAATCCATGGGCTTGGGTTCTTGTCCTCATCACGGTCTGTGCTGTAATTCTGGCGATCCGAGCAGGAGTCAACTGGATCTTCAAGTTTTACAATGCCCCTGAGCGAGTTGCTACGCGCCGATTACTCAAGGCATGTCATCATAATAATGCGAAAGAGGCTTACGAAGCATGGCTCACCGTGCCGAGAGCTGGAACCTCTGGCGAGCTGAATGATGCGATTCAAGAATTGGCAAGTATTCTCTATTCTGGACGAACCAACCATCCGTGGGACGGCCGGAAACTGGCGAACGCATTTCTAGGTTCGAAGCGAGAAACCTCTTCTCGATATCAGGCACATCCCCATTTGCCGCCACTGAATCCTTAGAATGCGACAATGCAACATTTCGCAGCCATTACGCGTGTCAGATTGTAAATCGAAAGAGCGTGACAACCGATTGCAATTCTCGTATGCTACGGTTTGTCGTCAACTGACTATTCTTTCCTCGAAAAGGAGAATCACACATGATCGAACCACTCAACCATGACTCAAAGAAAGTTCTTGGCTTCAAACTTTCAGGAAAACTTCATGACGAAGATTACAAGACGTTTGTTCCCCTCGTGGATGCCGCAATTGCTGAAGAAGGCAAGGTCAACTTGCTTGCCCAGTTCGAAGACTTCCAGGGCTGGGATGCGCATGCTCTGTGGGACGATATCAAATTCGATACTACCCATTGCACTAAATTCAAACGCATCGCTCTGGTGGGTGATAAAAAATGGGAAGAGTGGATGGCTAAGGTCTGCAAACCTTTCACTATGGCGAAAGTTAAGTATTTTGACGTCCACCAGATTGATGACGCTTGGAAGTGGCTTGACGAAGAATAAGGGCAGACATTCCAAAATAGGCGCACGAGCAGGACCATGAAGGCACGCTATCGGCCAACTCCCCTGCTCAGCTCACCAATCGACTGCCGCAGTATTTGCAAAACACGGCGTCAGAGTCATGCCCCTCACTGAAGCACTCGGGGCAGAGGCGGGTCGTCGCTGGTTTGTTTGCCGCATTGGCGAGTTCAGCCGATACGATCCCGGTGGGAATGATGATCAAGCTATAGCCCAAGATCATCATTGCACCAGCGACCGTCTTTCCAAGTACCGTCTGGGGCGCAATATCGCCATAGCCTACTGTCGTCATCGTCACGACCGCCCAGTACATACTCTGCGGGATTGACGTAAACCCATTTTCCGGCCCTTCGATCACATGCATCATCGAGCCGACGATCACCACTGCAATGATCACGACTGAAAGAAACACGGCAATCTTAGCCCGACTCTGCCAGACAGCCTGCCGAAGGACCTTTGCCTCGGAAAGCATGTGACCGAGCTTGAAAATGCGGAAAGCTCGCAACAACCTCAGCGAACGCACAATTGCAAATTGATGCGTACCATGAAACAACACAGGCTGTAAAACCATCAAATAAGTCGGGAGAATAGCCAGCAGGTCGATGATGCCATAGAAACTCAGCACATATCCCATTGGCCGACGCGAGCATGCAATCCGTGCAATGTACTCCAGCGTGAACAGAATAGTGATGACCCACTCTATTCCCTGGAGCAACTTACGGTGTTCAGCGCGTATGTGATCTACACTATCGAGCATCACCGCGATAACACTTACCAGAATTGCCACGAGCAATGCAATATCGAAGGCTCGTCCGGCAGGCGTATCGGCCTCGAAGATGACCTCGTACCACTGGTCACGCCATGAAACCGATTTCGAGTTGTTGTTGGGATTGGACAATTTTCCACACAACCAGTCTTGGCTGAAGCGACAGTAGGCAGATTCACACGTGACTAATCGATTGCGTCGGGATCCTCTGGTAATTCTTGTTCAGTTGCCAGAACCAGACCAACATCAATGAATTGACCGCCACCGGTTTGGTGACAATGGACAGCAAGGCTATTTTCACCGAAAAGCAATTCTGCGGGCGCTTTGAGCGGGATGTATTTGTAGTCGGTGGTGTACTTGGAAAGGCTTGCAATTCTCTTCCCATTGAGGTAAACCTCGGCATCTTCATCGTGATGAACCCGCAGATACACATCGTCTGCTTCCGGTTCGGAGTCAATTTGAAAACTTCTCCGCAACCAAATGTCGCTTGTGTTCCAGATTGTCCCGATGACAGCCCCTGGCGTTCCCTCGGTGCCGAAACCTCCCTGACCCGCTTGCCAGTTTGAATCGTCGAAGCCGGAATTCATCCAGTCTGATGCTGGCTCAATCGTGGTGTATTGCCATGTTTGCGGACTTTTTTCGCTCGTCGGGACGATTTCTGTCAGCGTTGGTGGAGGCTCAAAGAGTCGCTTGGCAGCCGCGGTGATTTTCGCAGAGTCCATTTTTTCCAGTTCTCGATCATAGGTGAGTAATCCGTTCACTTCGATTTCCACGTCCGAAGTTTGCGTATACACGGCGGCGGACAAACCTTGTCCGATCAGAAATCGCATCGCATCGAGCAAAGCCACGTAGGCATCGGTCAGTTCTTCTTTAGTCTGATAGGAAACATAGCCCCAGTTGGCCTGATCTTGCCATGTGTGTCCTGGAACTGGCATTCCTAACCCGCCAAATTCGCCGAGCACAATAACACGATCTTCTTCCATCGGTCGCATGGCTGGGCCGGGATAGCTATGTGTGTCAGAAATGAGGCCGCTGCCACGGTCATGCCAGCCGCTCGCTTCATTGATAGGTCTGCTAGGATCGTACGCCTCCAACCAAGCCACCACCTCCTGAGTATCGTGTTGTCCCCAGCCCTCGTTGAATGGGACCCACATGACAATAGAGGGATGATTGTGCAAGGTGTCGATCATCGCCTTCAGTTCTCGGCGGTAGTTCGCTTTGCTCTCATCTGTCTTGTCAGCATCCCCCGATGGCATGTCTTGCCAAACGAGCAAGCCGAGTTTGTCACACCAGTAGTACCACCGTGCCGATTCGACCTTGGTATGCTTGCGTGCCATGTTCATGCCAAATTGCTTGGTCTTTTCTATATCGAATTTGATCGCCTCGTCCGTGGGAGGGGTATACAGTCCATCAGGCCACCAACCTTGATCAAGGGGGCCGTATTGAAAGAGCTCCTCGTTATTTAAAAAAAGCCGATTGATCCCCATATCATCCTTGCGAACTTCAATCTTGCGCAGGCCGCAGTAGCTATCGACTGTGTCAACCACCTTTTCATTGTCCAACAATTCGATTTTGAGGTCGTAAAGATGGGGCGAATCGGGAGTCCACAATTGGGGGTTTTCGATTTTGACAACTGTATCATCTCCAACCTTGCCTTCCGCTTCAGAGCTGCCATCCTTATCGCTTGCCACCACTCGCACACGTTTGCCACCGGTAGCGTTTACCGTGACATGAACGCTACCCGCATCAACATCCGGAACAATCTTGAGGGACTTGATGTGATCACTCGGCACTGTCTCAAGCCAAACCGTTTGCCAGATGCCTGTCACAGCCGTGTACCAAATGCCATGGGGCTTGAGTACCTGCTTGCCGCGCGGCTGAGTGCCTGTATCGGTCGGGTCCCAAACTGCTAGAACAATTTCGTTATTGCCGTCGCGTAATGCATTTGTAATGTCGAAGCTGAACGGATCGAAACCTCCCTCGTGCTCGCCAACCAGCTGGCCGTTCACCCACACGCTGCATCGCCAGTCGACAGCTCCGAAATGGAGCAACAAGCGATCCCCATCAGGAACAGACGGTTTGGAAAACTTCCGGCGATACCACAATTTCTCATCTGGAGAAACCGTCTTGCCTACTCCACTCAAAGCCGATTCAACGGCAAATGGTACCAGAATCTCCCCATCCCACTCTGATGGCTTTTCGCCGTTCCGAGGGCGAATCGCATAATCCCAGAGCCCATTGAGATTCGTCCAATCAGAACGCACCATTTGTGGCCGCGGATATTCTTGCCAGGCATTTTCCGGCGAGACATCTTTCGCCCAGCGTGTCACGAGGGGTGCTTTCGCAAGCTGAAACTCTGATGCAGTACCATAAGAAGCGGTAATCGCGCACAAGAACAATAAGAGACGATTGAACCTTAGAATCATATCTAGTAAATACCTATACAAGATTCCGATGAGAATAAAGGTTTCCATTTTATGTGGCTTGGACTGTAGCTTTCCAAATCGAGAATATTAGGGAAATGTGACTGATCTGACGATCAAAGACAAGATGACAGATGAAATATGAGACTAAACGGCCTCTATAGATCGCAGCCTTTCTTGCGTGCGTCCCACTGCTAGACTAGACTATATTCATGCCTGCGAAGCTACTTTCTGCCCGCTACTAGATAACGGTACCGATTCACCATTTGAGTTGTACGATTCAGCCACGCTGGGGCCATTTCATGAAAAGAAAAAAATGCTTCAACGGCTTTACTTTGATCGAGCTACTGGTAGTAATCGCGATTGTGGGGGTGATGATATCATTACTCTTGCCGGCTGTTCAATCGGCTCGAGAGGCTGCACGAGCCACTGAATGCAAGAATCATCTTCGTCAATTGGGTTTGGCAGTGATACACTTTGAGCAGGCGACTCAAACGTTTCCTCCTGCAAGATTGCGTACCCAGGATGAGTATGGATACTTTGCCAGTGAGTCGTCTTCTGTCATAGCTTGCGAAACTACTCAGCCCTCTTGGTTTGCCAGAATTCTTCCTTACATCGAGAATGGCAATTACTATTCCCGTTGGAATCTCTATGCCCCCTACGAGTCCCATGATTCTTACACACGAAACTATGTTTCTGCGAACTTTGTCTGTCCTACTCGTCGCAGCGCTAGTGAAGCGGTAGTTGATTCTGGCTTGGTTGAGCAAGAAGTCACCTATGGCTGCGGATGCGGAGGATCTGAAATTGTTGAACTTACCGGTGGTGCAGTAACCGATTATGCCGCGAATCATGGCGACTATACTGGAGGATCTCTAGATTGGTTGTTCGCCTACTGGCGAGGTGGAGTTGGGACTGGGGTAATTATTTCGAGCGATCCGATCTGCAGTGGAACAGACCCTATCAATTGGAAACATAAGATTCGTCATAAGGATCTCACTGACGGAGCTAGCAATACGATTTTGGCTGGAGAGATGCACATTCCCTCGGGGCGCCTCGCTCAAGTTCCGGAAAATGGTCCCATGTACAACGGCAAAGACCTTCCAGCTTTTGCTCGCATTGGAGGTCCAGAAGTACCCCTAGCACGTGGTCCAGAAGACAAGACAGTTCCAGTTATCGGATTCGGTAGCTGGCATCCTGGTGTTTGCCCGATGGTACTTGCTGATGGCTCGACCCGATCTTTGGACAACTTTATCGACACTCATGTATTGCAGCAGCTTTGCCGCCGAGATGATCACGCTGAGCCTCCTTGGGAATCTTTCTGATAGCATTCGAAAAAACACTCGGACGATCTAGGCCCAGCTCGATTATGCGATTCTGTGCATGTTTTCTTTCACTGCTATTGCTTTCCGGTTGTGGTGATTCTCGTCCCTCAACCTTTCCTGTAGTCGGCACGGTTGAATTTGCTGATGGCACGCCCGTACGTTTCGGAGTCATCGAATTCATTCCCGAGAAGTCCGGTCCCTCCGCTCGTGGAAAAATTGATCAACAGGGACGCTTCGTCTTGGGCACTTTCACCAACGACGATGGTGCCGTCGCGGGCCGGCATGGAGTTGTGATCGTGCAGCACTTTAGCTCTGGAGCCGTACCTCCTGGAGACCACACTCATGAATCCTCTCACACTGAAGAGTCCTCAGTAGTCGATATCCGGTTTTCGCAACTCGGACTTTCTCCTCTCTCTGCGACAATTGAGGAAGAGAATAATGAGGTCAATCTGCGTGTCGAACGTGCTTCATCTCAAGGGGTTCAAAGTGGTTCTCCTAGACGGTCTCAACCGTGATTCTCAATCGTAAGCAGAACTAGGAAAGCTAGTTGTCCTGGTTTTCTCTTACCCAGCGCCTTTTGGATGGGGATGGAATCTCACGATCCGTGGCATTGACAAGAATGAGTGAACTGTAAATTGCATTTGCAATTCACCTGCAATAACGCTCTAATGCCGTATGGAATTAGTTTCTAAATGGATTTGGTTATGCCTACCGATGTAAAACACGACGTCGCCTGGGCCAAAGGTATTCTGAGAGAGTCTGGCCTCCGTAGCACCTCGGCTCGTGTAGCGGTTCTGCGATACCTGGCAGACTCAGGAAAGCCTGCGAGTCACGGAGAAGTCACAGACGCACTGAGTGAGTCTGCTTTCGATCAATCGACGATTTATCGTGTTCTGCTTGAATTGGCCGACGCTGGCCTCTTCTCCAAACTTGATCTCGGCGACCAAGTTCGTCGATTTGAGTTTCGCTCTTCATCTAGTCCCGATGAACTGGAACACCCGCACTTCATGTGCGTAGATTGCGGCAAGGTAACCTGCTTGGATTCTTTCTCTTTTCAACTTACTCCCAGCCGTGGACCCCGGCGGGATAAATTAGGCCAGATTACAGAAGTGCTGCTGCGCGGTCACTGCGGAAAATGTAGTCGGTCTTGATAGGGCCTCTTGGCTCTGCTCTCGTGTGAAATCTCCTCAGGCAATTGCGGCGGATTCTCGGCAAATTCTTCAAACCCATTGTTGCAATCTGATTGCATCTGCATTATATTTGTGCAAATGATTTGCAAATGCGAGTTTTGTGCGTTTCGGCTGATCTTAGCGCTGATTTCAACCAACTCCATGGCTGGCCTTGTAAATCACGTATTTACTGTAAATTTCAATTAAGGAGTCTACTGATGAAGAAATTGTTATCATTCACACTTATCGTTGTTGCTACCTGGACTTGGTCGTGGCCATTTGAAACTGCCCAGTCTGCTGAGTTCTTTGTGGGTGTCGATAGCCGCTCTACGCCATTCGACGCACCTAGCGGCGATGGCGGCGGGGCATATCCAGATAATCCCAATCACAATCGCCTTACCTTATTGTTCCATCATGGAAACCATTTTCATGGAATTGGGTCTTATTCCTATTCCGGTACAGCGGCAACTCCCATGCTGCTCGACACCAATGGAAACAATCGGATACCTGAAACCTACACGAACCTGGAGCCATTGCCCTTGCTTCCAGGGAGCGGTGCCTACACAGGGAAAGCCGCGACAAATTACGTTTCAGGACTCGAGTACTCCAATCTCGAAATGGCGAACGTGCAGAGCTTGAGTGGGGTGGACGACGTGCTGTTCAACAGCAGTGGCGGTCGCTGGAACGGCTCGTTTGATGAAGCTCATATCCATTTACAGGTCTTAGGTGTAAGCTCATCGGACCTGAAAATTGGTACTCCTACCGAACCTGACGCGTTTCAGTTCGCAGATCAACACGTAGGGAATGGGAATGAAATGTTTTCATTGACGCCCGTGCTTTGGGTAGACCAATCAGCTCCCGTGGGTCACTATTGGGCTGAGTTTCAGCTAGTTGATCTATCAGGAAACTTTGGAAACTCAGGCAGATTTTTCTTTGACGTTCAACATGTGCCTGAACCCACGACCCTAGCAGTAGGGCTTATTGGCGTGCTAGGCATGGTAGTGTCGCAACGACCCCGCTCTTGCAGAGTCTAGTCGCTGAGCATGAGATTGCCGTGGCAGCCTCAACTGCCACGGCATCTTTCTACCCTTACTATGTGAATACTTGGCCCGGAAGGCTAAGAGCGAATCCCCGAACACCCTCAGATCGCTTGAATGATGAATTACCCCAGCCAATGCACCGATGGACAATCGAAATCTGCAGCAGTTGTGGAGAGGACCATCAGATTGTGCGGAGAAATCGCTTGACCTATGCTCTCCCGCTGGATAGATTTGAACAGTATGAACGTGCAGTTTTCTTCGAGATATCTTCCCCTAGTCGCCGGATTGCTCTTAGCAGTTTATGGTGCTGCTGGTGTATTGGGATATGGGCTGCACTCTCTATGGGGCTGCGGACACTGCCATGACGGAGTTTGTCATCAATCGACTGATTCATCCTCCTTTGATAGTTTCGTTGCCCACGGGAATCACCGTTCACCATCATACTTCGGCTCCAATTCGCAAAGCGATCAAGAGGACCAAGCCCAGCTAGTCCTCGCTGAAGAAGATTGCCCCATTTGTGCTTTTTTAGTACAGGCTCAATCGCAATTTGTTTTTCAAGTGGCTAGTGACTGTGTGGACGTCGTTCCCACGATTCCTCCGGCCATGGCCTCCTCCTATGTCTCCCCTCTCCTGGGGATCCACCCAGGTCGTGGACCCCCAACCTGCTAATTCTAGTGGGCATGCTACGCATCTCTGTTAGATCGTAGTTTCTTTGCCTTGAGGTTCTGTGAATTGCTGCGCAGTTATTTGCGTGTTGTGATTCGATTCTTACTCGTGTTTTGTAATGTATTTAATGTCTTCATGGGGTGAACACGTGCGCGCACACAAAGCTTTTACGCTCGTAGAACTCTTGGTGGTGATCGCCATCATAGGAGTATTGATTGGACTACTGCTACCGGCCGTGCAGGCCGCGAGGGCGGCTGCCAGGCGGACTCAATGCTCTAATAATATGCGCCAGATCGGACTGGCGATTCACCAATTCGCGAACGCCCACGACGGCGAACTGCCCAAGGTGGACGGCCACGATTCTGGGGACAAGCAATCCTGGATTTATACTCTGGCACCACACCTGGAAAGCGTTGATTCGATTCGTATCTGCCCAGAGGACCCACGAGGAGAGGAGCGATTGCGTGATCGCGAGACCAGTTATGTGCTCAACGGATTTCTGGCAGTCGACATCGGCGTCGAGGGTTTCGAGCCTGTAAGAAACCTCTGGGATATCGCCGAGACTTCTCGCGCGATTCTGATGTTCGAGGCGGGTGATAAGGTCGATGTCGATCACACACACACTTGGGATTGGTTCAATTGGTACAACGTTCACTATCGCACTGCCGACCAACCACTTGTTTGGAATGCGTTCTCGGCCGAAGTCGCTGCAGAGCGACATCCAGGCAACCTGGCCAATTATCTCTATGGCGACGGCCATGTCACAGCGGTCTCAGCAGAAGAAATTCGCCAGTGGTGCGCTGAGGAAACTGTGCAGGTAAACTTTGCCCGCCCTGTGACAAATTAAAGAAAGTACTCCTATGATTCGCCAGTTTGCCTACTTGCTCCTTACGCTCAACCTCTCGCTTGCGGTTTCCTCGGCGCGAGCCTTTCATGCTGACATTTTCCTCACTCAACAGTCTGGAATTCTTGTTACCGGGCGGGGAGCCAACGACCCGGGGCAAAACGGCACGCCGGGGCCCGGACTGCGATTCCATGTGAACGAGATCGCTGGCTTGGCTCCGTTTGTGGATGTGAATCCAGGGTTTCGCGCAGAGGATGCGGACGACTCGTATTACGCAGGGAATAGCGAGTACCAACCACTCCCTGGCAATCGGTCGGTCGGATTCGACTTGAAGGCCTTCCGCATCGAAGATGGCCCCGCTGCGAACTTATTTTATTGGGACGGTACCGATTCCGTCTCCTTCGCGCCAGTTGTCAATCCCCACGATTTTCTTGAAGTTCGCTCGCCGGCAAATGGCTCTGCAATAGCCACAGGCACTGCCGAAGATTTGGCGGGATATGATTTCACCTCAACTGACAGCACCGGTGCAATTCACAGCCATTTGATCTTCGATTTCGACTTAGACAACACCCCTGTTACACCGGCCAGTACCGGAGTCTTTCTGGCGGGCTTCGAGTTCAATATGGATCTCACGGGCGATTCACAGCGAGAAATCGCACGGCCGCATTACGTGGCTCTATACAACGGCCCACCGGGCACAATGAAGACCGCTGCCATTGCCGCTGTGAGTACCTACCTCGATGAGAACTTCGCTCAGTTGAGGCTTTGGGGGGACGTGAGTCCTCTCGATACGGACAATCTTCCGGATGACAAGCTCGATGCCGCCGATATTGATGCGTTGCTCGCGGCAACTGCGACCCAAAGCAGTGATCTAGTCTTCGACCTAGACGGAAATTCCTTTGTCGATGCCCAAGATGTGGATACCTTGTTTGACCTGCTTGGTACGCAATATGGCGATGCAAACCTAGACGGGAATGTCGACGGAACCGACCTCGGCATCTGGCAGGCAAACTATGGCACGAGTGCTGGTTGGGCAGGCGGGGATTTTGATGGGAGTGCGACCGCTGATGGTCGGGATTTCTTGATCTGGCAAAGACACTTCGGAAATGAGGTGGGAATGCTGGCTAGTCCACAGACAATTCCCGAGCCAACAACGTTTGTGGCGTCGCTGATTTGCGTTGTAGCAATGAGTTGGAGGAGGAACTTGCGAAGCTGAAGAGTATTTACCACAGAGCGCACAGTTGGGGCAGGGTTTTATTTCAACCTTGACTACCACTCCCTGTGCTTCCTGTGTGCTCTGTGGTAGTTATTCATTTTTCTTTGGAGGAGCTAACGATGAGATGTTTTGGTAACTGTTTTGCACGACTCGGAGTGGCGCTTGCTTGCGTCATGCTGCTGGGGGCCAATGCAGCGATCGCCCAACACAGCGATTTGGAGTTGTTTAGCGACGGCGGTCAGGTCGGCGCTGAACCCCGCATCGCCGAAGGCGAATTCGGTGAGTCACCCAACCAAGCCTATCGGGCTAATGAGCCTGGTGTGGAATCGGACCCCGACGAGTTGGTGTTAGAGGGCGAAACTCCGCTTCCCGGCGGAGCCTTAGTGGGTTTCGACTTGCAATTGTTCACCATGGACAGCGTGTCGAAGAGCCTGTTTTATTGGAATGGTGTTGGCAGCGTCGATTTCACTTCGCTCCCCTCACCCTACGAACTGAAAATCTCCGACGCGACCGAGAGCTTTTCCGTACAGATTGATGGAACAACTGCTGCTGCGGGGTTCGACTTCGACATCACGGCCGATGGCACGGGCGTTGACCCGGCTGGTTTTCTGCATCACGACCTAATCTTCGATCTGGTCGATGCTGGAGGTGCGGGCATTCTCAACCCAGCTTCTGGGGTTTATGCGTTCGCCACTACTTTCAAAGTAGCGGGGCTAACTGACTCGGAGCCCGTTTTCTGGGTGCAGGCTGCGGGCGTCGACGAGTCTGTGCATGAGGCGGCTGTCGAATATGTCGCTCTCAGCCAGGGGATTATTCCCGAGCCAACTTCGCTAGCACTTCTGGGCGGAATGATGCTTGCCGGTGTATGCCTCAGAGGTCGGAGTTAGCGAAATTGGTCAGCCTCGTCAGATGATTGAGTGCGAAGCGCCGCTGCTTGTCACAGTAGCGGCGCATTTCTCACCAGAGGCTGATTGAAATGTCGTCTTAAGAGTCCCGCCTTGCCAGCAGAATTTGCATCTGGCGGGGAAAAAATTTCTCTTCCGGAGCAAGTAATCGGTGGTCACACTGACTCGCGCAGGGCGCGCGATTGACACGCTGAGGGGCAGAGCTTTCCGAGACCTGATTTCGGCTCCCTGAACACACATGTCCTCTGAGGGTCATGTGGGACCTGCAGCGCGGCCCTGAGGACCAGTATCTTACGTTCTCGACGTTTCGATTTTCCCGCCAGAATTATTTCTCCTATTCTTCCTCCAAAATGGCGAATCACACTAGACGCGGTAGGGGTGCTTTGCATAAAAATCTCTGATTCGTTTTTTACCCTGCCCGCTCACACTTTCAGCAGACCACTAGGTTCAGCAAAACCTCGAAGCATTTTCGACCTAAAGCTGCGTGCTTTCCCGCTTAAGGCTGTCCACTGTCTCGCTCAAGGCTGTACTCCAGGCATTTATAACTTCCTTGCCAGGGCAACTAGCAACTAATCCCATGCGACACGTTGTCGCAAGTTGCGCATTTCACCTATCTCTGATGAACGGAGAACCAATCTGTGTTGACTGAAGCACCTCCAGAGTATCGGCGGATCGTACACAACGGCGAAAAGCACTATGGCCAGCATATGATGGTCACTGCTTTAGGCTGCAATGAAGCGATCCTGTCGATCGAAAAACTCTATGAATTCTTACAAAACTGCGCCGACGAAATCGATATGGTCCGCTACGGACCTCCCATTGTGGCCCGCTTCGGCCAAGGGCACGAAACTGGTTGCTCGGGAGTTCAATTAATTGAGACCAGCCAGATTTCGTTCCATACGAACGACAATCACCGTGACATGTATCTCGATGTGTTCAGTTGCAAACCGTACGAAGAAGCGACGGTTTATAGCGTGCTGGAGACGTTTTTTTCCCCGTCAAGTATCACAAGTGAGATGGTATACCGTAAATGAAAAGGTTCTATCCCGACCACCTACCAGTAATTCCTAACGAACCATGTTGGGAAGACTTTTGTGTCCTCGACGTCGATGATAAGCGTGGACAAGGGGTGCTCGTGCTGCGGGAATTTTCTCAAGGCAGCGTCCTATTTAGGATGAATGGCACGCTTAAGACGGAGATGACTCTGCATTCGTTGCAGATGGGGCCAGGCCTCCACCTGGATGATCCTTACTTTGCAGGAAAGGTGCTGCACAGTTGCGAGCCGAATTCGTGGCTCGACACCGAAACGCGCCTCTACATTGCAACCCGGGACATCGCAGCCGGTGAACTTCTCACCATGGACTACGATGAAACGGAGGATATTCTGTTCCGCGCGTTCCCGTGCTGTTGCGGGTCCGACACCTGCCGGGGAACGATCGGTGGAAGACTTGCAAAGAAGCCGGCGCGTAGAGGAAGGCGTCAGACCGTCTCGTCCGACTTGCCTGCCCAGCTCTACGCAACGGTGATGGCAGAACGGCAGACCTATGCCGACCAATTTGCCACAGCCTCGGTGAGCTGAGTCGAGTTATTGCGCAACTTTACTGATAGAAACGGCCTGCGGCTGGGAAGTCGCAGGCCGTTTTTTGCTGCAGCGAGCCGGGTCGTCCCCGACCCCGATTGTGGCGGCTATCGAGCAACTCTTTATTTGAGGCTGAGTAGGCCGGGGTCGGGGACGACCCGTCTCGCGAGCTCGCTACTTGGCAGTCCCCACAGATTCTGGTAGTTTGCCGATCTAGGTATTTAATTTCTAAGTAAGCGGTTAGAGCAGGATTGACCATGTCGGGTGCCATTGCCGGGGTCTCCCCAGCGACAGAAAAAGAAGTGACCATCATGACGGTTTGGCCGTCGATTGCCGCCACGGCTTACGGTCGTTGGTGGGGACGACGATTTGGCAATTCGGTTGGTCTGACTCTGTTTGGAGTTCCAATTACCTTTGGCCGCCTGATGGCGCTGGTATCGATACCGTTTATCCTGCCAGTCTACTTCCACATGCTGATTCCCAAGCTTCCTTTCGTATTCTGGGGAGTCCACAACGACGCCTGCCGTCGTTATCGTCTGACCAATCGTCGGGTAGTCGTAGAACAGGCCTTCGGTGGAGGCGAGCAACAGAGCGTTTCCTTGGACCGATTCGATTCGATTGAAACTGAGGTTTTGCCTGGGCAAGAATGGTACCCAGCCGGTGATCTCATCTTCCGCAATGGCCAGATTGAGACCTTTCGGCTCTCGGGCGTTCCCCACCCTGAACCGTTCCGCCGTACCTGCCTCAAAGCCCGCGACGGCTTTGTAGGTGTGCAGAAGGCCCGCGATCAAGGCGTAGCTATTTGAGATTCGGAACGCAC
Source organism: Bythopirellula goksoeyrii (assembly GCF_008065115.1). NCBI lineage: Bacteria > Pseudomonadati > Planctomycetota > Planctomycetia > Pirellulales > Lacipirellulaceae > Bythopirellula > Bythopirellula goksoeyrii. Next base: position 3,018,255 of record NZ_CP042913.1, on the reverse strand, counting down.
TCTCTTTGCTCGATCTAAATGTCTACCTAGTCGTCCCGGTCCGTTTGTACCGAAAATGCGCGTCCTGCCGGACCGCTAAGATTCAGCCATCGCGGGGAGTCTCCCTCGCAAAAAAAACACTCCGATGCCGATGCTAGCGAACGTCGATAAACCTCGTTAGCACTTAGACTTGAATGGTTCCGCATTTACTCGGAGGAACTCGGCATGGGGCGATTAATCGCAGAGACACTTCGTTGGGCAGCTTTGGCTGTCATTCTCTCCCCCACTGCCACCTGTCTGGGAGATAGTCCCAACGAAACGGTCGAGACTTCCCCGCCGGTAACTGCAGCAGAGTCCAAGACGCTTTTCAAGTTCGATAGTTACCCGGCAGCTTGGACTGCATCTCAAGAGTCGAACAAGCCCATTCTGGTCTATGTATCGATGCCCGAGTGTCCTCACTGCACGAAAATGGTCGACTCTACTTTTGCTAGTGCGGATGTGAATGCTCTGGTTACCGACTCCTTCGAGACAATCCAGGCCGGTCGCTATACGCATGCCTTGTTAGTAGAAAAACTGCATATCAAGTGGTATCCTTCGACCGTGCTAGTCGGATCGAACAACAAAGTTCTCGACATGATCGAGGGCTACGTCGATCACGACACATTCAAACGACGCCTGCAATTGGGAATTGCCTCGGCAAACAACGCCACGCAAACTCGCTAGCACTTCATGATTCTTGGCCGCTTGAGTGTACTAGCGAATAAGAAATTGCCACTATCTTCGTAACTCTGAACAGCTTCACGAAGGCTTCTCCGCGGGATGCCGATGAAAGAACTAGGCATCCTAAAGACTTGCTCAGATAACTGGCAAAAGCAACGCAGGCTCAAACGCCGCCGAGAAGAGACTCCCAAATGAAGACTCCCTATTTACCCATTACGTTGCTGGCAACGCTAGCAGTCCTGCTTCCCAACGTAGCGGTTGCCCAAACTTCAGCTCACAAAACCGTGGCTCAAGACGGAATCTTCGACCATGCAACAGTGGAAGGTGCTTGGAAAGAGGCCATCCTCCGGCGACGACCCCTCTTGGTGATGTTTACCTCAGACAACTGCACATATTGTCGCAAGATGGCCAAAGAAACGTTTGGTAATCCTCAGGTTCAGCACCTACTACGGGGAAGAACCGAGTCGGTGATGGCGCATTCAGACGACTATGCCGCTCTGATCAAGAAGCTTGGAATCCGTGGATATCCTTCTTCGCTTCTGATTTCTCCCGAGGGAGAGGTGCTGGAATTCATCGAAGGTTACCTCGAACCAAAGGCCTTTGCCCAGCGTGTTGGACCACTTCTGGCTCAGCCACTGAGACATGTTGGAAGTGCCAATCTATCGAATGTCGCTAACCAACACTTGGAATAGTAGCTTTCTTGTGTACATCTTTTAACCCAGCGCTGTAATGCGTTGGTCGTTGTTTGCAAGCGACTGTACGCAATCCGGTGCTTCCAGATTTACTTCGAAGGTGATCGGGTATTTGTAGCCCTGAGGCGTTGCCGGGGCAAGCTTTGGAACCCGCCGCATCACGCGCAGGGCAAATTCTTTGGCGGCTGGTCGCCAGCCGGTTAGCTCTGTTCTGTGGAACTTTCCGCCGAACAATTGTCGGAAGTGTCGATTCGCCAGGAATACGTTATTCCGGCGCGCTGCCCTTTTGGTCATGTGCTCTGTCGAGAGCGAGACGTTCACGCCGCCAGTGTTCACCACTCGATGCGGTGTGTGCTGTGGCCAAGTAATCATCTCACCCGGCTTGAGATCCACTTCGACCGCCATCTCATCCCATGCTGCCTGGAATTCGAGTTCTTCGGATTTCTCACCGCACAAGACTCCTTCAATCGTTTCGTCAGAAACGATGCCCGACTCAAGTGGGTAGGCCCAGACGCGCTTTGTGCCGCGGATGTGCCAGAGCATGTTCACCGGACAATCCAGATGGTAGTACACAATTGCCTGGGGAGATGAAATCAGCAAATTGGCCGAACGATTGTACGTAGCGAGGCCTGGGCAAGTGTCTTCGAGTTCACCGTACAACCGATTCACCAGCGCCTCATACTCGGGGTGGTGATCCATTACGCGCCGCAAGTTGAGCCAGACGCGCCCGCGGCTTACCGCTTCCAATAGTTGTTCGGCATTGAGATTTTCTGCACGCCCTTCTTGCCATTCGCCGTGGAGTTCAGGATCGGTCCCCATGGTATTGATCCCCAAATCTTTGCGGGGATGTGCATCGATAATTTCTAGCAGATGCTCATCACGAAACATCTCCAAATCGTGCAATCGATGCTGGGCAACAAAGATGGCATTCTCCATCCGGGCCGCTTGATCGGGGGTCCAATTCTCCAAGAGACGAGAGGGCTGGCTCATCGCGCAAATTCTCCGCTATCAGTGGGTTGTTACCACAACGAGCACTAGTTGCTCGCGGCACCCAAAAACCTACGTCACGGAGGAATTCACAAAGGGAAATGTTGTAGTTCTAGGTGGCGGCTCAGAAACCATCGAAGCATCCGTTGGACGCACAATCGGCATGACCGGAACGATCTGGAGCTATTGGAACACCCGATCAACCACAGCCTCACCTCGCTCAGCAAGGGCGGCTTGGATCCTTTCCATTTGAAGCTTGCTCAACTGCCAGCCCATCGCTCCGGCAACCTCTGCGAATTGCCACGGTCGCTTGGCACCGCAGAGGGCGGCCGTGATCCCCGATTGGTGGATCGTCCAATTGATGACGACCTGAGCCACCGTTTTGTTGGCATCCTCTGCCACGGCGCGAAGTCGCTCGACGAACTGCAGGTTCTTTTCAAATTCTTCCCCCTGGTACATCGGATACTTAAGCCGTTTGTCAGAGGGGGCCAATTGCTTGTCGCGCGTGATATGACCGGCCAGGAGACCTTTCATCAATGCCCAATAGACGACGACTGCGATTCGCCGCTCCTGACACCAGGGAATCGTTTGCTCTTCAATGCCGCGCTGCAGCATGTTGTACGGCAGTTGCACAGCGACGACTGGGCAAACGGCGTGAAACTCTTCAAGCTGTGGTAGATGAGCGTTCGAAAGCCCCGCGGTAAGCACTTTTCCAGCGGAGATCAGCTCTTGAATCGCCCCCGCGGACTCGGCCAAGGGCACCTCGGGGTCCGGCGAGTGGAGGTAATAGAGATCGATGTGATCGGTCCCCATCCGTCGAAGGCTTTCATCGCACTCCCGTAAAATGGATTCTGGTCGGGCATCTTGCTCCTGCTTGCCTTCCGCGTTGTAGTGAATACCACACTTGCTGGCGATTACATACGAATCACGCTCCGTCGAAATCGCCTGTCGAATGAGATTCTCACTCTCGCCGTTCGGCCCGTAGCAATAGGCGGTGTCTATGAAATTAACGCCCACCTCAGCGCAGCTACGAATCGTGGCAATACTATCGGCATCGTTCACGCCAGGACTGGTCGTCCCCGCCATCGGCCAGGTGCCGAGCGAAACCGGGGAAACGAACAGGTCGCTGGTGCCAAGTTGACGATTGGATTCAGTCATTGGATCCTCTTGAAGGCGTTGGCGGCCTCGTCGGTGAATACAGACAGCAATCCGCCGGACATACGTCATGGCTTGGCCCTAGGTTACCGAGGCTCTGCCGCTCGGGCGAGTCACTCAATCGCTCTTCGACAAGCAAGCGAATCATCTCGATGAACTTCGGATGCGTTCCTACTGTGGTAGCGCGATGCATAGTGATTCCCAGCTTCTCACACAACTCCCTTGCCTCGGTGTCGATATCGAACAGCACTTCCAAGTGATCTGAGATAAAGCCTATCGGAAGTACGACAACATCATTGATCGCTTGTTCAGAGTGAAGTTCCTGAATGCGATCGCACACATCTGGCTCCAGCCAGGGCTGATTTGGCGAGCCGCTACGACTCTGATAGACTAGTTCCCAATTGTCGTGCCCTGCCCCATCAGCTACCAAGCGGCATGTTTCCCGAAGCTGCTCCACATATCGGCAATTGTCCGCCATGCCAATGGGGATACTGTGGGCCGTAAAAAGTAGGGCCGTTGCAGCGCGTCGATCTGCGGGTAGTTGCTTCAGACAGCTTTGCACTGACTCGATCATCGGCTCGACAAAACCGGGGTGATTGAAAAAGACCCGCAGCTTGTGAATATCTGGAGCCTTTGGTCCAACCTCCTCTTGCGCCTTGGCAATATCTTCCCGGTACTGCCGACACCCTGAGTAGGAACTATAGGCACTGGTGAAAAAAGCCAAGGCCTGCTGGATCCCGTCGTCGGCCATCTGCTGGAGTGTATCAACCAGGAGCGGATGCCAATTGCGGTTGCCCCAGTAGATGGGCAGTTCGTGACCGTGCCTGTGCAGCTCATCTTTTAATGCAGCAATCAACCTGCGATTCTGTTCGTTGATGGGGCTTACCCCGCCGAAATGCTGATAGTGTTCGGCCACCTCCAACATTCGCTCGCGCGGGACCGGTTTCCCCCGCAACACGTTTTCTAGAAACGGCATCACTTCGTCGGGACCTTCAGGTCCACCGAAGGAAACTATCAAAATTGCATCGTAGGAATTTGCAGTCATGGCGGAAATGAGATTAGAGTATTGGTTCAGGAATTCTAAAGTGTTCTTTCGCTATACGAAACCCATGTTCAAGTACCGTGACTCTCGTACTGCATTTAACAGTGATTCCCCTCAAAGCGGAACGAAAACCTATCTTCGCCCACTCGAATCACACCGTCTCCACGACTTCAGCCTCCATCGCACGAATTCGGGACTGGCTCCACATCACAAGAGCATTCGCAGCCAGAACGAGTACTGTGCCGACCAACGTACGTCCGGTGAGTTTTTCGCTATCACCAATCAGCAGATATCCCAGCAAGAGTGAACTAGGTAGATAAAGGTACGAGAGTACGCTGATGATCGTGGTCGACAACACCGAGGTGACATGCACCCACATCCCGTGCCCTACGAGAGCGATCCCCAAACTAAGGTAAAGAATCAGCGGTATCTCACTAGGGATGATCGTCCACTCGGTGAGCGGCCAACACAAGAGAAAAACCGGAAGTGCAAACGTGAATTGCCCCCAGGCCCGCAGATTTGTGTTTACCTTGACGTTGTGCTGATGCAGCAAAGGCAATACTGCTGAAGCGAGGCCGCTTAGTATTCCTATTGCCAGTCCTAGTGTTTGATCGTTCTCCAGGCTGAACTCGGGGATCAATAGATAAGTACCCACACAGGCGAGCACCAGCCCTACAAGGTCAAGCATTCTGACACTCCCGAATCCCAGTATCCACCCCAAGAGTAAGAGATGGAATCCATAAGTAGAAAATCCTATTGCTCCGATGGCAGCACTCGCGAGCTTGATGCTCAGGAAAAACAGTAGCCAATGTAGGCCGAACATGAAGCCGACCGATACCATCGCCCGCCAAGTGTGTCTGTCCCAGCTTCGAATCTTGTTAAGGGTAAGTTCACCCTGGGCGACTAACAGAACCGTCATCCCCAGGCTAGCCAATCCTAGCCGAACTATTCCCAGTGTATAGGCATTAAGATGCACCAGACGCACGCATGCTGGGGCACTAGAAAATATGAGAATCGTCAGCACGGCTTGAACAAAAGTTGGCACGGCAAGCTTGGAAGGTTCTGGCAGGGATAGGCGTGGACAATCTGACCGGTGAGGTGAGTATTGTGAGCGATTTTCGCTCGTTTCACCACCCGATGCTTTCAGATTGACTTGTCTCGTTTGCGTACGACCATGGCATAATGGCTTAGAACCCGCTATGCTGGTCAGTACCCTAGCGGTTTCTTCGCGTATATTACGCTTGTTCAGTTCTCACGGAGCAACACACTCATGTCTAGATTACAAGGAATCCAGTGTCTCGCACTAGTGATGGGTGTTATCGCTTTGCAGGCGAACGCCCATTCTAAAGAGCTCCAGGAAAAGACCGCAAAGGAGGCGGCTAGATCTGCTCTTAAGGTTGGAGATCATGCAATCGATGGGGAATTGGTCGATGCCGACGGAAACAAGATTCTTCTGAGTGATCTTTGGAAGAAAAATCCACTCGTGGTCATTTGGTACCGGGGAGGTTGGTGCCCCATCTGCATGCGACATCTTAGCGGCATCCAAGAAGCTATGCCTGAGATCGAGAAAGCTGGAGCCAAAATCGTGGCAATTGCCCCCGAGAAGCCCGAGATGACAAAGCAGACGGCAGAAAACAACGGTTTCGACTTTCTGCTCTTGAGCGATCAGGGCAACGAGTTGGGGGAAAAGTACGGCGTTGTATTCAAGCTGGATCCCGATACCGCCACCAGATATCAACAAATGTTCGACCTAGCAAAGTATAATGGAGATTCGAGCATGCGGTTGCCAGTCCCCGTGGCCTATGTGATCAATCAGGAAGGGGTTATTACGTTCGCCTATGTAGAGCCTGACTACAAGCAGCGAGTCAAACCGGAAGACATCATTAATGCACTCAAGTACGTGCCAAATGAATAGCCCGTCTTTCAGCAGTTTCGTTTCATTAGAACTCCTTGTGTCGAGAAATAGATCAGAATGGAAGAAACAGAAACCTCCCACTCCTCGAAGTCCCTTTGGGGCTGGGTAATAGGAATCGTTCTCTTGATTGCCGCCTTTGCCGCAAGTTGGGTACTCACGGCCGAGTACACCACCGAGCAGACCGTCGAACGTAGCTTCGTGATCGACGAAGACTTTACCAAGGTCCGCAAGATCATGGTCCGCACCAACGCGACCAAAGAAATAATGACCATGGGTGGCACGAGTGAATTCGTCGAACAGAAATGGGACGAAGGCACCGTAGATACGGGATCCGAACATATCGGTGAAGCCCTGCTCAAAACCGTCTTGTCCGCCGATCCCAATTGGAAGCTCCAACTTAATGGTATCCTCAAAGTACGAACCTTAGACGACTACATCGGCCGCCAGGTTGTCACGCTCCACCAGGATGTCGAGATCACGCCCAACGAGATTGACTCCGTGTCGAAGCTAGAAAAGGGTTCCGAACGCCTGAAGGGGTATGAATTAACAACGATTCTCAAACGAGAAGAGGATCACACCCGAGTCGATCTGACACTCATGCAGAAAATCAAGACCAACGCCCCTTGGTTTGCCCACGGCATCGCCGACCGCCGAGTAAAAGCCTCTGCCGCCAAAGCCCTTGAAAAACAAGAGCAGGCAACCATCCAACTCATCGATGACAACAAAGACAAGAGCTGGCTTTTTCCTCTGAACTGAGCCCTCGTTGGCCGTGCTGCCCTTATTGTTAGCCGCGTCGCGGAGCGCCAGCGCAGCCGAGCGCGTACCTTACCCGCCGAACTCCATGCTACGGTCGCTAACGCTCACGGACGCGCCAATACATTGCCTATTTCAGCGGCCATTTTCTGTTAATGCACCGCCCCGCTGTTGATCGGGGAGTTTCTCGTTACAATAGAGAGTGGGGATTGTCCCCAGTTTTTTGGCAAATCGATTTTAGGCTGTGGTGCGTCAATCATCGCTGCTTTTTTATACTCACGGAGGCCCCTATGTCGGTATCCGCAACGGTGTTGCGCGAGTTGCATCGAATTCATACTCAACTTGGCGATTTGAATGAGCGGCTCGCCCGGGGGCCCCGACAGGTTCAGGCTCGCCAATCGAATGTCACGCACCAAGAGACTGCGCTTAGTGCTGCCCAGGACAAGGTACTGCAAACCAAGAAAGCAACCGATCAGAAACAGCTGGATCTAAAGACTAGCGAAAACAAGATCCTCGACTGGAAGGCCAAGCTCAATACTTGCAGCAACAATCGCGAATATCAAACTCTAGTCGAACAAATTGCGGCTGCCGAGATGGCCAACAGCGTGTTGGCGGACGAAATCCTGGAATTGATGGAGCGAGTCGATCAACTTTCGTTGGAAGTAAAAGAAGTTGAAAAATCTCTGGCCGCGGTCAAGAGCGATCTAGCCACCTTTCGCGACTCGGTCACTGCCGAGGGTGAACTGATCAAGGGAGATATCGTCCGACTCGAAGCGGAATTGGCCGAAGTCGAGAAAGAACTCCCCGTCACGCTCAAAGAGGATTACAAGCGCGTGATTCGCGGCAAAGGGGCTGATGGAATGGCACCGGTTGAAGATTTGGTATGCCAAGGCTGTGGGCAGAAAATTACACTTAACATGCAGAACGATCTCTTGCTTTCCAACCCGATTTTCTGCAAGAATTGTGGATGTCTGCTGTATCTGAACGAGTAAAATTCAAAATGTAGGGTTCGGTCTTTACACAAGGCCGTGGCCGCGCAAAAATAGATGTGAATGGTGGGTCTCCCGGAAGGGGGGCCCATTTTGTTTAATTGATGCTAAACCGATGCGCAAGCGAGTGTCTCTATGATCGAACGCAACCCCATGACCCGTGGCGGGTACGACAAATTAAAGGCCGAACTCAACGATCTCGAAAACGAACAAATGCCCGCTATCGAGAAGCGTATTGCGACGGCCCGTGCCGAAGGGGATCTAAGCGAAAACGCCGAGTATCATGGCGCCCGCGAGAGCCAGGGTCTCTTGCAGGCCAAAATCAACATGCTTAAAGACAAGCTCTCCCGAGCAGAAATCATCGACCCCAAAACCCTCCCCAAAGATCAAGTAGTCTTTGGTGTCACCGTCAAAGTAAAAGATCTTGATTTCGGGGATACCGAGGAATTCACACTCGTGGGATCGGGCGACGAAGATTACGATGTCGGCAAGATTCTTATCAACAGTCCTCTTGCTATGGGTCTTCTTGGCAAGAAGGTGGGTGACAAAGTGGATATCGAAGTCCCCGCGGGAACCAATCGATTTGAGATTCTTGAGTTGCGATTCGAAGAATGAATTTTTTCGACACGCATACGCATCTGGACCAGGAGGAGTTTGACGAGATCCGTCCTGAGATTCTGAAGCGGGCTCAAGATGCGGGAGTCACCCAGCTGGTCGCAGTCGGTACGACTGCTCTCGCTAGTGAAAAATGTGTCTCACTCGCAAAGGAACACGCCAACGTCTTAGCGGCAGTCGGCATTCAGCCCAATTACGTCGCCGAAGCGGCTCCCGATGACTGGGATGCGATCGTTCGACTCACCAGTGGACCGGGTGTCGTCGCCATTGGCGAGACGGGACTCGACCGCTATTGGGACTATGCCCCTTTCGAATTGCAGCAAGACTATTTTGATCGCCACATCCGACTGTCGCAGCAATTGGATCTGCCGTTTGTTGTTCACATGCGCGACTGCGATGCAGACATCATGATGATGCTCCGCGAGGCTCAAACGCGAGGCCCTCTGCGCGGAATCATGCACTCTTTCACCGGTGATGCCGCCATGGCTGCGGAGTGTGTCGAGCTGGGTATGCACATCAGTTTTGCAGGGATGGTAACGTATAAGAAGTCCCAGTCGCTACGTGAGTGTGCAGCAACGATTCCAGCAGAGCGATTACTCATCGAAACCGATGCACCCTATCTATCGCCAGAACCCGTACGCAGCAAGAAACCCAACGAACCGGCTCATGTGATTCACACTGCAGAATGCTTGGCAAAGGTCCGAGGAGTGAGTCTCACCGAATTGGCTGAGAAAACAACCAAGAACGCTCGAGATCTTTTTCGCTTGCGCTAGACCGCTCGAGGCTTAGCGATAGGTCGTTTCCTGCGAATCAGCAAAGCGAATCTCGTCAGCCACATTGCGTCCTCGTTTCACGGGAGGCCGTCTCGCTAATGTAGGACCACCCTGGGGTCCATTGTAGCTGCCGTATTGGTTGCAGGTTTCACAGGTGCTCGAGGGATTGGATTGCCAATCTCCGTAATAGGCCTGGTTATCACACCCACAGCATGGGGAACAACCACAAAAGAAATTCCGTAGGCGCATCAGGAGCGGACAATCGCAGAGTCTTTGATTGGGATAGCAAGACCCACACACTGGCGTGCCACATCCGCAAGGTACGCCGCAGGAGGCATCGCAAGCGCAACTTGGTTCGGGACAGCAGCAAGCAGGCTCCGGACAGCAACAGCCGGGATCGGCCACACCGCAGCTTACACAATCGCAGCAGCTATCAGCACAGCCGCAACTGGGACATGCACACGAAGCCTCAGGCACCCCGCAGCATGGATCGCAGCAACTTCCACAACGCGCCCCACTCAGGCACCCACAACAGCCAACTTGGCAGGCACAGGCAACCGCAAAAACCAGACAGAGAAGATTTCGTGGGGACATGTTATCAGTGCTCCAACAATTGCGTGTTTGAATCTGCAAGCTCTCAAGTCCCCCCAATTGATCGAACCGGGCAGGAAACAAGAGGATATTCGTCGTGGTTTATCGGCAGGGTGACTCGCGGTTGGCCAGAAAATCGTTAAAATCATCAAATATTACCAAGATCTTGCTAGCAATTCTGGCAATGATGCCGCCCTCGAAAGCACGAGATGACAGCGAACTCGATCCAACTTGCCCCCATGGACCACCTGGCATTGCTGACGACCGATCCTGCGCGGGGGGAGCGGTTTTATTGCGAAGTACTGGGGTTTCACGCTATAGCACGCCCTTCGTTTTCGTTCGACGGTCGCTGGTTGGTGCATGAGGATGTTGGAGTCATGCTTCACTTGATTCACCGCGCGGATCATCAAGCCAGTAGCGAGGGAATGAATACTCTCAATCCTCATTTCGCCATCAGTTGCCAGAACATCGACGGTGCCATCGCAGTACTCGAGCAATTCGGAATTGATTTCGTAGAAAAGAAACTGCCAGACTATGGCTACCGGCAGTTGTTTTTCCGAGATCCGGATGGCAACTTACTAGAACTCGGCGAGTGGCCTCCTCGTAAGTAACTAATACCAATCACCTAACAAATTCAAACAGTTATTCAGAACGGGATATTTGATGGAAGCTTCAGCCAAAAAGTTTTTTCAGTCCATTTTGGAAACCCCCAGTCCCTCTGGTTACGAACAACCTGTTCAACGCCTTGTCCGCAACTATGCTGAGGAATTTGCCGATGAAGTGACAACGGATCTGCATGGCAATGTGATTGCAGGCTGCAATGTAGACGCTCCTCTGCGAGTGATGTTCGCCGGTCATGCCGACCAGATTGGTCTCTTGGTCACACATATTAATGATCAGGGATTTATCTACACCAACACAATTGGTGGTTGGGATCCCCAACAGTTGATCGGCCAGCGGATGACGGTCCACGCGGACTCCGGTCCCATTCCGGCGCTCATCTCGCGAAAGGCCATTCACTTGCTCGATCAAGAGGAACGCAAGCAGGTAGTCAAAACCAAAGACATGTGGCTCGACATCGGTGCCAAATCCAAAGAAGAAGCCGCAGAGATCATCAAGATCGGCGATCCCGTTACGCTGGAACTTGGGTACCAAGAAATGCGCAACGGTTTGGCCAACTCTCCTGGTATGGACGATAAAACTGGTCTGTGGGTTTGTATGGAGGCTTTGCGTAGAGCAAAGAAGCGCGGACTCGAAGTGGCCCTGTTCGCTGTCTCGACAGTACAAGAAGAGATCGGCCTCCGCGGTGCCCACACGAGTGCCTATGGAGTAAATCCCCAAGTTGGAATTGCGGTCGATGTTACCCATGCGACCGATTGCCCCACCATCGACAAGACTCAAGAGGGGGATGTTAAGCTCGGCGGAGGGCCCGTGATCTATCGGGGTCCGAATATGAACCCAGTGGTCGTAGACCGTCTTCGCGAGGCAGCCGATTATGGCGATATCCCCTGCCAATGGGCAGCCAGTGGCCGCGGCACTGGCACTGACGCCAACAAGATTCAGCTTACCCGAGCTGGTGTCGCGGCAGGTTTGGTGAGTGTCCCCAATCGCTACATGCACAGTGCTGTGGAAACGGTTGCCTTGGACGACCTGGATGCGTGTGCCGACTTGCTGGCGACTTTCGCCCACAAGCTGACGGCAGACACTTGTTTTATTCCGCGGTAAGCTGCCCCCCTCGGCTATGAGCATTCGCAAAGAGGTGGGATGTTGCTTGAATTGTCGAGCAATGCTGCAACTGTTACTCGAGAAAACGCTGCTTCCACAGTGGCATACGCATTATCCAACTCGCGGTGCAATGGGCAGAGACTTGTGTGGGACTCCAAGCCAAGCGGGCAGCTTTCGATCCGCTGAATAGTTCCAACTGCGTTGACCACGTCCAGAATACTGATTTTGCTAGGATCGCAATCCAGCTTATATCCTCCCCCGGGACCCGACTGGGATCGCACAAATCCGGCTTTCACCAAGTCTTGCAATACTTTGTGGAGGTAGCGCCGAGGAACCTGAATCGCCTCGGCCAAATGGTCGGCTGACTCAGCACTCTCCGGGGTACGGGCCAACCAGACAGTAGCACGAAGTGCATACTCGGCAGTTTTTGGCAACATGATATTTTTACCTCCACTCCAATACTACACCTTGACATAAAGAATTCAAGTCGTAAGACTATTCTATATGTAGACATATATTATTTATCGGATGCGATAAGTCGTTTGGTTATAAGGTTTTACGAGGTTCGTCATGAAACAACTTTGGCTCTTTTTTGGCTTGGTAATGGTGGTCTCCTTTGCGGTACTCGGATGGATTGGCGTCCGCATTTATCAAGAGGTCCCACCGCTGATAGATCAAGTCGTGACGACTGAGGGCCAAATCGCCATCGATAAAGGCGAGATTCAAGCAGGGCAAAACGTATGGCAATCGCTCGGAGGAATGGAAGTCGGTTCGGTCTGGGGCCACGGAAGCTATGTCGCCCCCGACTGGACGGCCGATTGGCTGCACCGTGAGGCAGTCTTCATCCTCGATCATTGGGCGCAAGATGATTTTAAGTCAGATTTCGCGGAACTCGACGGAGAACAACAGGCACAACTGAGCGGGCGGTTGGCAGAAAGCATGCGAACCAACTCGTACGATCCCTCAACCGGGACGATCACGGTTGACCCGATTCGGGCCGAAGCGTTTCAGTCAAACTTGGAGCACTACTCGGAAGTATTCTCCAAGGGCAATTCGGACTACGCCATCCATGCGGGTGCCGTTACCGATCCAGAACGACTCAAACAGCTATCGGCATTCTTTTTCTGGACCTCCTGGGCAGCGTCGACCAACCGCCCTGGCGACCACGTTACTTACACGAACAATTGGCCCTATGAGCCTCTGGTAGGGAATCGAGCAACGGGTGACGCCGTAGTGTGGACTGGAGTGAGCATCATCATGTTACTGGCAGGAATCTCCGCCATGGCGTGGTGGTATGCGTCTCGTCGTAGTGATGAGGAAGAACCGCTGGCACCAGAGACGGACCCACTTGGTCAATGGGAAGCCACTCCATCCCAACAGGCGACGATCAAATATTTCTGGGTCGTCTCGGCCATGATTCTGCTGCAGATGTTGCTGGGGGTAGTCACTGCACATTATGGAGTAGAAGGTGATGGATTCTACGGGTTTCCTCTCTCGGAATGGCTTCCGTACAGTGTCACACGAACTTGGCATATTCAGATCGGCTTGTTCTGGATCGCCACCGCCTGGCTGGCAGCCGGGCTATTCATCGGCCCCCTGGTAAGTGAACAAGAACCCAAGGGGCAGCGATTAGGCGTCAACATCCTGTTCCTGGCATTGTTGCTTGTCGTTGCCGGCTCATTGGCTGGAGAATGGTTGAGCGTCCAAAACAAGTTGAGCGACACCATGTCCTTCTATTTTGGTCACCAGGGATACGAGTATGTGGACTTGGGACGTGTGTGGCAACTCGCGCTATTTGCTGGGCTGCTATTATGGCTTTTCCTGATGATTCGAGTACTTCTTCCCGCCCTGCGAAAAGAGGGCGAGCAAAAGCAGCTTGTCGCTCTGTTGGCAGTTTCCACCACGGCCATCGCCTTGTTCTATGGGGCAGGGTTAACATGGGGTCAGCACACTCACCTCTCGATAGTCGAGTATTGGAGGTGGTGGGTAGTCCATCTCTGGGTGGAAGGCTTCTTTGAGGTCTTTGCTACAACCGTCATTGCATTCATTTTCATGCGATTAAATCTTATCCGTCCAGGCATTGCGGCGGCAGCGGCTTTGTTGTCAGCAACGATCTTCCTCTCGGGCGGCATCATTGGAACTTGCCATCACTTGTATTTTTCGGGAACACCGACCGTAGCGCTCGCCTGGGGATCGGTCTTTAGTGCATTGGAAGTCGTTCCGTTGGTCCTCGTCGGCTTCGACGCGACGGAGGACTTGCGTAGATCAAAAACCACGCAGTGGGTGCGTCACTACAAGTGGCCCATCTACTTTTTCATCTCGGTAGCCTTCTGGAACATGATCGGTGCTGGATTATTTGGTTTTATGATCAATCCGCCGATTGCCCTCTATTACATGCAAGGGCTGAACACGACTCCGCTCCACGGGCACGCCGCACTTTTTGGCGTTTACGGGATGCTGGGCATCGGCCTAATGCTTATCTGCCTGCGGGTTCTGATCCCAGGAGTTGAGTGGAAAGAAGGATTGCTGCGGTTCTCCTTTTGGGCTTTGAATGGTGGGCTCATGGCAATGTGCGTCTTAAGCCTGCTTCCGGTAGGCCTGATGCAGACTTCAGCATCGGTTGAGCATGGCTATTGGTATGCCCGTAGCTCCGATTTCATGCAATCGCCATTGATGCAGAACCTTCGCTGGATGCGTGTTCCAGGCGACACCTTATTCTTCCTTGGTGCCGTTGCGCTCGTTGTTTTTGTGGCAGGTTTGAAAACAGGACATTCATTTCGCAAACAACAACTCCAATCTACTTCCAATCCTTCCTGAATTTGAAATGGAGCTCTCCTTGACACAAACAAATCTAAGTTCATCCGTCGGTAGCTGGGTTGCCCAGCATCCTCAAACTTCGCGGGTCTTCGAGTCACTCAATATCGACTACTGCTGTGGTGGCGGTAAACCACTGGCACAGGCCTGCTTGGATCGAAAGCTCGACCCTCATCAGGTCCTGGAGAAAATCGAGCAAGTCATCCACCAGATCGACGATACAACACAAGACTGGCTCACCGCTTCACTCTCCGACCTATCTGACCACATTGAGCAAACGCATCATGCCTATCTCAAGACTGAATTGCCCCGTTTGAATGGTTTGATCGCCAAGGTGGTGAATGCGCATGGGGCAACCCATGAAGAGTTGCCACAGATCCAACAAGTTTTCACCAATCTGCATCAAGAGCTTGAGCCACATATGTTCAAGGAAGAGATGGTGCTGTTCCCTGCCATTCGTCAGCTCGAACAATCGCAAGAGAACCCCTCGTTCGTGTTCGGCACTGTCGCCAATCCGATTCGTGCGATGGAACAGGAGCACGATAACGCGGGGGATGGGCTAGCTCAGATCCGCGAATTGACACAAGAGTATGCCGTCCCCAAGGGTGCCTGCAATACCTATCGGGCGATGCTCGATGGACTACGTGAATTGGAGCTCGACATGCACCAGCATATCCACAAAGAAAACAATGTCTTGTTTCCTAGAGCGATTGAATTGGAAGAATCGCGAGCTGTTGCTGCAAAGTAAACTCAATGTCGCAGCAAATTCCTTTGCTGTTTGCCTGCTCGGGATGTTCCAATGCCGGCCAAGAAGCCGAATAGTTGGCACGGGAACTGGACCGTCGCGGCATCGACGAGATGTCGTTCCTATCCGGCTAGGCGCTGCGAGTCCTCACTTTCTAAAAAAGCTTTCTAGGCGGGAAGTGTGGATTTTTGATGGATGCCCGGTTGAGTGCAGTCTTGGTGTCTTTAATGTACTCCAAGAGCATGTCGATATGCACAATCGCTTGCATGATTTGGTAGTGAAGAAGAACGCACTGCTTCGGTCAAACGAAGAACAGGATGCTTTGATCGAGGCTTTCTTGCAACAGGTTGCTTCCCAGAAACAAGGGTAAGAACATAATTCGCACTCCTGGTCCTGTTTCTTAAGCGTCGTCCCCTGCGTGAATTTGCAAGTAGCTCTCGTAGCGGCGGAAATCAATCGCGCCTTCGGCAACGGCGTCTTTTACGGCGCAGGGTTCCTCGTGGGTGTGCGTGCAATCGGGGTAGCGACAGTGGCTGACGTACGGTCGCAGATCGCGAAAGAAGCCCGCCACTTCTTCGGGGACGACATCCCACAGGCGAAACTGTCGGATTCCTGGGGTGTCTATCACAAACCCACCCATCGAAAGGGGAATCAATTCGGAGGTGGTTGTTGTGTGTTTGCCTTTCTCCGATTCGGCGCTGACCTGTTGCACCCGGAGTGCCAACTCTGGGTCGATGATGTTGAGCAAGCTTGATTTTCCGACGCCACTCTGGCCTGTCAAAACCGACGAGCGGCCTTTAAGAATGGAGCGAAATTCGGTCATTCCCCAACCCTCCGTGGCTGAAACTTGGAGCACCCGGTAGCCGAGTTGGCTGTAGACGCCGATCAGCGGTTGCAACTCACCCCGATCGATCAGATCCACCTTGTTGATACAGATGACTGGCTCAATCTGGGCCCGTTCGGCAGTGACCAGATATCGGTCCAATAAATTCGGTTTCAATCGCGGCTGGGCCGCGCTAGTGACGATCAGGAGTTGATCGACGTTTGTCACCAACACATGTTGACGACCGCGACTATTGCGGCTCAACACCCCCTTGCGAGGTTCAACCCGTTCGATGATCCCTTCGTCAGCACCTGAAGGCCGCACCCAAACCCGATCCCCAGCTGCAACCACATGCCGCTGGTCTGTGCTGAGCGTCTTGAGCAGGCGACGGGTCGCACATTGCCGCACGTTGCCATCGGCAAACTGCACCATGCTCACCAACCCTTGTACTCGCAGCACACGTCCTTCGCTACAGACCGAGGTATCGACTGCCGGCGAGACGAGTCCCTCTTCGTCAATTTCAGCATCGGCCACCGTCCGTTTGCGGGTGAGGTCTCCTTTGCCACTCACGCTTTGCCCAGAAGCAAGATCGGCCACGGACTCTTCATCGCTAGCAAACTCACGCGTTAGATCGTTGCTGCGAGTGCGCACATTGCGATTCTTTCTAAGATCAGCTCGAACCTTGCGCTGTTTTTTCTTGCCCATGCCAACAGAGAGATTTTATTCAGAAAGAAAAACGCCCAAGGAATGGAATCCCTGGGCGTTGAAGTGGAAATAGATTTTCGCGAGCAAAGTGCTCATACCGGTCGATCCGGCATTTTGAGTTGCTCATCATCGTCCATGACATCGTATCGGCGGAATGATCCGTCGGCCTTCTTGCCTGCGTATTGCGGAGCCTTCTCTCTCGAATCCGAAGATTTCAAACCAGCACGGGAAAGCAACGATTCGGTCATGATCTCGTTGGGCAAGTCGTCTGCGGGTGGAGGACCAACGGCCCCCAGATCAGCTGGCGAGTAAATGAGTTCGTAATCGTGCTTCGCCACCGAAAGCTTGTCCCCCGGGTCAACACGTTTCTCTTGGACGCGTATGCCATTGACTTTCACGCCATTGCGGCTCTGCATGTCGCGGATGTACCAATATCCGCCATTGAGCACCAGCCGGCAGTGGTGAGCCGAGACATTGGCAAAACGGAGAACGATGTCACAACTTTCGCGGCGGCCGATCAACAACTGTTTCTTCAAGAGAGGTATTGGATCGCCGCCACCGAGCGGAGTTAATTCACCATACATAAGATTACACTCTTGCGGAAAATGATTCGTGCCCCAATGATAAACGTTAACGGGGGAGATTAATTGACCGGAAGACGGAGCGCAAAGCCACTTCGCCAACCCTCGCGTCGAGTTTCTAAAACCATCTGAATACTAGGTTCTGGCCTTCCTCTAATTTAAGCAGATCACCACGTGAAGTCAACTAACCTGCTACTGGATAGGGATTTACGGCCATCCTGGCGCGATGCTGGCCTGCGATATTATTCCTATAACCACGCCCTCCAGAAAAGGTTTCGATGTCGTGTTCAGAAAGTAAGCCTCGACGCTGGATTTACCTGTCCTAACGTTGATGGCACGGTAGCCAAAGGAGGCTGTACCTTTTGCGATAATAGGTCATTCAGCCCTAGCAGGCGGCTCCCACGAGCAGACATCCTCGGCCAAATTGACCAGAGCATTGTCCGGATGCGAAATCGGTACAAGAGTTGCGATCACTTTCTCGCTTATTTTCAGCCCGCTACCAACACCTATGCCCCCGTCGAGCGGTTACGCCCACTTTATGAAGCCGCCCTCAGCCATCCCCAAGTAGTCGGCCTCGCTATCGGAACGCGTAGCGATTGTGTGCCCGATGAAGTATTGGGGCTTCTTCAAGAACTTGCCAGTGGGACTTATCTCTCCGTGGAGTATGGCATGCAGACGATGCACGACCGCTCACTCGATTGGATGAATCGTGGTCACCACCACGATTCGTTTCTTGATGCCGTCGAAAGAAGCAAGGGCCGCGGATTCGAGATTTGTGCCCATGTCATGCTCGGACTTCCCGGAGAGTCCCACGACGACATGCTGGCCACTGCCCGAGAACTCGCGCGAGTGAACATCGACGCGGTGAAAATCCATAATCTCTACTGCGTGAAGAACACGCCCTTAGCCGACCAAGTGGCCGCAGGGGAGGTCCAACTAATGGGTCAAGGCGACTACGTGCAGACGGTCGTCGACTTCCTTGAACTACTGCCCCCTACGATGGTTGTCGAACGAATTAGTGGCGACGCCCCGCCGGACTACTTTATCGGCCCCGAGTGGTGTCTCGATAAACCGGCAGTCAAGCGAGCCATCGAAGCGGAGTTCACCCACCGGAATTCCTGGCAGGGGAAGCGGCACTCAGAAGGATAGTGAGTCCTTTTGTCGCCGGTTTTTTAAGAATCAAGTACCGGTGAGAGGATTTGAACCTCCACGACCTTGCGGTCACATGGACCTGAACCATGCGCGTCTGCCAATTCCGCCACACCGGCTTGAAGAGTTTACAATCTCAGAATTGGGTAAGTTTGGCAAGGGGAGGCTAGGAAAGTAGCAGGCGCACTGAGAGTGCCTGCTACTTTGCAGTAATCAAGTCCTCCACGCCACGACACACCTCTTGGACTAATCCCGCTTGCTCTTCTTTGCTCTGCACCCATGCGTGTTCCACTGCCGGACGCAGAAAATAGAGGACACTCTCTACCGGCCGTACGCCCAACGCCCGCTCACATGCCAGTCCATAAACGAACATTTGCATGGCATAATTCCCAGCCGCCGCCGGTACCTCGGCGGCAGTGACTTGATTAGTCTTGTAGTCCAGTAGATGCCAGTTCCCGGACTCGTCCTGATACAAGCAATCGATAATCCCTTCCAAGTAACGCCCAGCGAGCGTATCGCTGACCAGTTCGCCAGGAAGGAGAAATTCCACTTCTCGCAGCAGGCAACGAGCCGAAGCCATTTGCTGGGCGCGGGGTGAATGCAAGAAACTCTGCACCAAGTTGGCGGCCTCGGCCGCGGCTTCTTCGACATTCTGCTTCAAGTGCGACGGCGCGAGGAATTCGCATAATTCGTGTACATCAGACTCAGAGAAGAGGTCAGACTCGACAAAGGGGTCAGAACTCTTTTCCGAAAAAGAGTTCTGACCCCTTTTTTCGAAAGCCTGATCCAACACCTCATGGACGAAGGTGCCGAAATCTCGTGGATCGAAAGTGGGGGCATCAATTGCCTCCTCGCCTATCACCGGTTCCGCTCGGACAATCTGTTTCTGCAATTTGCCGGATATGCTGGAAAAAGAAAAACGCTGGCGAGCTCTCAGGTGGAGAGGTATCGTGCCGACTCCCTCAGGCACGATTCCTTTGTCTTGCACTGCCATCTTGCATGTCTTCTCAACCAGTTTCAAGAGATCTGCCCCACGTGTACGACGGGCCGGCTTTCGTTCGCTCACCGGCTCATTAGTCGTCACGCGAATTTGGGGAGTCATGTACCCTTCAGGCAAATCAGCTATGCAATCGCCGCTTGCCAAGTCAAATCGCTCATCGAGAAACTTTAGCCAATCGCTCGACGGTTTGTTGAGGTCCTTGATGCTACTTGAAAGGATGAGAAAGTCGGCTGCGCGAGTGCAGGCCACATAGAGCAGGCGAAGCCGCTCGGCATTATCCTCAATCTTTTCGGCTTGCTGATAGAGGTCCCAACCGACACAGGAACTATCACTCGAGGGTACCAACGGTCCAAGCTCCTCGTCGAACACGGGATCTTGTTTACTACTGGGGCGTTTGCGCTCTAGATCAGGAACGACCACCACAGGAAATTCCAACCCCTTCGCATTGTGGATCGTCATGATGCGGATCACATCTCCCTCAGCGGTTGTCGCGGCAACAGGTTCCTTGGGAGCCCGAGCCACAAACTCGGTCAACTGGGTGACGAATCCACTCAAGTCGCCGGGGTTCAGCTCGTCGAGTGTACGAGCCTGCTCGACGAGTTTGTGCAGATTGGCCAGCTTTCGCTCTCCCAGGAATTCACTTCTCAACGTGGCATCGTAGCCCGTCAACTCGATGGCAAGAGTGAGCAACTCAGCCACCAATAAATCATCCTTGCGATCCCGAAGTTCTTGGAAAGTGTTGGCGGCGTGAGTCACCTTGGCCTGCTCGACAGGCGAAAGTTCTTTAATCGAGTTTGGTGACATCAAAGCCGCTTGAAGGGAACGATGCTTGTTCACCAGCCAAAAAAGGGTTTCATCCTCCACCGCAAAGAGTGGACTCCGCAGCGCCCCTGCCAAACTCAGTTCATCTGCAACGCTGCACACACTCCGCAAGAGGTGCAGTACATCGTAGACTTCTTGTTGGGCGTAAAACGCGTGTCCTCCTGCGAGATAATAATCGAGCCCCTGTTCACGAAGCGCTTCCTCGTAGACTTGCACATCGCTCAGTGTCCGAAACAGGATTGCGATGTCCCCCTGCTTGACAGGCCTGAGCGAGTTATTTTCGACAACCAGTGAATCTTCGGAGTCGATCATCGCTGCCAATCGTCGGGCAACAAAGCGTGCTTCTCGGTAACGGTCTCGCTGAGCCCCTCTAAGCTGCGCGGGTATAGAATCATCTTCCTTGGTATCGGTTATTGCCCAGAAAAACTCGATTGCTGGCAGGGGAGTCTGCTGCTCGCGGCTCGGTCGCAGGGGTTGGTACTCTTCCTCAAAGGCATCGCAAAAGAGCGCGTTCACGAAATCTAGCACGGCCCCTTGGCTGCGGAAATTAGTGGTGAGCGACAACTGAGATTCTGGAGGTAGATGCTCTCGCAGCTGCCGAGACACGGCAGGTTGAGCACCACGAAATCGGTAGATCGACTGCTTGGCATCACCGACGACAAACAACCCCTCCCCTGCCCACCCGTCGCCACACAAGGCCTTTACAAGTTCGACTTGAACCGGATCGGTATCCTGAAACTCGTCGACCAAGAGCAACTTCGTACTGTCCGCGAGATTCTTTCTCGCCGCGGCAAACTCCGGCGCTGTCAATAGACTGTGTGCCTTGTGCATCAAGTCGTCATAGTCCAGCACATTGCGTTCTTGTTTGGCTGACTCATAGCAACGGGCTACGTCGGTGGCGAGTGCCAGAAGTGCCAGACCGGCATTTGCCGTATCCTGCAACTGCTCTTCGTTCCATGGTTTGTAGAGGATGGACTTCTTGATGACTCCATCCCGTACTGCTTTGCATGCATCTCGAAAACTCTCGAAGTCACTTTCGTCGATCCAGTTTTTCTTCTTCGCAGCGTTTCCTTGGACACGAGCCAACGACTGCAGTTCGTCGAGTAGGCGGGTAGGGTTGTCACACTCGGGTAATTCTCGAAGGATTGCCAGAATCCGTGAGCAATGTGCCTGCAATTCATCAGCTGCAAACCCACCTTTCTCACAGATTGTTTGCAAATCACGTATTGGAGCGGCATCGAGCAATTCCTGTATAACCAGAGGAATTGTCTTCTGGTTGTAGTACTTCTTCCAAGCTGCAATTACTTCGTCGGGAGTTGCTTCTAGCCAACTCGCCACGACACCACTCAAATCTTTGCCGAGCAGACCCACCAAATGCTCTCGCAATTTGCTGAGTCCGAATCGCGTGGCAAGTTGAATTACTGCTTCATCGCGTTTCAGTAACAACTGCCGCAAGCGATCGTCGAGGGTTCGCAGTCGCAAGAGATCGGCGCTGGCCGCGTCGAGTTGTTCGAATCGCGGATCAAGCTGCGCTTCAACCGCATGGCTCCTCAGAAGCGATCCGCAGAAGGAATGAATCGTGCTAATGCGAGCCGTGTCGAGAATCCGCAACAACCGTCGCCATGCTTGCTGTTCGTCAACGGCAGTCGCCACCTTTAAACGATCGTAGCAACTGAGGCGAATCCGATCTCGCATTTCCCTCGCGGCGGCATCGGTAAAAGTGATGGCTACCAGCTCGTCCAGTTCCGCGGTCGGCTCCAGGACACGTGGGTCGAGATAGGAAAGAAATCGCTCGGTCAATACAAACGTTTTTCCGCAGCCAGCCCCTGCTGACAACGCAACCGACTGCTGGTACGCATCGAGCGCACGCTGTTGTTCGTCTGTGTAAACAGTGGATGAGGTCATAGCGAGTGAAACTTAATGGATTGAAATCTTAGCCGGACCGCCACGCGGTCCGGGAGTTATCCCGGAGGCATGTGTGCCTCCGGCTGAGGGGGATTTGTAAATCAGTCCTGGGGCCACACTTTCTCCAAACTGCGAATCTGTGCTACGCGGCAGATTTTGCTGAAATCGCAGGATGCGGTGCATTGTTGATTCTCGTTGTAGACGGGGAATTCGCCCGCTCGGATTCCGTGGACCATTTCCTCGATCCTCGCGAGAATTGCCGATTGGAGCGAATCCCAACCGGGAGAATCCTCCAGGCCAGACTTCGTCGGGGTGCGGAATTCGAAGGGACCATCGCGACCACCGGCAAAACCTGTGTCTTTGATGTTCCAGTAACCAGTCGCCAGTGCTTTGGCATGTTGATCGACCAGTAGAAGCTTCTCAGCAGCAAGTGCATAGAGTGGCAACTGCAGCTGGCGGCCTGCTTCCATCTCTGTGGGCTTTAGTTTGACCCCCTGTCCCGATTTGTAATCAATAATCGTGAATACCGTTACACCGTGGACTTGGCCCATGTCGATGCGGTCGATCTGACCTGTAAGCTGAATCTGCTCGTTTTCCAGGTCCAAGATGAATGGTACTGGTTGAGAAAGCGTATCTTGGTATTCGTCGCTACCGTTGTACTTGAGCGGGCCAAACCGCACCTCAAAGTGCGCGGGGTGCAGGGGCTGGTCGAACGACTTCCACTTATCCTGATATTGCATTTCCTGCTTGGCATACTGGGGTGCCCAAGTGAGGACCTCCCGCCGTTCAATTTCGCGAAGCGCTTCATTTAAGCCGCCAAGCGGATTCTCGGAGATGATCCGCTCCATTGCCGAACTAAACCTCGAAATCAGTTCGGGCTCGGTCGCGGCAGCTGGTGGCTTGCCGTGCTGTTGATGCACTGCCGCGAGTACCTGGTGCAGCAAACTCCCACGCCGGAGGTGATCGCTGCGCAAGGCTATCTCGCCAAGCGGTTCAAGCCTCAATATTGTCCCAGCGAAGAAACGAAACGGACAGGTCGCATAGGTTTCCAGCCGACTTGGACTCCACAAATGTTCTTCATTAAATTGCTTCGATAGTGCTACACGGACATTCTCACTTGCTAAGATTCCTTCGTAGGGACCAAACATATCGCGTTGACTTCGCAGACCAACAGACTCGACCCCATGCAGTATCGCCTGCCCCACTGGTAGTTTGGCTAGTCCGGCCAGCCACTTGGGATCACCAGCCAAAGCTGAACCGATCCCGGTTAGTCGCCAATCGCTACGGCTCAGCGGGGCTTGAACCTCGCTTGCGAGTTCGCCGACGGCCATCGTGACTTTGAAAATCGATCCCTCTGCAAAACAACGCTCGAGCTCCGTCAAAAAGGGACTCGGCGACATTGCTTGCCCTTTGTCGTCGAGAGCCGGATAGCTAAGTGTAAGAGTCTCACTCGGCCGGGTCACCATCTCATAGAACAAAAGCATTGCATCGCCAGCCTGTTCTTCAGGTGTCGGCCCTCTGTTCTGCTCGTCAGAGATAAACTGCCCTAGCTCCTGCTGGCTGTAGAGTCGCGCAGAACTCTCACCGCTGGAATAGGATTGCTCGCTCAGTCCCGCTAGGAAGAGGTGACGCACTTCAAGATTGCGTGCATTCGCGGCGGAAAGAAAGCGTACCTGACCGATCGAGTCGTGTGTCACGCGCTGGGGAATCTCCGAGGCAATCTGTTCCACCAGGTGCAATATCTGTGCAACGCTAAGCTCAGCTTCCGCCACGCCGAGTTGCACATCTTTCGCGGAGGTGACATCGAGGGCATGCCGCAAGGATTCCCAATGAGGCCCGGCAATTCCGAATGCAACCACTAGTCGTTCCAAGTGCCGAATCCACGTGGAGAGTCGTGCGTGGGCCGGCAATTCCCCCAGCATCCCTTCGAGTGACTCAAAAATCTTCAAAGCAATTGCCGCGTCCTGAGACTCTTGCGAAGGCTGCTCTCCACTGTCAGACCACAATCGCAATTGCTCCATCAGCAATGTGCGGCCGGCGGGGAGTTGCGCGCGGCGGATGCTTCGCTCGGCTGCGACTCGCCAATTTGAGCTTGTTGCCACTTCTCCGGCGATGCGTTGCGTCGCGGCTGTTGCTGTTAGATCTAGGAGCAAGTCGAAAGGCCAGTCTTTTTCTTGTAGTCGGAGTATTTTCAGCAAGGTGCGCACTAGTGGCGTTTGTTTGAGTGTTGCTTGAGAATCTAACCAGTAGGGTAGTCCAAAATCAGCGCAGACCTCTTTGATTCTTGGAGCAACCTCGTCCAGATTGCGGAATACGACGGCGATCTTTTCCGGCTGGGTGTCACCAGAGAGAAGCAACACTTTAATGCGACGAGCGATCTCCTGGATTTCGCCCTGCACACTATTGGCGGCCAGGATCGCAAGACCCGTGGGTTGATTGCTAAGTTCTTGCTCGTCGCGGAAAAGTTGGCGCTCGACGTGGGCAATCCCCGGAGATTGATTCCGACTCTGTGCTAAAAACTCCGTTTGCGCTGTGGGCAACGAGCCTTGCAATCGCAGTAAGGTTTCTTTCGTTCGCCCAAAGAGTAATTCTCGCCCCGGAGAGGAGGCTCCCTCCGCTGCCTCGGCCAACAGGGAAATGGAAAGTCGCTCCGACCGTTCAGCCAACAGACGCAAGATGTCATGCTGGGCGGCAGTGAAATCGGTAAACCCATCCACCACGACCAGGCCCCACTGCGCGTCGCTCTCCGCATGCAGCTGTTCGCGTGCTGCCCAAAAACGGCCCTCGGCATCGTACAAGTCCTGGGAGGTCAAGAAATGCTGATAAGCCGAATAGATCACTCCGATGTCGCGGTCGCGATCTGAGCGGGCTCGCTGGCGAAATTGCTCCGCCCATACGTCTCGTCGTTTCAGTTCGCCGATGAACTGGGCGACTTGTCGAACAAACCCCGGAGTGTGAGCCACGGCGGCAAAGTAGCTGAGTTTCTCTTGCCCTAATAGCGACACGATCAACTGCTGCAGGATCCGCTGTTTCTCCCACGGTCCGATCGGTCGGATGCGGCGGCGGCCACGGGCGATGACCTGCTCAGCAAACCGGGCAAAGGTTACCACCTGCGGGTTCAGCAGCGCCGACTCACATTTGGTGGCCAGTAGGTCACGGACTTGCCCGACCGCCCCCTGGCTGGGCCCGATCCAGATTCCCCCCGGCTGACGGCAATCCTGCTGCCAGTCGGCAAGAAAATGCACATACTCGCCCGCCAAGCGGGTGGTTTTCCCGGAGCGGGTGGGGCCTAATATTAGGTTGACACCTTGCTCTTTGGAGTTGGAGATCTGAAATCTGCTCATTTGTCATTCCGAAGGAGCCTAGGCGACTGAGTAATATGGGGCCATAACCGTAGACGATGGATGTTGCAGGGGGTAGAAACCGGATCCCTCGGTCGTGAAACTCCCTCGGGATGACAAAAAAGCGACCTATTTGACAACATAACTCTATTTCGGGTAAACTGTTAGGGTAATGAAGTCCCAGGGCAGATGGGAGGCACCTCGCTCTTTTTACCGCTTCATTCATGTAGCGGAAAGCCAGTCAGGTTCCTACTTGTCTTCGCCGCATGTCTTTGAGTTTTACTCATGGATGCGCGTGCAGGTTAGGTTGCCATTCGGCTTGGGACTGCCCACGCAGTTTTGTTGTGGGTTATTAATTTGGCGTCTTATTTTTTTCTTTCTTTCTCATTCCTTTTTTTGAGGAGGCATCACTATGGATGCGAAACGTCAGAGACGAGGATTTACCCTCGTCGAACTGCTGGTGGTAATTGCCATCATCGGTATTTTGGTAGCGTTGTTGCTGCCTGCAATTCAGGCAGCCCGCGAGGCGGCACGGCGGAATTCGTGCCTTAACAACATCAAGAACATCGCCTTGGGTGTCCACAACTACGCGGACAAGAAGAGCGAAGAGTTCCCGTTGGCTTCAACCGGTTTCTTCCGCGGTAGGACAGCCCCCCTCACTACGGATCTCAGAGCAGGTTCAGAGCAGGACCACTACAGTTGGTTGTTCCAGCTTCTACCGAACATGGAAGCCAACAACCTTTACACGCGAGTTCGCGAAGCGACATTGCCTGCTGGTCGTACTGGCGGAAAGCCAACTACCACTGGAAATGGTTCTATACAACTCAAGGCTGGACCGTTTGGCTCAGGTGGTGATAACACGTGTGTTAATGTAGTGGGAAATACGACTGCAACAGGCAATCAAGATCTCTACGCCCACCAACAGAAGCTGGAAGTCTTCCTATGCCCTAGTTATCCCGGTAGTGATGAGGCCAAAGGGACTCAGGCATATGGCAATGGAAAGACAAAGATTGCCGTCGGTAACTATGTTGCCATGCCTTCTACACATTACAACACGGATGGTGTAGCTCCGGCGATAGATCAAGGAGCACCTAGTGGTGGTACTCTATTTGACAGCTATTCAGGGAGCAATCCTAAGCAATTGGCTGGTAATGGTGTGCTGGCTTTTGCTCAGAACACCGCTACCGCCGCACCCGACAATGCTGCAGTCAGCATTTACGAAGTGCAGCGACGTCCCAAGGGTGTGACATTTGCCGGCATTCGTGACGGGACGGCCAACACCATCTTGTTTACTGAATCCCGAGAGGAAAGCTATGCCTCATGGATTAGTGGTTTGTCTGCCTATGTAGTAGCGGTTGACCCTGGCAGTACTCCCAAAGTAACAAAGTGGCCGAACCCCCCCGTTGCCAATACTCCCCAGAGATTAGGCTGGGATCCAAGCGTTGGTACGACTGGTAGGACTGCTTTGAACGTAGGTAATAGCTACAAGACCAAGCAAGGCCAGACTGGCGCCAATGCACCTCAAGAAACCGGCGATGCCTATTTCTTGGCGGGGTATCCGCATGCCAATGGCACTACGACTCCTTCCCGGACATTTGGTCCGAGTAGTGCCCACCCCGGTACTGTGCAACACGCGTTTGCCGATGCCCATGGCAAGAGTATCAACGAAGATGTTGATCCGAATGTCTACTTGGCATTGGTAACCCGTGCCGGTAGCGAAGTGGTGGAACTGCCGTAAGCAGTTTTGCCTGGTTTAGTTTTTTACAACGTCGTGGTGTGAACCCTTTCGCACCACGGCGTTTTTTTATCCCATCGCCGCAAGCCGGGTCGTCCCCGACACCGATTATCTGAGGTGCTCAACAAGCCCCAGTATGAACGGGGTCGGGGACGACCCGGCTCGCTATAAGAAGCAATTGAGTAGTTCCGCTATGTCTTCACTTCCTCCCCAAATCGCATGCAGCGAGCTTCAGGCTCTCAGCAAGAACGGCGCAGACTTTCTGCTCATTGATTGTCGCGAAGCGGACGAGCACGCCCTGGTCGCCCTCCCCGACTCGAAGCTGCTACCGATGAGCTCGCTCGCCGAGCAAGTCAGCGAATTGGAAAACCACAAAGGGTCCCATCTAGTGGTCTACTGCCACCTAGGAGTCCGCAGCCAACGCGTCGCCAACTGGCTGCGCGATCAAGGGTTTGAGAAGGTACAGTCTCTCACCGGAGGGATTGACCGCTGGGCTGAAGAAATTGAGCCGGAGATGGTACGGTATTAGCTAATGCCTGAGGGTGTCCGGGAATTGCACTCGCTACATAGAAGGGCAAAGCGAACTGTCATCCCGAGGGGAGCCGTGCGACCTGAGGGATCTGGGTGGTCTCGCCAAACAGTATGGATGGTGAGCGATGGTTCACCCCGGATTCCTCACTCGCTTAGGCTCCTTCGGAATGACAATTCGTCCGCTATAATGTTTGACAATGTCTTCCGCAACGACCCAACGTGAACACGCTCTGCAGATCGTGAAGAAACTCCGCGAGGCTGGATTTGAAGCTTTGTGGGCTGGGGGCTGTGTGCGGGACCAGCTGTTGGGGCGCGAACCGAAAGACTACGACGTTGCCACTAATGCTCGTCCTGAGGAGATTCAGGCACTCTTCGGCAAGCGCAAGACTCTGGCCATCGGAGCGGCCTTTGGTGTGATCGGCGTGCATTGTGGTCGAGGTCATGAGCCGATTGAGGTCGCCACCTTTCGTGCCGATGGATCCTATCTCGATGGGCGTCATCCGCAGTCGGTCGTCTTCACGACTGCCGAACACGATGCCGAGCGCCGCGACTTTACGATCAACGGTCTTTTCTTTGATCCCATTGCCGAGCAAGTCATCGACTATGTCGAAGGTCAGGCCGACCTTGAGAGAGAAGTTGTCCGTGCGATTGGTAATCCCCGTGATCGGTTCACCGAGGACAAATTGCGGATGCTGCGTGCAGTACGGTTTGCTACGACTTTCGATTTTGAAATCGAACCTGCCACGCTCGCCGCCATCCAAGAAATGGCAAGCGAAGTGATCGTAGTGAGTGCCGAGCGAATTGGTGCGGAATTTGAGAGAATATTGACGCATCCCCGGCGAGGCGAGGGACTACAGTTATTGCATCACAGCGGATTGTTGCGGCCCGTTCTGCCAGAGCTGGCTGACAACGCTGATAGCAGTTCTCCGCAATGGCAAGAGACACTTCAAGTGCTAGGTCGTCTTGAATCAGACAATCTCTCGACGTGCTTGGCTGCGCTTCTTCATAAGACCTATGAGCCTCGAGTAGTCGCCGCCTGTGGTCGACGATTTCGTTGGTCAAACAAGCAGATTGACTTGGCAGTCTGGTTGGTGACGAATTTGGATATGGTGGGTAGAGCGGATACTGTTCCCTGGCCCCAGTTGCAGCGAACGTTAGTTCATGAAGGAGCAAGCGAACTGGTCGCCCTGGGGACTGCCGTGTTCGGCGCGGAGCAGATTGGAGTGCAACATTGTTCCGCTAAAATGGCACTCCCTGAGGACCAGCTCAATCCTCCGCTACTACTGACCGGCGACGATCTCGTGGAGAAAGGACTGACTCCGGGTCCCTATTTTGCCATGTTGCTCACAGCCGTACGTGATTCTCAACTGGAGGATCATATTGCCAGCGCAGACGAGGCGTGGGCCCTGGTAGAAGAATTGATGCGCAATTCGTAGGGTGGGCACCGCCCACCAACAGCTGCGGACAGTGTTAGCATTGGCTTGGTGGGCAGTGCCAACACTATGCGCTAGCGATTTGACTCCTATCTAAATGACATCGATCTCGCTAGAATCGCCAGTTCATCTGCTATCAGTTTACCCGTATTTCTCCATTGAGGTAACTAGATGCCGTCATCACAAAACCGCCGCAGTCTATCAGCTGCTATCGCAATCACACTCTTGCTCTTAGTGGTCTCGCCCACAATGGCCGCCGACAACCAACTTACCGCCGCTGAACAGGAAGCGGGTTGGAACCTGTTGTTTGATGGCGAGTCTCTCGCAAACTGGAAAAATAACAATGGCAAGCCGATTGCCGAAGGTGCGGTACAGGATGGCACGATCAATACGCATGGTGTGGGCGGGTATGTGTTGGTCTACGACCAAGAGTTCGCTGATTTTGAATTCACCTGCGATGTAAAGAAGGGGAAAGATGATGCCAACTCAGGCGTTTTTCTACGGGTCAGCGATTTGGCCGACCCTGTCATGACCGGCACGGAGGTCCAAGTCTATTCCTCGGGCACTGGTCTCACTGACTTCGGCGCAATCTACGACCTGGTGCCCGCATCGAAGATCGCTACCAAAGCGGCTGGCGAGTGGAATAACCTTCTGATTCGCTGTGAAGGCCCGATGATCTCGTCCTTTGTGAATGGCGAGCTCGTCGCAGAACTAAATTGCGACGATTTCGACCAACCAGGCCTGCGACCCGATGGGACCAAGCACAAATTCAGCCGCGCGATTAAGGATTTTGCGCGAAAGGGCTACGTTGGTCTACAAGACCATGGAGACGACGTCTGGTATAAGAACATCAAGCTACGAGAAATAGATGGCGATGAGCAAACCAAGTCCAACTGATAACTTATCACTGGCGGATTTAGCCAAGCGGGCCGCTAAAACATTCCAGGAACGATTTGACAGGACAGCAAGCATCGTCGTGGCTGCCCCTGGCCGGGTAAACATAATCGGTGAGCATACCGACTACAATGATGGTTTCGTTTTGCCGATGGCCATTGACCGGTATACCGTGGTGGCCGGCGACGGAAGTGACGATGGTCGAACGGTCCGTGCTGCGCGCATCTGTAGCACAACTATGGACGAAGAACAGGCGATCTGCCTGGCAGGCGAGCATTCCCCGCCACTTCCCACCTGGGCAAAGTACATTCGGGGAGTCTTTGATGCGGCCGCGGAGCATGGAATAGTGCCCCCCGTGTTCGATGCTGTTATCGATTCGAACGTCCCTCTAGGGGGCGGGCTCTCCAGTAGCGCTGCCCTGGAGGTCGCCACTGCTACATTTTTGGAAGAGATTACGGGCAGCCGACTCGACCCGAAGACTAAGGCACTCGTCTGCCAGCAAGCGGAGCATCAAGGTGCTGGGGTCCCTTGTGGCATCATGGACCAGTTTAGTAGCGTTCTCTGCGAGGAGGGACATTTAATGTTGCTCGATTGTCGCAATCAAGAAACGACCATGGTCCCTTTGGCCGACCCGAGTGTGACGGTGCTCATCATCAACTCAAACGTGAAACACGAACTCACTGGCGGCGAGTATGCCGAACGCCGACAGCAATGCGAAGCAGCGGCCAAAATCCTGCAAGTCTCAGCCCTTCGAGAGGCCAACCTCACCGATTTGGAGAATAACCGAGACAACCTCGACGACGTTCACTTTCGTCGTGCACAACATGTTATCGGAGAAATTGAGCGAACAACCCAGTGCGCCGAGGCAATTGCTGCCGGAGAATGGAAGAGGGTCGGTGAATTGATGTATGGCAGCCATGATTCTCTTCGCGATGACTATGAGGTGAGCTGTAAGGAACTCGACACCTTAGTGGAGGCGGCTCGCGAGCTAGGTCCTGAAGCGGGTGTCATCGGCTCGCGGATGACCGGCGGGGGCTTCGGTGGCTGCACGGTCACCCTTGTTAGGACAGATCAGGCAGATCGTATTGCTGAGGCCATTTGCAAGAAGTACCACGAACAAACCGGCATCGAGGCGACCGCGTTCGTCACTCCGCCAGCGCGTGGGGCCCATGTGATTAAGTCCTAGTTTATCACTTCCTTAGACCTCGGGGGCCGACCCTGCAAGTGGGGGTGGTTTTGTTTCCCAGCAGATTATTCACTCACACTGGCACGACTTCTTCGAGAGGCCTCGATGGCAATTTCCATTTTGACACCCCATACCTAATCCTCCTTCGCATCGCATACAAGCTCCATTGCAGCACCCGTCGAGGCACAAGCGGGGAACATAACCACACTCGTTGGCCAGTTCCCCCTTCGCTTTTTTCAGTTCTACCTGGGCAAGTTTCAAAGCAATCACTTGCTCGATGAGTTGTGACTCGGCCTCATCGATCTCAACTCGCAAGCTACTGATATGGAAAACTGTCACATCATCCATGTCACGAGTTTTGTTAAGTGCAGACAGCTTGTCTCGAAGATCTAGTAGCGTTTGCTGGGCAATGACGACGCGGTGCTGCTGGAGACCAATCTTGTACACTGCTCCTTTAATTTCAGCAGTTGCTTTACTCTCGGTGTCGTCATAGAACAACCCGAGTTGGCGACAGCGGACAGGTACTTCATGTTCATAGCAATGAAAGCAACGCAACGTGTGGATGATCCCCTCGCGCGGCTCGACTGTGCCTATCGTGGAATCCGCGTAGTTTAAGACACCACGGGCAACAGGTAGTGAGATCCTTTCTAGATTGCAAAGCAAAACTTCCAGACCTTGGAGGTCTTGTCGGTTTGCCAATCCCATTGCAAGCTCCAACTCGGCGTCGACTGGTGACATATCGGGATGCCAATCGATTTGGGGCCAGTAGAACGAGTTTTCGTTGAGCGGACAGCCGATCAAGTGCTGAAGCTGGCCGTTGAGTTGCAGGCGTAGATACTCCATCTGCGTAAGCTGATCTTCCATTTGATTGATTTGCTTAAGAACAGAAGTGCGATCGATTCCATCTGGAGGTTCAATGCCTGCCTCATTCATATTGTCGACTCTTGCAAGTGTTGTCGCCGTTTCGTTCAAAGCATGCAGCAGGTAGTGGTGCTGGGCTTCCAGGCCAGCAAGTTGATAGAATGCCTTGAGAGCAGTAGCAGCGGACTCGTTGCGAATCTGGCAGGCATGCAGTGAGAGCAGATCACGGTCGAGACAGTAATTCTCTTGAACGCCCTTTGTGTCGCATTGGATGATTACCTGCGCCCAGTGTCTTTCGAGTTCCACCATGTTTGCTACCGTGTCGTTCGTAGCGGCATTGCACTGACAGGTCGCTACGTCGAGCAACTGGTAGGTCTCGCCAGGTGCGGGAAGCGGAATTAGCTCTCCCGTTGGAAGAATCTCAGAGGCAAGATCCGGGGGCGCCTGATTGCAATCACAGAGGTCGTGGATGCAAGGAGCTTCGGGCGTCCGAGGGACTCCGCACTTTGCGCAAGGGCATGCACACCCTGCCAGTGCCGCGGCAAGCGGAAGAATCGCGATGATAGCAAGAATCCGTAGTTGCATGATAACCAATCGAGGTGGTTCAGACCGTCCACTGCGGTAGTTATCGAGAGTCGCTTATGCCACAGGCAACAGTTGCTCTACTTTTTCCGCAAAGACCACTCAGGTAGACTTTAGCGGTTGCATGCATCCTGCGGGCGAGGGGAGAGTTGCCGAGAGAAGTAACGGTCAAACTGGCTTATTTCTCGGCGATTGCGCTGATCCGAAGGGGCTCGCCCTTCCCTTTGACGGTTTGGGGAGGGACTGGGATACAAGAGAGCTCTTCCGGCAAATAGTGCCTGGTATTCTCGGTTATCAGCAGTGAATGCCCTAAGGTTTTGGTAAGCGATTCCACTCGGGAGGCCACATTGACCGTATCGCCAATCGCGGTATATTCGAGCCGTTTTGGAGACCCAATACTTCCCACAATTGCGGACCCGGTATTGATGCCTACCCCGATCTGCAAGCCGGGCCAGCCTACCTGCTCCAATTCCTCTGAGACAATCTCCAAGCTTTGAAATAATTGCTGAGCGGCTCTCACGGCCTGGAAAGCGTGGTTGGTCTGTTGGGTTCCAATCCCAAACAGAGCCATGAAACCATCGCCGAGAAACTTGTTGACCATTCCTCCATGGCTTTCGATTGTCTCAACCGCCAAGCGAAAGAAAATATTCAACGCCGACACGACTTCTTGCGGAGAATGCGTTGACGAGTGGGCCGTAAAATTTCGCACATCAACAAACATCACCGTGATCTCCTGTTCATTGCCAACGAGTCCTTCGCCCTGTTGCAGAATTTGGCGGGCAGCTTCCTGACCGACATGTCGACCGAAAGTTTCTTGAAGCCGTTCTCTTTCCTGTAGACCTTGGACCATGGTATTGAACCCTTCGATTAGAGGACCAAAGTCGTCGGCACGCTGTAAGTTCACGCGCACGTCGAGATCCCCATCAGACACTCGCATCGAGGCATCTCGCAATTGCCGCACAGGTACGGCAATCAATTTGCTGAGCATCCAGGCCGTAGTGAGCCCAAAGGCGATCGCCACCACGCCAACTGCCAGGCCAAAAGCAGGGGAATGATGCTGGGGATCCTGCACGAGTAGTATCAACACCAAGGAGACTATGGGGCTCACCACAGCAGACAAGGCCCACAAGATTCCCCGAGCGGTGATACTGAGCGGCACTGCACCGGGCACGTTTGCCATGCTGGTTTGGCGAAAGAAGACTGGATACAGGGCTCTTTGGCTCACAAGTTCCACTGCGAAAAAGCTATGAGTGATCGCTATTAGAGAGGCCGTGACGAAAGAGGTAATCAGATGCCCCACGACAACCGGAGAGAGCTTGCCGGGCACCATCGCCAGCGCGGCAGGAAAGACTGGGATACAGATAAACCAACTAACTCCAGCTACGATGAGAATCCACCAAGGTAGATTGATTACAAGCCGTTGTGCCGATACCAGTGTCGATTCTTCAACCTTATCGCCGACTAATAGGGCCCGATGCGTGCTTCGAAGCCAAACTAGAGGAGCCGCCCAGCAGGCAACCGCAATGGGGTAGACCAAAAGGTTGAATAATTGCCAACAAAGATCGAAACGCTCGCGTTGAGCGACCGAGAGGATCGGCCAGATCTGTTGCTGGTTGTAGAGGATGTTGAAGGCGCTGCCAATCAGATTTGCCACGATCGGTGAAATGCCTACCAAAAGCAGGCCATGCCGCTCGACGAACGTCCATACTCGGCGATTAGCCGCGATGTCGCTCGCTGTCGAAAGTGGCGTAGGCTGCACTGGTATTCCTTGCGACTCTTTCCCTTTTGCTGCCTAAGCAGTGACTGAGTTAATCTGTACCAAGATGTCATCAATCTCCGAAAGATCGTCGAGGAGCAGATCGGGCTCGGTAGCAACGAGTACTTCGCGTGGTACTCCCCCCGTAAGTACGGCGACGGCAACGGCGCCGATGCTTCGAGCACACTCTACGTCCGCCGGAGTATCGCCAATCACGATGACTCGCTGCGATTCACCATTTGTTTTCCCAGATCTAGCATCCTGCGATTGTGCGACATACGTTCGTGAAGCGGCGAGCGCGGCCGCAGCAATGTCGTTTCGGTTCACCCAATCATCTCCATATCCTCCGAAAGCGAAACGGTCCCAGAGCCGATAGTGGGAAAGCTTGGCTTGAGCCCCGGCAGCAATGTTTCCCGTCAGAAGTCCAATCGCAGTTTGCTCGGACTCTTTCAGACGGTCGAGCAATTCCACGACACCGGGTAGAACCGTTCCCTGACATTGGGGCAGCACTTCCTCCAAGCGAGGAACAAAAGCCTTGACGAATCGCAGCCAATTTTCACTGCTGGAGGCAACACCGTGCGTTGCCATGAGTTCTTCGGCTATTGCCCGATCGCTGCGACCGGCAAAGCGCACGTCACTTGAAATCTTCTCGATGCCGAACAACGTGCGAAAAGTGTCTGCAAATGCGCGATGTCCTGCTCCGGCAGTGTGAATAAGTGTACCGTCAATGTCAAACAGAACCGTTGCCATGGAGTGCCTTGTGCGTGAATTTGCTCTCAGAAGATCTATGCCCCGCATTGTATGGCAGAGGCTTGGACCTGGCGAGGCGAAAGAATCGCCGAGATTTCCGGCTCCTGGCTCTAGCGAAGTGCCGGCATGTCCCGCTCGCTACGGTGGCGATTGACGGCAAGCAGTGCTGCAGGTTCCAATTTGAGGAATTTCACTAATTGAGAATTAGTGATACCGAGCCGATCAGCGGAGGGAGATATCTCGTATGCATTGGAGGCCAAGATATCCAACGCTTCGGAAAGCAGTGATGGAAAATCAGCATGGGCCACATTCACCGAGACCTTGCCTCCAGATACGCGACTCTTCCACAGCTGGCTAGGCGGTGCATTACATGAAGACTCGGAAGCCGGGGTGCGCAATTGGAGTGCCAATTGAGTGCGTAAGCGATGAATCGCTACCTCTCGATTCAGTGACTGGCTACGCCGCTCCGAGCCCTCGGCACGGACTTGGGTCGGTAGATGCTCAATCACTACAGCCGTCTCGACCTTGTTTCGGTGCTGACCTCCCGGCCCTGATCGCCGAGTTCTGCGAAACTTACATTGCACCAGCAAGTCTTCAATCGGTAATTGTGCAGGATGAACCATTACGACATCCAACCACAATTCGATTGTCGACTCACCTCTAGCACCGTAGGATCGATAAAGTCAGTTAGAAACCCCTTGGTCAGGACTATTTGGTTTCCTGAGGAGTACTAGATACCGAGCGCAGAATGTCGAGGGTGCAATAGAGAACGAATCCGCCACAAGCAAAGATTAAAGCAGGACTGAGCATAAAGAGTCTCCCTTAGATTGAAGAATGGTTAATTCCGTCCACCATAGGATCGCAAATCAGGCAATCCGACTCAAGTGAAAGCGAATACGATGCCAAACACAACTGAGGCACCGAAGAGCTGGAAAAGCGCAACTCTAATTTACCTAATCGAAATAGCTTCTCAAAATCTGGCGAAAATGCAACACCCTGCCCTGTAGCAATTTTGCAGCAGTTACAAAGCGAGGGACATATTTTCACACATTCCAGACTTGAAGAAAAATCTCAGAATTTCAAGAAATAAAGCGGGATGCAGCTATCGGCGATAATATGCAGCCTGAAAAATTCAGTCAGCTACAGTATAAATCACCCACCTTTCAGTCCCCTCTAAAAGGTGGGCAAACTTACCGCAAAAATGGCCGACTCCGACATCGCCGATCCAACTGCCATCCTGCTGGCTAGTAACACGACGACTGGATGTTTTCGCCTCAAGGTGAGCGTTCCTGAGTCAACGCCGGGAAAATATTAGTCCGTAAACTAATTCCACCCATCGTTGCTTCGACCGCTTTTGCGCTTCTCGCTGCGAGAAAGCTTGTCGTCCAGGGGGCTGATTCGATGCTTGATGGCAATCCGGGTCAGCAAAGTTGCTTTATCCGTTCCCAGGGTCTTCATCGCAGCGGCCTTGTGATTGTCGACCGTACTCACTGCCAAATCCAAGATATTGGCAATTTCTTCCACGATGCATCCGAGGCTTACCAGCCTGACTACTTCCA
The DNA here is from genome assembly GCF_008065115.1 of Bythopirellula goksoeyrii. Classification (NCBI taxonomy): domain Bacteria; kingdom Pseudomonadati; phylum Planctomycetota; class Planctomycetia; order Pirellulales; family Lacipirellulaceae; genus Bythopirellula; species Bythopirellula goksoeyrii. The sequence goes on along the minus strand of NZ_CP042913.1, from coordinate 2,981,147 downwards.
ATTGACGGGGAGTCAAATTGGCCACTTTGTCTTTCATTTTGTCTTTAGCCATTTTTCTTCTCTGCTCTGTTCAGGTTCAGTGGACCAAATCAATAAAAATTCACAACCTCCTCAGCATTACTAATCTAATTTGTGAAGTAAAGACCCCATTCGGGGGGATCGAGATTTTCACTCTCTAATGCTATGTGAATTATATCATTTTATTCTAGGGTGGATTGCTCATGGACTGCAATAACCCTCCTTGACGGTAGATAAGCTTTTTACGGTATAGTCAGAAAAAACTACCTTCCTTGCTGGGTCAAGTAAGAATCAACTATTTTTCCTCGATTGTGTCACGCATGCTACACCTGGACACTTCACACTCCCCAAAAGCACGACAAATTGTCCGGCGCAATACACTCCCTCTTTGGCCTGGCTTTTGGGGTTCTTTTTAAATCTGATACTACGTTTCCAAGGAATGGACTGCTATGATACTTAGGTTACATAAATTCCGGAGTGAACCGGGAGACCGCCGGTTTGCCTTGTGCAAACGGGAGGAAAGTCCGGGCACCAATGGACAGGGTGGTGGGTAACGCCCACCGATCGTGAGATTAGGGAAAGTGCCACAGAAAACATACCGCCGATGGGAGTGGTTAGCGTTTTGCAATTAGCGAATGAATTTCTTGCTAATGGTTAAACGCTAACCACTCCACAGGCAAGGGTGAAAAGGTGCGGTAAGAGCGCACCAGCAGACGGGGTGACTCGTTTGGCTTGGTAAACCCCACCCGGTGCAAGGCCAAACAGAGGGCAGAGTTCGTCCGACTCGTTACGACCCTCGGGTAGGCCGCTAAAGGCCGCGGGTAACCGTGGACGTAGATGAATGGTCGCCAATCCACTTCGGTGGATCACAGAACCCGGCTTATAGGTTCTCTCCGGATTTTTCTCTATAAACGCAGAAAGCCCCGACCGAGAAGTTCGGTCGGGGCAAGTTTGCAATTACCACTCTAGCAAGGGACACACGTCTAAATTCGCACCAATGCTAGAAACGAGGCTGTGCCGGCTTGAAAGGCATCGTTATCGTCTGCGGCTGGTGGTTTGTCGCGGTTTGCTGGGGGTGATAGTTGTTCTGGGGAGTTTGCGGCTGGGGGGCTTGGCCGCCAAGGTGAACATTATTGGAAACGGGCTGCCCCTGATTGGTAGGAGTAGATGCTTGGGCGGCCGGCTTGGTACCGCCGGTTCTCTCGTTGGGTATCATTTCTTCGCCAATTACCTGAAGTAGCTTCGAAATGCACAATTTGTTCATGCTGGTCCGCAGATCGTGAGCCTCGGTCCTCAGATACTCGTGCATGCTCTTGGGCAAGCGGACGGTTATTACCCGGGTTGGCTCAGAATCGGGATCTGCAGAGTTCCTCTTTTCTCGCAGCTTTACCAGCATTTTCTGGATGCGGTCAAATTCATCCGTTTGCTCAAATTTGGTGAGTTCCTCAAAAGAGGGAAAACGGGTCCGAACTATACCGTCGATTCCGAGAACTTCGCGAAAGAATGTCACCCAATCTGGTTCTTGACGATAAAGATTGTCGGCGACTTGCAAAACTTCCCGATAGGTTTCTTGAGCTTGGGCTAGCACGATAAGTGTCTCCTTACGCTTAATGCAGGGTGGTCCATCCGAAGGGCCGCTGCGGCCTCCGTGTTTGCTCCCAGTATCAGCTAGCGATCAAATGAATCACGTAGGTCCTTGCACTGCTTGCACTTACGTCGATTGCCAGCAGATGCCTATATTCGGGCAGGCCCTGCCTAGCAAGGCAAAAGCTCGACTGCCTAATAAGTGGGCACTTCACTCACTCCCGTTTCCCCCGGTGTCCACCTCGCAAGTCCGTGGTCACCAAGCCTATTAATTGCTTCAGAACGGGCCCTGAAAGACGAAAAAAGGCGGCCAAATGGCCGCCCTTAAGAACTTCGATTTTCTTTTATTTCTCGCTCAAGTCATCTGAGAGCGAACTCGCTCCAGCAATCGCTTGGTCAGCAGTACCCCTTCGACCTCGGATTCCGGTTCCGATCCTTCCCACTCGATACCAACATACCCGTGATAGCCAGCATTAGTCACGATTTCCATCATTCTTTCATAGTCGATCTCGGATTCATTCCCCTTGTCATCAAATACGTGGGATTTTGCACTGACAGCCTTGGCGTAAGGCATCAATTCTTCGACACCTTTATACTTGTCGTAGTTCTCCTCTGGGCTGACCCGAAAGTTGCCGAAATCTGGCAGAGTGCCGCAATTCGGTAGATTGACGCTCTTAATTACCCCGGCCAACCAAGCCCCATCGGAGGAATAGCCGCCATGATTCTCTACAATCACGTTGATCCCCTGGGGTGCAGCATATTCACTAAGTTTCCTCAGACCCTCCGCCGCAAGCTTTGCCTGCTCTTCTTTGGTCCCCTCAGACCGGGCATTTACCCGAATTGAGTGGCATCCCATCCGTTTGGCCGCGGCCACCCAGGGATAATGCTTTTCAACCGCCAGCTGCCGCTTGCTAGCATCTGGATTCCCGAGATCCCCCTCACCATTGGGAATATCACACATAATCAGCAAGCCTTTGACCCCAGCATCTTCGCTCTTTTTGTGCATTTCATCGAGGTAGACAAGATCCTCTCCCTTATCAGCATATGGTCCCATCCAGTATTCAACAGCGTCCACATCGAAATGTTCCTTGCAGAAAGGGCCAAAATCTAGCGGATCGAGATCTCCCTTCTGGATCATTCTGTGTAGAGAGTATTCGGCAACAGAAATCTTAAAGGGCATGGATGATTCCTCTTCGGCGCTCAAAAGTGAGGCTGAAATGCCCCCAAATACAACTCCCGCCCCAGCCAGGGACGTATTAGATAGAAAATCACGACGATTAGGCGAACTTGGCATGGGTGAGGCCCTCAGATTGATTGGAATAGTTACGTTGAAAGAAGAAGTTTAAGTGATTATAGGTGTCTCCTATTTCATTCACAACTGGATCGTCGCTCTTAGACTAGGTGAGCCCATTGACGGGGGAGTAGCATTAAACCGAAAATCGGCAACTACAAATCCATAGTAGGGTTGTCCGATAGTCAGAGAGAGCCCACGATTCCGCAATCGCGTACAAAGAGAGAAATACCAATGACGGCAGCCATTTCGGGCAAACCAATCAAGAAACAGGGAGATAACCTAGAAGTACCCAACCAGCCAATCATCCCTTTTATCGAGGGAGACGGCACCGGGCCCGATATCTGGAACGCAAGTCAACGGGTCCTCGATGCAGCCGTCGAAAAAGCCTACGACGGTGAACGCCGAATCGAGTGGAAAGAGGTTCTGGCAGGTGAGAAGTCTTTCAATGCCACGGGTAGCTGGCTTCCTGACGAAACGCTTGACGCCTTTCGCACTTACCTGGTCGGGATCAAGGGTCCGCTGACAACTCCCGTTGGTGGCGGGATCCGCTCGCTAAATGTTGCCCTTCGCCAAATTCTTGATCTCTACGTCTGCCTCCGTCCCGTTCAATACTTTCAAGGAGTTCCTACACCTGTAAGGGAGCCAGAGAAAACCGACATGGTCATCTTCCGTGAGAACACGGAAGACATCTATGCAGGCATTGAGTTTCAAGCCGGGAGTGAAGATTGCCAAAAGTTCAGCAAGATTTTCTCTGAAACATTCCCCGATCTCTGGAAAAAGGTTCGCTTTCCCAATTCGGTCGGCATCGGCATCAAGCCCGTCAGCAAGGAAGGCACCACCCGCTTGGTTCATGCTGCGATTCAATACGCCATCGACAACAATCGCAGCTCAGTCACACTGGTCCACAAGGGCAACATCATGAAGTTCACCGAAGGTGCCTTTCGTGATTGGGGTTATGAATGCGCGCGAGACCAATTTGGCGCTACAGAACTCGATGGTGGTCCCTGGTGTCAGATCCCCGCGGGCAAGCCTGGTGCCGGCATCATTATCAAAGACGTCATCGCCGACGCGATGCTGCAACAGATTCTCACGCGCCCCGCTGACTACGATGTGATTGCCACTTTGAATCTCAACGGAGATTACATTAGCGACGCGTTGGCCGCTTGTGTCGGTGGCATCGGCATCGCACCAGGAGGAAACATCAACTACCAGACTGGCCACGCCATCTTCGAGGCAACCCATGGCACCGCTCCGAAGTACGCAGGCCAGGACAAGGTGAACCCCGGCTCTGTAATCCTTTCTGGCGAGATGATGTTCCGCTATCTCGGCTGGACCGAGGCGGCCGACCTCATCATCCGAGGTCTCAATGGTGCGATCAGTGCCAAAACTGTGACTTACGATTTTGAGAGACTCATGGATGGCGCAACGCTCTTGAAATGCAGTGAGTTTGGTGATGCGGTCATAAAACACATGGCGTAGCTGAGCCGCAGTGCGACACACGGCTCTTGCCTTTCTTTCCTTGACAACCTCCAGCCTGCAATTTCTACTAAAAAGCTCACTGCAAAGTGAGCCATCATTCACCGATAGAGACTATCCACCACGAAAGAAGAGGTCTGCATCCCATGCAATATCGTATCGTTCTATGTATTACGGCCATATTGTTTACAGCAAATCTTGCTCAACCCGCATTGGCAGTGCTGCAGTTTCAGAAAGAGTTTGTCAAACTCTATGTCGGTGATGACAAAGAGAGTGACTGGGCGCTCGAAGTAAAAGCGGCAAAATGCTATATCTGTCATCAAGGTAAATCTCGTAAGCAGCACAATCCTTATGGAGTACATTTATTGCCACTGCTCGACAGAAAGAAAGACGCCAAGAATCCCGAGAAGATTGTTGAGGCTCTAGAATCAGTTGCCGCTCTCCACTCGGTTGAAGGAGATGACTCCAGCCCAACCTACGGCGAGCTAATTAAAGCCGGAAAATTGCCCGGTGGTACCCTCGAAGAGTGTAAGACAGAACCAGAAAATCCCGTAGAGTAATTCGCACGGAGTACCATCTTTCCGAGACGGTTTCTGCGTCAGAATCGCCCCGCAGCCGAGTCCACTACCACGGACACGGCTGCGGGGCTTTTTGCTTTGATTGACTTTGACTTGTCAGGCCGCGACCATCGCAATGTAGCTGCCATTAAAAAGATGATTACCAGCACTAGCCAACACGCTCCGCGCAATGTGCTTTCTCCGAAGTCGCCCAGTACTATGCTGGCCAGTCGTTGTAGCAAGATTAACGTTCCCGTCATCGCCACCACAAATATCAACGAGGTCACCAAGCTGCCACCCATCAACGCGGTACGGGTGGCGGCCGGCGTGCTTGCCAACAACCAGACCCCCACGGGAATTTGCAGAAGCGTAGTAAGTAGAGCCACAAGTCCCGCATGCCGAATGGATTTCTGCATCTTAGCATTCATCTCAGCTGCGGAGTTTGCCTGCGAGGCGAGCCAGAGAGTTGCCATCGCAGCCACTGTGACCGATGCCAACACAAAGTGACAACTCAAGGCCAGCACGTGCCATTGCGCCATCAAGTTGAGTAGTACCGAACGATCGAGTACTGGCTCCTTAGCCCAATGAGGGTTGGATGCTAACTGACCGACAATCGCCATTAACGGCGGAAAATGATACAGCAAGTTGGTCGCCGACATTACGGCCAACAGTTTACTCAGCCACGACCTCCCTTGTAGAAATCTCCAATCCAAAGCCAGCGGCAACATGCACACCAATGAGAACAACAATTCAGCCGCCGCAAAGCCGAATGCCCGGCTAGGAAACCTGGCCAAAGCCTGGGCCAGTCCGTCGCCTGGCAAAACCAACCAAAGCAGGACGCCTAGCACCATCCCCAGCAAATAGGCGGCCACCGACCACCGGAACATCTGCAAACGCAATCTCCCAACTTGGTTTTGAGAATCGTCGGCTAATCTGTTATCCCACCGGAGCCACAGAAAACAAAGCGGTCCAGCACTCGCCAAATTCATTGCAGCTAGATGAATGGCCAAAATCAAGGTTGCAAACAGCTCAGTCACTTGAACATTTCGCTTGCGAAAGCTAGGAAAGACATGCAAATAGGCATTAGTACATTGCCTAGTGTTTGCTCTGGCCCTTAGGCAGATAAAAACCAGGGCCTAGACAACCCCCCGTCCCAAAAGATACCATCGAAGGCTTGCCAAGCGAAAGGGCAAGGGCGATTAGCTCAGTTGGCTAGAGCGCCACGCTTACACCGTGGATGTCGGGGGTTCGAGTCCCTCATCGCCCACTACAGTTTGAGCCTAGAAAACAAGTTATTTTCTAACCTGCCTCCAGTTGGCAGTGAGGCGTTTCCTAAGGGAATAAAACGGTACGTACCGTTTTATATTTCCACAAGTTATAGGAGACCCTTGCAATGCCGCGTTCTATTGGGCAGACGATTCCGAAGTACCGTAAACACCGCGCAAGTGGGCAGGCGGTTTGTACGATTAGCGGTAGAGACTACTACCTGGGACCCCACAGTACCAAGGCCAGTAAGCTCGAATATGATCGGCTGATTGCTGAATGGTTAGCTACTGGTCGGTCCGCAACTTATGGCAATCCCGCGGCGTCGATCACGATAATCGAGTTGATTGCCGACTATCTGAAGTTCGCAAAGCAATATTACGGGGATACCACGCGCGGTACCTACCAGAACATGAAGCGCGGCATGACTCCTCTGAAGGAACTCTATGGTCGGACAGAGGCCGCCGAATTTGGCGTCCTGCAATTCAAGGCGATACGACAGAAGTTGATCGACGAGAATTTGAGCCGTCCCTATATCAACGAGAGAATGCGTCAGATCGTGGCTGTATTCCGCTGGGGGGCCAGTGAGGGGCTGATTCCTGCCGTTGTCCCACAAACGCTTGCCATCATCCCCGGACTACGGAAGGGACGCAACGGGCTACGCGAGCCAGCCCCTGTGAAACCTGTAGACTTGGCAGTGGTTGAGCAAACACTTCCCTTCCTGTCTAGTGTTGTATCAGCGATGGTAAAATTCCAGATGCATACGGGATGCCGACCGGGGGAAGTCTGTAATCTCAAGGCTGGCGATGTGGATCGCAGCGGCGCAGTGTGGGAGGCCAGGCTCAAAGAGCATAAGACGGCTCACCACGGATACGAACGGACGATTTATATTGGTCCTCAAGCTCAAGAAGTGCTAACCCCGTTTCTCCTGCGTAGCGCGGAAGATTATTGTTTCTCCCCCGCTGAAGCCATGCAGGAGATGCGAGATCGACGTAATGCAGAGAGAAAAACCCCGCGCACTTGTGGCAACCGTGTCGGCACCAATCGACGTAGGAAGCCGACACGCATTCCCGACGCCAAATACACTACTCAAAGCTACGGTCGAGCCGTATCGCGGGGCTGTGAGTTGGCATTTCCTCATGAACTTATTCATTCCATCGCAGCAGGGAAACGCACCCCAGGACAGCGAGCGGAGCTAAGAGAGTGGAACACAAAACACCGCTGGGCACCGAATCAGCTGCGTCACAGCCTAGCTACCAAGGTCCGCCGGGAGTTCGATATCGACGCAGCAAAGACACTGCTGGGGCATCAATCTATCGGGATCACCGAAGTTTACGCCGAGAAGGATCGGAAAAAAGCAATCGAAGTTGCCAGAATGATTGGTTAGAATGACGACTGCCGAGTTCGCGGAGTTATAAACCGCACAGACTGATCGGTGTCATGGGACGCAATCTCCCCGTGGCCCCGGTCGGTCGGCTCGGCTCAAAATAGGAGATTGCTGGATGGCCGCTGATAGCGAAAGCATTAAACGCCTCGAAAGACTAATGTCCTCCCTTGAGGGCTGTGTACAGTACGCCATTTCGACCGCCGAAAAGCTAGATCCGGACTGGGAAAACTTCAAGCGTCCAGAATGTATCAGTTTCAGTTATAAGAGTGCCTACAACGGGAGGATCGGTTTAGAAAAGCTTAACCATGACACTATAGCTCTTGTACATTCACTCTTGCGGGAGGCTAGAGAAGCACTCGAGCTTTGCCAAAAACTCAATAAGAATCCTTGTCTCGCTGATGCCTTGGAAGTGGCACATCTAGCTTATTTAGTCGGCATATCGGATGGATTTCTCAGGAGCTTGATAACCGACTCCTTGATTGATGGAGTTATAATTGCAGAGAAGCGTAGTACAGGCGGCAAGAACTCTAAGAAGCTGGTTACGCCCAAGGAAGAGGGATGGCTGCGCGAGGAATTTGCTTTTTATGTCGGGAAAAAAGCAGCATGCAAGAATATATCCAAAGCATTATTCAACAAGCACCGCATAAAAGTTTGCGCCAAAACGGTGCGTAAGCGACTTCGCGAACTGGGGCTTTGGGAAAACGCTTAGAGGTTTCCTGGGAAAGCTCTTAGAGGCTTCCCTATTCGCCTGATTATAGTCTTCTTTTCGTTTTTCAGTCCATGGCGTTTCGTGTCTAATAAACTCCGTATTGGTCATATCACACCATCACGGAGGAAATCATGGACATCTATTCTGAAGATCGAATTACTCTTAATCAGCTCGCCAAAGAGTGTAGCCGGAATCCTAGCACCATCTGGCGTTGGCATCTCAACGGCGTTCGCGGCGTCAAGCTCGAAACCTATGTCGAGGGCGGTTGTCGTTTCACTTCCCGCCAAGCCCATCGCAGATTCCAGCAGCGCTGCACGGATGCCGCTAACGGAACTTCTCCGCAGCCTAAGACCTCGATCCAGCGGGAGAGGGATATTCAACGGGCTGAAGCCGAGTTGGCCGAGATGGGACTCTAATCAATCCACAAAAAAGCCTTGGCACGCGATGTGGTTGTCGCACCAAGGCTAAAGCAAGGAAGCTTTTATGTTGAGTACACATTCTACCACGAAGGCGAAGAGACCGCCAAGCAAAAACAAACAGCAATCTTATGGGGCTAGGTCCATAAGATCAGCGCGACGCACCAAAGCTGATATTCAGGCTATTCGTGATGCGATGATCGACGTGCTTGCTGAGTATCAGCCGATGACGGTTCGGCAAGTTTACTACCAGCTCGTTAGTCGCGGGGCGATCGCCAAGACTGAGGCCCAATATAAGAGCACCGTTATCCGTTTGCTTGTCGAGATGCGGCGCGATGGCACCATTCCTTATGACTGGATTGCAGACAATACCCGCTGGATGCGTAAGCCCCGCACCTACTCTTCTCTGGCGGGCATGTTGGAGCGGACACAACAGACCTACCGTCGGGCGACGTGGGACAACCAAGACGATTACGTCGAAGTGTGGCTAGAAAAGGAAGCACTGGCAGGAGTGCTCTATCCGATCACTGATCGTTGGGACGTCCCGCTAATGGTGACGCGTGGCTATCCGAGCGTCAGCTACATCTACGAAGCGGCGCGGACGATTGAATATCAGG